>URSE01000007.1 GCA_900550455.1 uncultured Veillonella sp. | reverse complement strand
CTCTTCCGATCTTGCTGTACGCAGGATCAAAAGTCAGCGTTGCAAACGGCACGGTGGGGCTTATTTCTAACCGCTCTTGAAGCGGTTTTTTTAGTTAGGAGATATAGATGGACAGCTTATTTGATGACTTGCAAAGCCGTGCCTTTGAACCTTTGGCAGTTCGTATGAGACCAACTAGTTTGGATGATTTTTATGGACAGGATAAGGCTGTTGGCAAGGGAAGCTTTTTGCGGGCCATGCTGGATCAAGATACTATTCCTTCCATGCTCTTTTATGGGCCCTCTGGGACGGGAAAAACGACCTTGGCAGGGATTATAGCGGCTATGAGTCATAGCCGTTTTGTACAATTGAATGCGACCAATACGGGTATTTCTGAATTGCGGTCCGTCATTGAAGAGGCCAAAAAATATATCCGGTCTTTTCAACAGCGAACTATCCTTTTTCTGGACGAAATACACCGTTTTAATAAAGGACAACAAGATGTCCTTTTGCCTTGTGTGGAAGATGGGACAATCGTTCTTATCGGGGCTACGACGGAAAATCCTTTCTTTGAAGTTAATAGGGCCCTCTTGAGTCGCCTCCGCCTTATTACCCTTGAAAGTTTGAGTCCAGAGGCCATAGGAAGACTTTTGCGCCGGGCCTTGGAAGATTCCGATAGGGGGCTAGGCGCTAAAGGTGTTACCGCTGATCAAGAGGTTCTCTTGACCATTGGTGCCTTTGTAAATGGGGATGCTCGTATGGGCCTTAATATTTTGGAACAGGCCGTTGCTATGGTTAAATCAGGAGAGGCCTTGACCCAAGAGGCGCTAGAAAAGGTCTTGGGGCGTCGGGTCTATTCCTATGATAAGAAGGGCGATAATCATTATGACACTATTTCTGCCTTTATTAAATCCATGCGGGGATCGGATGTTAATGCAACCCTTCATTATTTGGCCCGCATGATAGAGGCCGGAGAGGACCCTAATTTTATAGCTCGTCGTATCCTTATTTGCGCAGCTGAAGATGTGGGATTAGCAGATCCACAGGCCCTAGTAGTGGCCAATGCGGCAGCCCAGGCAGCTCATATGGTGGGTTTTCCTGAAGCGCGTATTATTTTGTCGGAAGCAGCTTCCTATGTGGCCTTGGCAGAAAAATCAAATTCTGCCTATTTGGCTATTGATCGCGCATTGTCGGATGTGCGTCACAAACAGTGTGGTCCAGTTCCGAATCATTTGCGGGATACCCATTATAGTGGTGCCAAGGAATTGGGGCATGGCAAGGGGTATGACCTCCCGCATAACCATCCTAGCGGCTGGGTAGACCAGCAGTATCTACCAGACCAACTGCTAGGGGTTAATTATTACCAAGCGGTTGATCATGGGCAAGAAGCCATTCTTCATAAGGTTTGGGAAGATAGAAAAAAATAAGGTCATCTCACTATGGTGTTATGACTCCTTTTTATACATAGGAAACGTATCCTCCTATTTGGGCAGATGGGGTCTATGGACCCAGATGCCTAGAGGGAGGATTTTTAATGCGAGAAATTTTGGCTGACTTAGGTTCGGTGGGGGAGGGGAGAAAGCTCCTTTTTATTAAGAATAAATGAAAAACTATACTCATAAACTACCATATATGGTATAATTAAATGCTAAATTTACAATATTTTGAGTCTTATAGTCTTAAGGGGATATAGAATGGCAGGAGAAAAAACGAGCACAAAGAGTACTCGAAAAAAGACGACTAGAAGTCGTAAAACAACTGCAAGCCGAAATAAGTCCACCGCAAAACAGGGCTTTTCTTTGCGCAAGGAGGTTCGAGGCCTCTTGTTGCTTGCCTTTGCCTTGATCGGCTTTGGAGGCTATTTAGGCGTAGACATGGGCTTTGTGGGAGATGCTATTACTGGCTTCTTCCGCTATGGCTTCGGCATGGGTGGTCTTATTGTAGCGGCCTTTGTCCTCTATTTGGGCTGGCGTATCTTTTATAAGGATACATGGCCATCTATCAATCGTCGCCGCCTAGGAGCAGGTCTTCTCTTCTTCTTTGCATTAGCCTTTATTAGTTTGGTTTATGTGGATTACGGCCGTGAATTAGAGCCATCCTTCTTTCCTATGAATGGGGGGCTTGTTGGCGGTTTTATTGCCTTTGGACTGCGGACAATCTTTGGTAATGTAGGATCTATATTCCTCGATGTTATCCTTATCATTGTATGCGGTATTGTGGTATCTAACAAATCTCTTAGAAAGGGCCTGCACCTGACTAAGGACAAGGCACAACCTCATATCAATGCCGCTAAGGAAGCGGCCGTGGACAAGGCTTATGAAGTGAAAGATCGCTTTGATGAATGGAATGAGGAACGTAAGGAAAGACGGGCTATCTATAATCAAGCTAAGGATGATAGTTTCAAAGGGGAAAACTCAGAGCAAGATTTAGATCTTTCCAAGGAAAAACCATCCCAACAAGAGCCGGTTAAAGAGCCTTTAGGAGTAAAGACTTCTTCTGAGGATTCTCCCTCGGCCTACCAAAAGGCTGCAGCGGCAGCCCTTGCTACAGTAGGTACGAGCACCTTGTCTAAAGGGTCTGTGGAAGCAGGGAGCCCTGAGATCGGGACGTCTGATATAGAGCCTGAAATAGCTGAAGCGGTTGGTGAAGTTAGCCCTTTAGGAGAATCTCCAGAAGAGACTGCCCAAGAGGCTACTTATGTACATTCTGACTACGAAGATCCAAGTCCTGAATACCTACCTGATGCAGACTATGATGATGAGTCATCCTATGCTTATGGGGATCAAAGTGAGGATTATGAGGATGATTCTAATCCTATGGATTACGATGATTCTGATGATTACGTAAGCGCTGAGGGAGGGGAAGAAGGACGGCCGTTTGTGGCTAATCATTTCTCGTCCACAGAGGGGACTGGTTGTGTAGGTGCGCTTCCAAGTACTCCTTTGGGTACTGTTGCTGGGGCTAGTCAAGATATTGCGGACGTTACTGTCTCTAAGGACGGAGAGGTAATCCGCCGTATTGAGGCGCCTTACCACTTCCCGTCCTTGGACATTCTCTCCAAGGGGCCTGCAAGACCAGCCGCAATGGGGGAAGAAGTAGCTCACAATGCAGCTATTTTAGAAGAAACTCTTAAGTCTTTTGGATTGACTGCTCATGTAGTCAATGCTACTCAGGGGCCGGCGGTAACACGGTATGAAATTCAACCAGCTCCTGGTACCCGGGTATCTAAGATTGTCAACCTAACAGATGATTTAAAAATGGCCTTAGCTGCTACGGACATCCGTATGGAAGCGCCGATTCCAGGCAAGTCTGCCGTAGGTATTGAGGTGCCGAATAAGACTGTTTCTGCAGTTCACTTGCGGGATGTCTTGGACTGCGAAGACTTTAAAAAGGCTGTAGGAGGCATTCCTGTTGGCTTAGGTAAGGATATTGCAGGCAAGCCTGTCATTACGGACTTGGCTAAGATGCCTCACCTGTTAGTAGCGGGTTCCACTGGATCTGGTAAATCGGTTTGTATCAATACTATCATTTCATCTATCTTATTTAACCGGAAACCTGATGAAGTAAAGTTGATTCTCATCGACCCTAAAATGGTAGAACTATCTGTTTATAATGATATACCGCATTTAATGGCTCCTGTGGTGACGGATATGAAGAAGGCCTCTGCTGTTCTTCGCTGGGCCGTACGAGAAATGGAATCTCGTTACCGCACCTTTGCCACCCTGGGTGTCCGTAAGTTGGAAGAATACAATAAACGTTATTCCGATAAAGCTATGCCTCTTGTCTTGATTGTTATTGACGAAATGGCAGACCTTATGATGACTGCGCCAGCAGATATTGAAGAATCTATCGTTCGTTTGGCGCAAAAAGCACGAGCTGCGGGGATTCATATGATCTTGGCGACTCAACGGCCATCGGTTAATGTTATTACAGGCCTTATTAAGGCTAATGTACCATCTCGCATTTCTTTTGCTGTAGCGACTCAAATTGATTCTCGAACTATTTTAGATGTGGGCGGGGCTGAAAAACTCTTAGGTAAGGGGGATATGCTCTTTAGCCCAATTGGGGCCAACAAGCCTGTTCGCATCCAAGGGGCATTCATTTCTGATAACGAAGTAGAACACTTGGTAGATTTCGTTAAGGGACAAGGTAGACCTTCCTATAACGATGAAGTGACTAAGGAAGAGCCTGTACAAGAAGAAGCTAGCGAGGATAAGTTAGACCCTATGGCGGACGAGTATTTTGAACGAGCCGTAGATGTCATCATGGAAACTGGGCAAGCCTCTGTGTCTATGTTGCAACGGCGTTTCCGTATCGGTTATACCCGGGCAGCCCGTTTGGTTGATATGATGGAAGATATGAAAATTGTTGGCCCTTCTAATGGGGCTAAGGCTCGGGAAATTTTGATGACCCCAGCCCAAGTTAAAGAAACCTACTTTAGTAAGGGGCAATCCCAAGGGGATACCCAGCAATAAGGAGCGTGGAGCGTGACTCAATTAGGGGAAGAGTTACGGCGCGAACGGATGCGTCGTGGCTTGACATATAAGGATGTGGAACAGCGTCTCCACATCCGGTCTGCTTACTTAGAGGCCCTAGAAGAGGGCAATTACGATATCATTCCTGGTCATGTATATACAAAGGGCTTCATTCGTAATTATGGTAATTTTCTAGGTCTTAATGGTAAGCACTTACTCGTGATTTACAAGCAGGAACATGAATCGGGACAGACCTTAATGCCCTTACAGGCGGCTCTTGAAGATGGGAGCCTAGAAGGAGGACGGGCAGGAGCCTTAGCACGGGTAGAAGATACCCAATCTCAAGGCCTATTGGGATCCAGCCGCAACTTGCTCATGACCTGCGTGATTGCGATCATCTTGCTAGCCTTTCTAGCTTGGTTAATTGTATAAGAGGATAGTAGGATGGGACGATTTTTAATTACAGAGCCAGAAGAAATGAAGGCCTTAGGCTGGGATGAGTTGGATTTCGTCCTCATTAGTGGTGACGCCTATGTAGATCACCCTTCTTTTGCAGCAGCCGTCATCGGTCGTTATTTGGAGAAGAAAGGGTATCGCGTAGGGATTATCGATCAGCCCGATTGGCATGATGTAGAGTCTTTTAAAAAACTGGGTAAGCCTCGCTTAGCCTCCTTAGTTACAGCAGGTAACTTGGATTCCATGCTCAATAAATTTACCGCTGCTAAGAAGGTGCGACGGGAAGATGACTATTCCCCTGGTGGAGAAGCCGGTCATCGCCCAGATCGGGCTACCTTAGTCTATGCCAACCGCATGCGAGAGGCCTTCCCTCAAGTGCCGATAGTTATTGGAGGCATCGAGGCATCTCTGCGCCGTTTTGCTCACTATGACTATTGGTCTGATAAAGTTCGAGGATCTATTCTTTTTGATGCTAAGGCGGACATCCTTGTCTATGGTATGGGAGAAAAGCAGATTGTCGATATAGCGCAGGCCTTGGATAAGGGAACTTGGCGTGAAGATCTTAGGGAAATCCGTGGCATTTGCTACATTAGTAAGGATATTCCTCAGGGGGATTCTGTTATCTGTCCTTCCTTTGAAGAGGTTAAGTCTGATAAGATGGCCTTTGCCGATGCCTTCCGTCTCCAATACGATGAGCAAGACCCTTATTATGGGCGCCGTCTAGTGCAGGCGCATAGCAACCGCTATCTGGTGCAAAATCCGCCAGCCTTACCATTGACCCAAGAGGAAATGGATGATGTATATGACCTGCCTTATACCCGGACATGGCATCCTAAGTACGATAGCTGTGGCGGTGTTCCAGCCTTATCGGAAGTACAGTTTTCCTTGGTCTCACACAGGGGTTGTTTTGGCTCTTGTTCTTTCTGCGCTATTACTAATCATCAAGGTCGGATTATCCAAAATCGCTCTCACCAATCTTTGATTGATGAGGCTAAACGGATGATTTCTTTGGATAACTTCAAAGGTTACATCCACGATGTGGGGGGGCCAACAGCCAATTTCCGCCATCTAGCTTGTGATAAGCAGGCTGTTTATGGTGCTTGCCGTGGTCGTACCTGTGCGGCTCCAGAACCTTGTGACAATCTCAATACCAATCATGATGACTACATAAATCTCCTCCGTAAAATTCGGTCTCTTAAGGGGGTTAAAAAGGTCTTTGTCCGATCCGGTCTTCGCTACGATTATGTGTTGGCTGATAATAATAAAGCCTTCGTCAAGGAACTCTGCCAATACCATGTATCTGGTCAGCTTAAAGTCGCGCCAGAACACATTTCTAAGCGAGTTACTACCATGATGGGTAAGGCGGGTAAAGAAGAATTTTTGACCTTTAAGCAATGGTTTGAAGAAGCTAACCGTCAGTTGGGAAAAAAGCAATATCTTGTTCCTTATTTCATGTCTTCACATCCAGGTTGTACTTTGGATGATGCTATCGAGTTGGCTGAGTTTCTTAGAGATCAAGGCATGTATCCAGAACAGGTGCAGGACTTTATTCCTACCCCTGGATCTTTATCTACTTGTATGTACTACACAGGGATTAATCCATTAGATGGTAAGCCTGTTTTTGTAGAGAAGAAGGGGCGGGGCAAGGCCATGCAACGAGCCCTCATGCAGTATCGCAATAACGATAATTATGATTTGGTTAAGGAAGCGTTAATCAAGGCCAACCGCCGAGATCTTATTGGCTTTGGCCCTCAGTGCCTAATTCCACCGCGCCCTATTGGTCGTCATAAGGGTGATAATAAAGGGCAGGCTAATCGTAAACCTATGCGGGGACAAGGTCGGCATACTAGCCCTAAGGGGATGGGTCGGTCTAAGGAAGATGGGACCCTTTATGGAAGTCCTAAAAAGGGGAATAAACCTATACATGGTCGCCGTACCTTTGTAGGAAAAGCAAGACCTTAATGCCTATGTGGCATAGGACTTGATTGATAGGAAACTTAGCAGGAAAGAACTATTCCTGCGTCAAATAGAGAGAGGAGAGCATCTATGAGTCGCTGGCGTTCTATGGCAGCTTTGGGCCTATTTGTGGCCCTCATGATGGCCTTTGGCTTCTGGTACTCCTACCAGCAATCCCAAGCCAGTCCAGATGTACCTATTAAGGCAACTATCACCATCTATACGGACCTGCCTAATAATTTAACTAGTTTTATAGCGGATAAGTACCAAGTAGAACGTCAAGTTCGGGTTAAAATCATGCCTTTAACTGGCGCGCAAATGGCTCGCCGCATGAATCCTAACTACTTGGACCAGGAGGGGGATATTATTCTTACCTCTAAGGATAATTTGGTCTTAGGGGCTAAGGGCCATCACTTCTTGGGTATGTATTCGGAAACCATAGACCTAGTACCGCCTCAATTTAAAGATGATAATGGCGCTTGGGTAGGAACTTGGTATGACCCTATTATCTTTACTCAAAATACGCAATATTATAATCATTTGGGACAGTTTATTACCACCTGGTCCACCCTGGCTAAACCAGGACCTTGGACGGTTGTGATGACCGACTATATGGCAGCTGAATCAGCCGCTAACATCTTTTATTCCTTTGTAGAAATCGAAGGAGAAGAGGGGGCGCTGAATTATATGAAAGCGCTAGAAGAGCATATTACGCAGCATGCTAAGTACCTAGATACACCGATTCGTCTAGCAAGCCTTAATGAAGTTAATGTAGGCATTGGCAATTACTCCGATGGTCAAGCCTATGCAAAGCAGGGCTATCCAGTGAAGTTGATCTTCCCTCAGGATGGAACTCCTTACTATTTGACCGGTGCGGGTGTATTAAGATCTACCCAACAATACGAAGAATCTGTTAATTTTGTCAATTGGCTCTTAGCGAAACAAACCAATCTAGATATGGCGGTCAATGGCTATGCATTTGTATTTACTAATCCAGAAGTAGCAGATCCGGTGGATTCTTTGGGACATGGTTTGGTTCTCTTTAATACCCAGGGTGGCTATACGGTGGAGGGCAAGAAGCAATTATTGGATACATGGCTTAAGCAAGTGCGGTTTTCCCATTAATAAGAAAGGAAATTCATGGAAAAGAAGTTAGGTTACATCAGTCTTGGCTGTGCTAAAAATCTAGTTGATACAGAGGTTATGTTAGGTCTTTTGAAGGAAGATGGCTACGAAATTACAGAGGACTTGTCTACAGCCGATCTCATTATCATCAATACCTGTACCTTTATTGAAAAGGCAAAGGAAGAGTCTATTAATACCATTTTGGAAGCGGCTCAATATAAGCAAATAGGTGCTTGCAAGGGCCTTATTGTAGCTGGTTGTTTGAGTCAGCAATACCAAGATGAACTGTTTAAGGAAATCCCTGAAATTGATGCCCTCATCGGGACTGGTGCTTGGAACCGTATTATGGATGCCTTGGATTCCATTGATAAGGGGAACCGTATCTCTATCATGGATGATATGACTAATATCTATGATGAGCGCATGCCTCGTATGCAAACAACGCCACGCTATTCAGCCTATATTAAAATTGCAGAAGGCTGTAACAATGGCTGTACTTTTTGTATCATCCCTAAGGTGCGTGGAGCCTTCCGGTCTCGTACCATGGAATCCATCTTGGCAGAGGCTAAGCGCCTAGCTTCAATGGGGGTAAAAGAAATAGTTCTCATTGCACAAGATACGACCTCCTATGGGATTGACTTGTCTGCCGATGGACAGCCACTATTGACTGACCTTTTGAAAGCCTTGACCAAGGTAGAAGGGATTGAGTGGATTCGTATGCTCTACCTCTACCCAACCTACTTCTCTGACGAACTGTTGAACCTTATCGTGCATGAACCTAAGATTGCTAACTATGTGGATATTCCACTCCAACATATTAATGATGAAATTTTGAAGGATATGAACCGTCGTGATTCTCGGTCAGACATTGAGACCCTCCTAAAAAAAATTCGCGCAGTATCTGATCATGTTACCCTTCGGACTTCTATTATCGTCGGTTTCCCTGGGGAAACCGATCAACAATTTGAGGAGTTATGCCAATTCGTTAAGGACATTAAGTTTGATAATATGGGCGTATTTACGTACTCCCAAGAGGAAGGGACCATTGCTGGCGCACGGAAAGATCAAGTGCCAGAAGCGGTTAAGGAAGAACGGTACCATACACTTATGGCTATTCAAGCGGTTATTTCCGAAGAGAATAACCGAGATTTGGAAGGGTCTATCCACCAAGCTATGGTAGAGGAGATTGAGGAGGAAGCAGGCCAACGGTTGGCCAAGGGCCGTCTCATGTGCCAAGCACCAGATGTGGATGGCAACATGTTCTTAGAAAATGCTCGTCCAGACCTCTCAGAGGGAGATATTATTAGAGTTGAAGTGGAACAAGGCTTTGCCTATGATGTTGTGGTGAATGAAATTGATTGAGATGACTAAGAATCATAGATAGAGGAAACCCACTAAGGGCCTTCTTATATAAAGAAATTAGGTGATAGGATGATCGTAGAGTTAATTTCTACAGGTTCTGAATTGCTGCTAGGTGACCAAATTAACACTAATGTTTCTTGGCTAGCTACTCAATTGAACAAGAAGGGGTATACTGTGGCCTACCAGAGTGTGGTAGGGGATAACAGGGACCGCATGAAGGCAGCCTTTGACTTGGCGGGTACTCGAGCTGATCTAGTGGTTGTCACAGGTGGCTTAGGTCCAACTCAAGGGGATATTACCAGAGAATGCTTGGCGGCCTCTCAGAATATCGATATGGTCCTGAATCAAGAGGCTATGGAGCTTATCCATAGGTCCTTCCAACGGATTGGCCAGATGCCACCTGCAGCCAGCCGCCGGGAGGCCATTCTTCCCAAGGGAGCAGGGCTCTTGGAAAATCCAATTGGTATAGCTCCTGGGGTAATCTACGAGGGGGCTGAGGCTACTTATATCCTATTACCAGGTCCTCCTGGTGAAATGAAGGCCATGTTTACAGATGGCGTTCTTTCCTATTTGGATCAACATTTTGGCTCACAGGGAGTTATTCATTCTCACCGCTATGCTATCTATGGATTAGGCGAAGCAGTCTTGGAAGACTGTTTTAAGGATTTGGTAGAAGGGCAATCCAACCCAACCATAGCTTTTCTCATTAAAAATGGTTACATAGAGCTTAGAATTACAGCTAAGGCTAGAGAGGTAGAGCAAGCAGAGGCCCTCCTAGAGCCTTGGGATGATATCATTTTTGAACGATTGGGTAAACATGTGGGCCGAACCTTAGATCTTCCTCTTGAAGATCTATTCAAGACCCTATTAACAGGGTCTGGACATATGGTGGCTACAGCTGAATCCTGTACATCGGGATTAGTAGGTAAACGATTGGGTAATACACCAGGATCTAGTGAATATTTTAACGGTGGGATTATATCTTATTCCAATGAGGTCAAACATAATGTTTTGGGTGTGCCACAAGAACTTTTAGATGTCTATGGAGCGGTATCAGAACCAGTGGCTAAGGCCATGGCGGAAGGAACCTGCCGAGTGACCCAATCTACCTATGGTGTATCTACCACGGGTATAGCAGGCCCTGGAGGAGGCAGTGCTGATAAACCGATAGGGCTCGTCTGGTTTGCCGTAGCTGGCCCACATGGGACGCGGACCTATAAGAGAATTTTTATAGGAGACCGGGAAGAAGTGCGGCAAGCAGCGGCAGAGTCTGCCCTCTATTTCCTTTACTCCTTCATTAAGGGTGAACAGGTACTTAATTAAAATTAATTCGAAAATATGTTCGCAAAAATAAGAATATGATGTATAATAGTCTCATAGATTAATGAGGTGTACACCTCCTTTGCGATGGTTGCGCATAGCGCTTTATAAATAGAAAGGTAGATCCATGGCTGACGGTAGACAATTAGCATTGGACAATGCATTAAAGCAAATTGAAAAAGATTTTGGTAAGGGTGCTATCATGCGCTTAGGTGAAGCAGCAGATCGTATGAATGTAGAGGTTATTCCATCTGGCTCCCTCGCTATCGATATTGCTGTAGGTGTAGGCGGATTCCCTCGTGGTCGGGTGGTTGAGATCTATGGCCCAGAATCTTCTGGTAAGACGACTGTAGCACTTCATGCCGTTGCGGAAGCACAAAAGGCTGGTGGCGTTGCGGCCTTCATAGATGCAGAACATGCCCTTGATCCTGTTTATGCTCGTAATTTGGGTGTAGATATTAATAACCTATTAATTTCTCAACCAGATAATGGTGAACAAGCTTTGGAAATTACAGAAGCCCTAGTACGATCTGGTGCTGTTGATATTGTGGTTGTTGACTCCGTAGCAGCCCTAGTGCCTAAGGCTGAAATCGAAGGTGAAATGGGAGATGCTCACGTAGGTTTACAAGCCCGTCTTATGTCTAAGGCCTTGCGTAAACTAACGGGTATTATCTCCAAGTCTAAAACCGTGGTTATTTTCATCAACCAATTGCGTGAAAAAGTTGGTGTTATGTTTGGTAATCCTGAGACTACAACTGGTGGTCGCGCCTTGAAATTCTACTCCTCCGTGCGCTTAGATGTGCGCAAGGGTGAACTCATTAAGATGAATAATGAGAACATTGGTGCTCGCACTAAGGTTAAGGTCGTTAAGAATAAAGTAGCACCACCATTTAAGACTGCTGAATTTGACCTCATGTACGGTCAAGGGATTTCCAAAGAAGGAACTTTGATTGATATTGGGGTTACTATGGAAATCATTAAGAAATCTGGTGCTTGGTACTCCTATGAAGGGGAACGGATGGGGCAAGGTAAGGAGGCAGCTAAGGTTTATTTGGCTGAGCATCCAGAAGTGGCTACTGAAATTGATAGCATCATTCGCGACACCCTTGCGGTAGAACCAGAAGAGTTTGATGTAGTTGGTCAAGAAGAAGAACAAGAATAATGCTTAGTGAGGAACAAGAGCATACCTATGAAAAAGCTATGGACCAAGCCTTACGTTTTTTAGCACCCCGTTTCTTATCCTCCTATGAACTTAGACAGAAGATGATCCGTAAGGGGATTCCGAGCAAGTTGATAGACCAGGTTGAGGCCAAATTGATAGAGTATGATTATATCAACGATGACCGACTGGCAGAACAGGTGGCTAACCTTTACAAGAGGGAATGTAAGCGAGGGCTTTTCTACATTAAAAATAAAATGCGTCTACGGGGCTTAGAGCCAGGCCAACACTTGGATGATTATGACGAAAGGCAGGCGGCCTTTCGCGTTGTTGAGCGCAAGTATGGCTTAGATCAGGAGCCTCCTGTGGGGCAAGAAAAAATTATATCTATACTGCGAAATCGGGGCTTTGGTATGAACTCGATTCGAGCCGTTATTGATGAGCTCTATTCTTGACATAAGAGAGGGTAGAGACTAGAATATAAGGTGCCTTAATAAGGCTTATTAATTTAATTCTAGTTAATAAAAATACGGCAAAACTTATGGAGGCCGAGACTGTTCGGTCTCTTTTTTTTTACCAAAGGAGGTGACTATTATTTTAGAGTACAGTATTATTGCTGTCGTCATGGTTCTTATCGGCTTAGGAGTGGGCTATTTTACCCGTAAAAATATTGCAGAAGGTAAGCTTAATCAGGCTGAAGTTCAGGCTCAACGGATTGTGGAAGATGGTCGTCGACAAGCAGAGGCCCAAAAGAAGGAATCACTTGTAGAAGCTAAGGAAGAAATCCATAAACTTCGCCAAGATGCAGAGCGGGATAATAAAGAACGACGCAATGAATTACAACGCATGGAACGCCGCATTCTTCAAAAGGAAGAGGCTCTTGATAAAAAGTTAGATACAATCGAACGAAAAGAAGAAAGTCTTCATCGAAAAGAAGCGGATATCGATACTAATCGTCAAAAAGTAGAGGCCCTCTACAAAAAACAAATGGGTGAATTAGAACGAATCTCCGGCATGTCCTTTGATGAAGCCCGCACTAGCCTCTTGACCAATGTAGAACAAGAAATTCGCCATGAAACGGCAGTTATGATTCGCGATATGGAACAAGAAGCTAAGGATACAGCTGATAAGAATGCTCGTAACATTATCGCGGCTGCCATTCAGCGGTGTGCTGCTGATCATGTGGCGGAAACGACAGTGTCCGTTGTAGCTCTTCCAAATGATGAAATGAAAGGTCGTATTATCGGTCGTGAAGGCCGTAATATTCGTGCCTTAGAAACATTGACGGGGATTGACCTTATTATTGATGATACACCAGAGGCAGTTATCCTCTCTGGTTTCGACCCTATGCGTCGGGAAGTAGCTCGTATAGCTCTGGAAAAACTTATCGTTGATGGTCGTATCCATCCAGCGCGCATTGAAGAAATGGTTGCTAAGGCCCAAAAGGAAGTGGATCAATCCATTAAGGAAGCAGGGGAACAAGCTACCTTTGATGTGGATGTTCACGGCTTGCATCCAGAGATCGTAAAACTTTTGGGTCGCCTTAAGTACCGTACATCCTATGGCCAAAATGTTCTCCAACATTCCGTAGAAGTAGCTCACCTAGCTGGGGTCATGGCTGCGGAATTAGGCTGTGATGTACAGTTGGCTAAGAGGGGCGGCCTCATTCATGATATCGGTAAGGCTCTTACCTATGAAATGGAAGGCTCTCATGTTGAGATCGGCGTTGACTTTGCTCGTAAATACCGGGAAGGGGAACTGGTTCTAAACTGCATCGGTGCCCATCATGGTGATGAAGAGTTTAAGTGCGTAGAAGCGGTTTTAGTGGCTGCTGCTGATGCTATCTCTGCGGCTCGTCCAGGGGCTCGTCGGGAAACTTTGGAAAATTACCTCAAGCGTTTAACTAAGTTGGAAGAGATTGCAGAATCCTTCGACGGTGTTGAAAAGTGCTTTGCTATTCAAGCCGGTCGAGAAGTACGCGTTATGGTTAAACCAGATACGGTGGATGATGCAGAGTCCAAACTACTGGTTAGAAATATCGCTAAGCGTTATCAAGAAGAATTGGATTATCCAGGTCAAATCAAAGTGGTGGTTATCCGTGAATCTCGCGCCGTGGATTATGCAAAATAAGATTATTGAAATAAGGTTGCCTTTGGCAACCTTATTTTTTGTAGGAAAATAGAGGATTTTTGACGAATTTAAATAAATATATAGAGTCAACTTATATATTTTGAGTTAGGACATAAATTTGCTATAATTAAAATCTATGGATTAGAGGAAGGTGATGGATTATGGCTCGTTATTTCGGCGATGAACTAAAACAACAAATCATTGATGCCAATGACATTGCAGCGGTCATATCCGAGTATATTTCCCTCAAGAAAAAAGGGCAGAATTACTGGGCTTGTTGTCCCTTCCACGGAGAGAAATCTCCCTCCTTTAGCGTCCGACCAGACAAGGGCTTTTACCATTGCTTTGGATGCGGCGCTAGTGGTAATGTAATTACCTTTCTCATGAATTACGAACACCTCACCTTCCCGGAAGCCCTGGAAAAATTAGCCCATCGGGCTAATATCCCCCTTCCAGAAGAAGTTATGACTCCTCAACAAAAGGCTCGTGAAGCTCATCGACAACGTTTGTATGAGGTAAATCAAATGGCAGAACGCTTTTTCCATAACTGTCTTGTCAAGACGGAAATGGGTAAGCCTGGCCTTGATTACCTCTTACAACGAGGCCTTACAAGAGATACGATTGAGTCTTTTAAGTTGGGTTTTGCTCCCGATTCTTGGGATAAACTTTATAAGGCCTTTAAGGATCATGGGGTAGAAGAGAAGACCCTTTTAGAACTTCATTTGATTCGCCAGTCTGAAGGCAAGACCTATGATTTCTTCCGCAATCGTGTCATTTTTCCTATCCATGATGGGCGCGGACGGACTATAGGTTTTGGGGGACGAATCTTGGACAATGATACGTCCATGGCCAAGTACATGAACTCCCCTGAATCGCCTATTTTTGATAAGGGGAAGAACCTTTTTGCTTTTGACCACGCCTATAAGTCTATCCGCCAGTCTAAACAAGCAATTTTAGTGGAGGGCTATATGGACGTTATTTCTGCCCATAACAAGGGGGTCACCAATGTGGTGGCCTCATTGGGGACAGCCTATACAGTGGACCATGGCAAGCTCTTGTCTAGGCAGGCCGAGGAAATCGTTTTGGCCTACGATATGGATGGGGCCGGCCAAAAAGCAGCTAAGCGAGCTATAGACCTCCTGCAGAATACGGACTTTAAGGTACGGGTTTTAGCCATGCCTGATGGTAAAGACCCTGATGATTATGTGCGTAATCATGGAGCGGATGCCTTTCGCTCCTTGGTGTCAGAGGCAGTTAAACCCTTTGACTACCTTTTAAATGAGGCGCTGATTGGTCATGATACCAATACGAGAGAGGGCAAGGAAGCTATCTTGTCTAAACTCTTCCCTTATATAGCGAAGGATCATTCTGGACCTAGACGAGAGGCCATGTTACGGTCTTTAGCCATGCCCCTTTGGTTGGATAATTCTACTATTTATGGCTACTTTCGAGAATTTTTGAAGAAGGGTGACGTACATTTGGTGACAGAAGAGGAAGAGCCTAAGGCACTGACTCGGGTTGCATCAGATGATGAAGATAAACTCCTTATGCTTATGATGGATAATCCACATTGCCTGTCAGAGGCTCTTCAGTTCATGTTGGTAGAAGACTTTGCTAGTCCCCACCATCGGGAGTTAATTAGGGCTCTTGTAGCAGTCTTAGAGGAGACGAGTAGCCTCACAGGTGAGGCTATAGAGGCTAAGTTGTCTAATCTAGCTCGGCAGGAATATGCCCGTCTCATGGTGGCTGATAGGTCGGGCCTTTCAGAGGAAGCCTTGTATGCCTTAATTGGGTCTGTTCGCTTGAAATCTTTAAAAGACCAATATAAAGTACATTCCATGCAAGCGGACCAATTAAAGCGGGCAGGAGATAGGTCCTTCCTTGTCGAATTACATAAGTGTCAGGAAATACAAAAGGAAATTAAAAACTTACAAGCGGCTATGCGTAAGCCGGGTTAGCTTGTAGATGGCATTAAACCCTAGGGGGTGATATGCGTTATAGAAGAAAGGAAGAGTGTTGTGGCAAAAAAAGCAGCAAAGAAAAGTCAAGTGGAAGAGATCATTGAACAACTTCTTGAAAAGGGGCGTAAGGAAGGGTCTTTAACACAAAAAGAAATTGCAGATGCTCTTTCTGATCAAGAAGAAATCACAGTGGAACGGTTGGATGATATCTATGAAACATTTAATAAACTTAGCATAGATGTAGTCACAGAAGAACCGGATGAGCATGAGTCTGTTCATGATGATATCGAAGAAGAAAAGGATGATGAAGAAGAACAGCATCCAGAAAAGAAGATTAAAATTGACTTGAGTGTTAATGAAGGGGTCAATATTGATGATCCTGTCCGTATGTATCTTAAGGAAATTGGTCGCGTTCCACTCTTGTCCGGTGAAGAAGAAATCATCTTAGCCAAGCAAATTGAAGCAGGGGAAAAGGAAGATGCTTCCTATAAGGAAATTTCTACGGGTAAAAAGGCTAAGAAAAAGTTGGTCGATGCCAATTTGCGTTTGGTCGTATCCATCGCTAAGCGCTATGTAGGTCGGGGGATGCTCTTCTTGGACTTGATTCAGGAAGGTAACTTGGGCCTTATCAAGGCTGTTGATAAATTTGACTATACCAAGGGCTATAAGTTCTCCACGTATGCGACTTGGTGGATTCGCCAAGCCATTACACGGGCAATTGCTGACCAAGCTCGGACTATTCGAATTCCTGTTCATATGGTAGAAACCATTAATAAATTGATTCGTATTTCTCGACAACTTCTGCAAGATAATGGGCGGGAACCAACGCCGGAAGAAATTGCAGAAGGTATGGGAATTACGCCAGAACGGGTTCGGGAAATTCAAAAGATTGCTCAAGAACCAGTATCCTTGGAAACGCCAATTGGCGAAGAAGAAGATTCTCATTTGGGTGACTTTATCGAAGACCAAGATGCTATTGCTCCAGATGATGCTGCATCTTACATTCTCTTGCGGGAACAAATTGAAGATGTATTTTCCTGCTTGACTGAACGGGAACAACAGGTGTTAATTTTGCGCTTTGGCCTTAAGGATGGCAAGCCACGTACCTTAGAAGAAGTGGGACAACACTTTAGTGTAACCCGTGAACGGATTCGCCAAATTGAGGGTAAGGCCCTTACTAAATTACGGAACCGTGGAAAACGAGATAAAATTAAAGACTTCTTATAAGAAGTAGGGCCGGTAGCTAGGCTTAACCCTAGAACCGGCTTTTCCTCTAATTTAGGAAGTTTTATAACAACATCCTAGTAAGACTTGAGACTCTACCTTGCGTGGAGTCTTAGGCACATTGTATAATAGGGTGTACTTGCGCCTATAGCTCAGTGGTAGAGCCATCGGCTCATAACCGATTGGTCCCTGGTTCGAACCCAGGTGGGCGCACCATATAAGGAGAATGGCTCAGGCTGTTCTCTTTTTTTGTTTTAATATAATTAGGGGAAAAGCGAATTTTTGCTCATAGTACTTAAGAGAGGGGAGGGATAGGATGAACGCAAATAAGATGACAGGTCGTCTAGAAAAAATCTTTACCCTAATTCCACAGGCAAAGGCTATAGCTGATGTAGGCACAGATCACGGCTATTTGGCCGTGGAGCTGTTAGTCCGGGGTCGAGCCCAACATGTTATAGCTGGGGATGTTAATCAGGGACCACTGGCGACAGCTGAGCGTTATGTGCGGTCTAGGAATTTGTCTACTTCTATTGAATGTCGCTTGGGTGACGGCCTTACGATGACAAGACCCGGAGAATTAACGGGTGCTGTTATCTGCGGCATGGGTGGCTTCCTCATGAAGGATATAGTGGAAGGAGGCCCGGAAGACTTGGAATTTTACGTCTTGCAACCCCAAAACGGGCAAGGACAACTCCGGTCCTACATGGTGGACAAGGGGTATGTGATTGTGCGAGATACCTTCGTAAAGGATATGGGGAAATATTACCAGGCCTTTCTAGCCCTCCGTAAGGACCGTTTGGAGGATTATGTGAGGGAACATAAAATCGTTAGTCACCCTTCACTAGAAGGGATTGAGGTCCTGGATAGTGCTTTGGGGGCTAACCTATATGAGACTTTAGATCCTAAGTCTCTCCTTTGGGAATTAGGTGGTATGGTTTTGGAGTCAGATAGGGAATCTTGGATAGACTACTTAGACCACCTCATTCACATACGTCGGTGCGCTTTGGATGGTATGGGCCCGGCCTTGGGAGAAACGCATAAATATAGAATGATACATGCTGAAATTGATCAATTGGAGAACATTAGAAAGGAAGGTCTATAAGGCCAGGTGAATAGTATGCCTAGTGTAAAGGATATAATGACACTTATGGAGTCTTGGGCACCCTTGTCTCTTGCTGAATCGTGGGACAATCCAGGGCTTATGGTGGGGGCTATAGATTGCCAAGTAACAGGAATTGTCACTAGTCTTGACATAACAAAAGAGGCTGTAGACTATGCTATGCATAGAGGGTGTAATATGATTATCAGTCATCATCCCCTTATCTTTAAGAAACTTAAGTCCATAGACTTGGGAACTTATCAGGGACAGCTTTTGGAAACCTTGATTAAAAACGATATAGCCGTCTATAGTGCTCATACTAATTTGGATATAGCACAAGGGGGCCTTAATGATATGTTAGCGGCTAAATTAGGTTTAGAGAATTGTTCTGGTTTAGTGCCAGTAGGTCAATCTGACTACTATAAACTAGTGGTATATGTGCCAACTAGTCATGGGAATCAAATTCGTCAAGCCTTGGCTGAAGCTGGTGCTGGATGGATTGGTAACTATAGTCATTGTTCTTTTTCTTTGAAAGGAGATGGCCGTTTTCAAGCTGAGGCAGGGACACATCCTTATCTAGGTCAGGAGGGCCAGGTGGAAGAGGTTCAAGAGGAGCGGGTGGAAACTATTGTGCCACAAGATCTTCTGTATAAGGTTTTAGATGCTATAAGGGACGTTCATCCTTATGAAGAAGTGGCTTATGATGTCTTCCCTTTGGTGGAACCAAAAGCAAGGCATTATTTAGGTCGTATAGGGACCTTGCCAGAATCTCTAACATTAGATCAGTTTAAGCTCTTTTTAGAAGAGGTCTTGCCCCATGCTAAGATTCGTTTTGCTGGTCAAAAAACCAATAGTATTAAAAGATTGGCTCTATGTTCTGGTGGAGGCGCGGAATTCTTAGGACAGGCTAAGGCTATGGGAGCCGATGCCTACCTAACGGGCGACATGAAGTATCACGATGGCCAACGGGCTAGAGAACTAGGTCTCTTAGTCGCTGATGGAGGCCACTTTGGAACTGAAGAAATTGTAGCTAAAGGTCTCAAGGACAAGCTGACGGATCTTTTAAGTGAAAACGGTTGGGACCTATCGGTCATTGCCTTTGAGGGACAAGAAGATTTCTTCTTCTAAGACCTTTTAGCTTGGAGACCAAGAGTAAGTATGATAAACTAGGATAGAACAAGTACGAAAGGCGATTGCGAGTCGTAAGATTCGAGGAAAGTCCGAGCTCCGCAGGGCAGGATGCCAGATAACGTCTGGCGAGGGTAACCTTAGGGACAGTGCCATAGAAAAGAAAACCGCCACATCAGTGGTAAGGGTGGAAAGGTGAGGTAAGAGCTCACCAGCAGTCTGGTAACAGGCTGGCTCGGTAAACCCCATCCGGAGCAAGGCCGAATAGGGAAGGGTTGATGTTGCCCGCAGACCTTCCGGGTTGTGCCGCTCGAGCGTGCAGGTGACTGTACGCCTAGAAAGATAATCGCCACTGCGTAAGCAGTACAGAACTCGGCTTATTGACTGCTTGTTCCTCTTTTGAGACTGTATAAGAGCTAAGATCCATCTTTGATGGGCCTTAGCTCTTTTTGTATATCGAATTATTTCCGTTCGTTTTTTGTTTATAAATCTTGTAGAATAAAAGTATATAGACAGATAATGGAGGTAGTATATGGGTATTAAAGCAATTAACACTGTGGAAGAATTCAATAACCAAGTTCTCGGTAATGAGGGCATTGCCATTGTTGATTTCGGTGCAGAATGGTGTAAGCCCTGCCAAGTGATGCGGCCTGAAATGGAAGCAGTAGCAGATAAAATGGGCAATACAGTTCAATTTTTCAGCGTCGATGCAGACACACTTAAGGAAGTTTTTCTTACCCAAGAGGTGGAAGGTGTTCCTTCTCTAGTTGCCTATAAGAATGGTAAAGAACTAGACCGCATCGCTGGCTATAAGAAGGCAGCTGTTTTAGAAGAACTGCTTACGTCCATTATCAAGTAAACCTTTTGTGTCGCTGAGGTCTATACAAATTAGTGATGTGTGCATGTTAAAAGGGGCTTAATTAATCTTTGTTAAGATGAATGATCTCCTTTATAACTAGCTTTCATTATTGAGAATGACCTATAAGTGGTATACTAAACAAGTTATTATGAATTGTTTTATAGCATTTCGCAAGCTAAGTAGTGAATAGGAGGCATGACCAGTGAAAAATTTATGGTCCTTATTCCAAGAACGACGCCTTAGTCGCCGTACCTTTATGAAATCTTGCGTGGCATTAACGGCAGTGCTCGGTTTGCCACCTACAATGCTCGATACTGTTGTTAAGGCAGCAGAGACCAAAGAACTTCCTACAGTTATTTGGTTGCATGGGCATGAATGTACTGGTTGTAGTGAAGCTTTTATCCGTTCTTCCTCTCCCTTTACGTCCGATGTAATTCTTAATATGATTGCTCTTGAATATGATGACACCTTGTCTGCCGCTTCTGGGGCAGCCTTGGAAGGGCACTTACAAGAACTTATCGCTGGTAAAAAAGGCCAATATATCCTGGCTGTTGAAGGTGGGGTTCCACTCGATGAAGACGGGATTTACTGTATGGTAGGCGGCAAGACTTTCAAACATCAATTGAAAGAAGTAGCTGAAGGGGCTGCTGCTATTATTGCTTACGGTTCCTGTTCCTCTTGGGGCGGTATTCAAGCAGCAAAACCAAACCCAACAAACACAGTAGCTGTTAATGATGTGGTTTCTGGTAAGCCAATCATTCGCGTTCCTGGTTGTCCTCCAATCCCTGAAGTTATGACTGGTGTTATCATGTCCTACGCTTTATTCGGACAAATTCCACCTCTCGATAGCCAAGGTCGTCCTAAACAATTCTACGGTAACCGTATTCATGATACTTGTTACCGTCGTGCCTTCTTCGACTCCGGTCTCTTCGTTGAAGAGTTCGATGATGATGCATCCAAGGCTGGCTGGTGCCTCTATAAAGTAGGTTGCCGTGGGCCAGAAACTTATAACTCTTGTGGTAATCTCCGTTGGTGGAACGGCTTGTCCTACCCTATTCAATCCGGTCATGGTTGTATCGGTTGCTCCGAAAAGGGTTTCTGGGATAATGACACGTTCTATAAACGCTTGGACGATGTAGCTTTACCTAATACTATCACCACTGCTGATACGATTGGTACAGCAGCTGCCTTTGCAGCGACTGGTGCTGTTATTGTTCACGGTGCAGCTACTATCGCTAAATCCAGATTAAAAGACTATAAAGACGAAAAGAAAATGCGTCAAGAAGGTAAATGGGACGATAATGGTCCAACAGACAAAGGGGGTAATCACTAATGAAACGCGTTGTAGTTGATCCTATCTCCCGTATTGAAGGTCATTTGCGGGTTGAAGTTAACATGGATGAAGCCACAGGCAAAGTAGAGGATGCAGTTTCCTCTGGTACTGCTTGGCGTGGTATTGAATTGGTTGCCAAGAACCGTGACCCTCGTGATTTGTGGGCTTTCGTTCAACGGATTTGCGGTGTATGTACAACCACTCATGCCTTGGCTTGTCTTCGCGCTGTAGAAGATGCGTTGGGGATTGAAATTCCTAAAAATGCTAACTACATCCGTAACATCATGCATTCTTCCTTGGAAGTTCATGACCATACAGTTCACTTCTACCACTTGCATGCTCTTGACTGGGTGTCTCCATTGGAAGCTTTGAAAGCTGATCCTGCGGCTACCGCCGCCCTTCAAAATACAGTTCTTGCTACTTACAATGTATCTGGTTTGGAACCAGAAGAAGTAAAGTCTACAACTTCTGCTTACCCTAAAGCATTCCCTAAGGCTACAACCCAATACTTTGCAGCGGTTAAATCCAAGTTGCAAAAGCTCGTTGATGGTGGTCAGTTGGGTATCTTCTCCGCTCAATGGTGGGACCATCCAGATTATCAATTGTTGCCACCAGAAGTACATTTGATGGCTGTATCCCACTACCTCAATGTATTGGATTTACAACGGGAAATCGTTATTCCTCACGTTGTATTCGGTGGCAAAAACCCTCATCCACACTATATAGTGGGTGGTATGCCTTGCTCTATTTCCTTGAATGACATGAATGCGCCTGTGAATACGGCTCGTTTAGGGGCAGTTGATGAATCCATTAACTTGGCTCATGATATTGTTAATAACTTCTACCTTCCAGACTTATTGGCTATCGGCAAGATTTATGCTGAAAAAGGTATGGTTGATGGTGGCGGCCTCTCCAAGAAACGGGTCTTGTCCTATGGTGGTTATCCTGATGAACCTTACACAGGTATCTCCAATGGTGACTTCTTCAAAAAATCCTTGGTTCGCTCTAACGGCGTAGTTGAAAACTTTGTTGCTGGTGTGGATAAGGCTAAATTCATCCCATTAGAAGGACCAGACTTCATGGATCCACAAATTATGGCGGAAGAAGTAGAACACTCCTGGTTTGAATATCCAAATGGGGAAGCAGCCCTCAACCCAATTGATGGTGTTACTGAACCTAAATACACAGGTCCTAAATCCGGTTCTAAGGATAATTGGGAATACTTGGATGAAGCAGCTAAATACTCCTGGATTAAATCCCCTGTATTCCGTGGTGGTACTACAGAAGTAGGTCCTTTGGCTAAATACATCGTGGTTTACACTAAGGTTAAACAAGGCATCATTACTAACCCAACATGGGTTGAAAAGATGATGGTAAATCAAATCGAAACCGTATCCAAAGTATTGGGCTTGCCAGCTCATGTTTGGATGACGACAATGGTTGGTCGTACCGCTTGCCGTGCTCTCGATGCACAAGTGGCAGCAGCACTTAGCCGTTATTTCTACAATAAGTTGATTGCCAATATCAAAGCTGGCGATACAACCGTGGCTAACTCCGAAAAATTCGATCCAAATACATGGCCAAAAGAAGCTAAAGGCGTTGGCATTCTCGATGCTCCTCGTGGCGGCCTAGGCCACTGGATTCATATCAAGGATGGTCGTTCTGAAAACTATCAATGTATCGTTCCTTCTACTTGGAATGCTTGCCCTCGCACAACTAAAGGAGAACATGGTGCCTATGAAGATGCCATGATCGATACGCATGTAAAAGTACCAGAAAAACCACTTGAAATCGTTAAGGTAATCCATTCCTTCGACCCTTGCTTGGCATGTGCAACTCACTTGTACAACAAAGAAGGTAAACAAATCGTTTCTGTGAATACAGACGCTTTGTGCAAATAAGGGAGGTAGTCTCTTATGTTAATTCACTCCGATAAAAAAGCCTATGTAGTCTTCTCCATTTGGAAACGAATTTGGCACTGGACTATGGTGCTTTGTGTTACAGCCCTTTTCTGGTCCGGCCTCTATATCGGTGATCCAGGCTTTGCGGCTATCTTTGGTAAACCAGAACCAACCTTTATGGTTGGTGCCTGGTATTCCATGGAAAATATCCGCCGCATCCACTTCATTGCGGGCTATATTTTGACATTTTCCTTTGTCATTAACTTTATCGGCATCTTTACCCATCCTGGGGACCGACTCTTCCCACGACCTTGGGAAAGACGCTACTGGTATGGCCTACGTGAAACCTTGCTTCACTATTTGTTCATTCCACAAAAGAAAGAACACCATTGGTTGCGTAACTCTTTGGCACGGACGGCTTACTTTGGCATGTACTTCTTGTTCTTTGCCATTATCGTAACGGGATTTGCTATGTATTTCCAAATCAATCCTAATGGGTGGGGAGCATTTATCTTCAACCCTATTAATAACCTATTTGGAGAATACAACGTACACGTTATTCATCATTACATCGCATGGTGCTTCTTGTTCTTCACTATCGTTCATGTCTATATGTGCTTCCGGGAAGATTCTTTGGAAGAATCTGGGGAAGTATCCTCAATGATTTCCGGTTTGAAGTATTTTGCTCACAAACCAATTGATGCGGATAACCTCAATACGAAATCTCATAAGGATGATGTTGAAGTGCTTCCGTCCAAATCCACTTACAATGTATCCGACGAGGATGATAAATAAGATGTTTGAAAATCCGGAAATTACACTTCTCGGCGTGGGGAATATATTATTGACGGATGAAGGTCTAGGCGTTCACGTAATCAATGAATTGCGTGACGCCTATACTTTTACACCGGAGATTAATATCATCGACGGGGGTACTATGGGGATGGAGCTCCTGACTTACATGCGAGGGATGAAGAAACTCCTACTCGTAGATGCCATTAACGGTGGTGAAGAACCAGGGACCGTCTATGAGTTCCCACATAGGGAGTTAGAACAATACTTTACAGACCATATCTCCGTTCATGAAGTGGGCATGCAAGATATTCTTCGCATTCGTCATATGCAGGAAGATCCTTTAGAAGATGCTATGGTTATTGGCGTAGAACCAGAAACATTAGAGATTGGTTTCGAGCCTAGTCCAACAGTAGCTAAAGCCCTTCCTGATGTAAAAGAACGGATCCTTAAGGTATTAGCCTCTTGGGGAGTTTCTTGTCAGAAAAAAGAAAAATAGAAGAAATAGCTATTTCTGTGTATACTAGAGGAAGGTAACCTTGTTATCTTCCTTTTGTAGTTTCGAGGAGCTTTATATGATAGAAAATTATGGAAATGTGCAGGCTGTTCTTAAAGAATTACGCCATGCTCTTGTAGATTTAAAAGAAAATAATAAAACATATTCTGTATATGTGGAAAAGACAGGCCTTACTGATGAGGAACAAGTAGAGGTTTTAGAAACATTAGGTAAGGGGACCGTAGAAATTCGATTCACAGAGACAGAACAACCTGTATCTTGGTATGAAACACAATTTTCTGGAATCTGGGTAGGGACCTTTAAAAACCATAGAGATGAAAATATGCTTCACACTATTGAAGTTTGCCGTTATCCAGAATTGGCTGGGGCTTATAATGAAGATATTGATACGGCCATGCAAGACATAGACGAATGGATTGCAGCGGCTAGTATTTAAGTGAGGGGGATAAGATGAAAAGCTTTTTAAAAAGACAAGCTATTTTGGTGGTCATCGCAATCATTGTAGCCGTTGCTTGGTCTGGATGGACAGCTCGCGTAAATATGGTTAAGATGCAGGATTCTATGGCTAGCCAGTATAGCCTCTTGCAAAACCAAATGGATAATCGGGCCCAACTGGGTCAAGCTCTTATGGATGAGATGGGGATTTATGCAAACTATGATCCTGAAACGGTAGATAATTTTAAAGCGGGCCATAAGGGCATCAAGGAGGCCACTGATTTAAAGAGTCTCATGACAGCAGATGCCAAGGTTGAAGACAGTTTGAATTTAATGTTTATGGTTATAGCTAATATGAAAGACTTGCAAGCTAACCAAGACCTGGCTACCAAACAAGAGCAATTGGTTAAAGCAAGTAAGCAAATTCAACAGTCTGAGAAGGACTATAATGATAGCTTGACTGCCTATAACCAAGAAGTACGCCGGTTCCCAGTATCTATCGTCGCTGAGTTATGCGGCTTCCGCCCCGTTCCTGCCATTCAATTAAATGGTGACGTAAAGTAAGGAAATAATTATATCGAAAAAAATAAAAATAGATATTGATACCTAT
>URSE01000006.1 GCA_900550455.1 uncultured Veillonella sp. | reverse complement strand
TGGCTTGCTAGACCGGCCCCGTTCATTCTCTCGTATATAGGTGATGGTCAGGTCTTCCTTAGGCCGGGTAATAGCTACATAGAAGAGGCGCTTTTCTTCCTCTAGACGGCCTTCTTTTTCCGCTAAAAAGGATGGGAATGTTCCCTCATTAAGACCCGCCAAGAATAGGTGGGCAAATTCAGAGCCTTTAGCTTGGTGGACCGTAATGATAGGGATAGCCTGTTTACGCTTCCCTTGATTAACCGGTTCCCCTGCGGTCAAGGCCGCTAATTGTACGATAAGAGATAATCGGTCCCGACTGCCTACAGAGGCATAGTCTTGATCTAGGTCTACCAAAATTCGGTAGAGGTCACGGATACGCTCGACCCGTGGTCCTTCATGCCGTTCCTGGTAATAAGCTAAAATACCCATATCCTTCATGATATAAGCCAAGAGATCTGACGGTTTTTCAACCTGGGCCTTGCGCCGGAGGGTCGTCATTTGAGAGGCCAAACCTGCAAAAGCCCCCTTATAGGAATTGATGAGAGCCATGCGGATATCCTCCGTAGGACGAATATTGTGCTCAACCGCATACACGAGGAGAAGGGCTGTAGCCAGAATATCATCCATAGCATTATGACTTGGCTTGTGCTCAATTGGGAAGTAATCAGACAAGAAGCCTAACTTATGGTTAGGCAGATTAGGATAGAAACGGCGGAATATGTCCAAGGTGTCGTAAATGGCCTTGAACTCTGGTTTCCCTAGCCCATGCCGATGGAGTTCCGATGTAAAGATGGATACATCGTAGTTAACATTATGACCTACGATGACAGCCCCCTTGGAAAAATTCTTAAAGTCTTGGAGAACCTTAGCTGGGTCTTCTCCATTTTCTGCTAAAAATTCATCGGTAAAGCCATGGACTTCAGCGGACTGTCCGACGGATTTAGCGGGCTTAATAAAGCGTTCAAAAGACTCTAGAATCTTTCCCTTCTGATCGATGCGTATAGCTGCGATTTGGATGATATTATCAGAGGTCGTATCAGTTCCTGTGGACTCTACGTCATAGACGACCACGGTATGGTCCTGTAAGCCCTGCAAGAGGCCTGCATAAGGCTCCCCTTCAAAGATGGCTAAATCCATAAAGTCCGTCAACTTTAAGCCGGCCTGACGGACCCTTGGAGATTCCAGTTCTTTGAGTCGGGCCTGACCAATCCCCGCCACATACCGTTTAATAATTCGGCGGGCTGATACAGCGTCATTGGGATTCATGATGAGCTTGAAGTAGGCCATGACGTCCTTGATTTCCTGGCGCCGGTAGAACTTGAACTCATCGATAATCATAAAGGGCCGTTGATCCGCCTCGGGGTAATCCCTATTAAAGCGTTCAAAGAGGTTAGATAGGCGAATCGCCTTTTTATTATCCCGCACCAAAACCCCTATGGTATCCTTCCGTGGAAGGGCCCGGATGGCGTCATAAATAAACTTAGCCTCTTCATATTCGTTACGGCAGCCCTCTACTAAGATCGGCTTACCTCCTTTTGGGGAGGCTGATTGTGGCATCTTGTCATAAATAGTAGCCACCTCTTGTGGGAACATGGCTTCTAGGGTCTTAAAAGCCGCTAAGAAGAGAGTCTTATTGGCCCGGTAATTATCGTAGAAGGTTACCTTCACAGGGTCAAATTGCTCCACATAATCCTCTAAGATATGAAAAGGATCCGACCCTCGCCACTCGTAGATGGTTTGGAAGTAGTCACCACAGAGGAGAACCCGATTCCCCTCCCAGAGGACCTTCATAACCCTATATTCCAAAGTACCCGTATCTTGCATTTCATCTACAGCTATATAGCGATAGCGATCTCGCCAACGCTGGCGAACAGCCGGATCTTGGAAGAGGCGATGAACACCTGTAATGAGATCCATAAAATCCAGACCGTGCACATTCCGCAAGGCTTGATCATAGAGGGCCAACCACTCAGCCCCATGGGCCAAGAAGTCTTGATAGTCCCCCAAGTATAGCTGACCATCAAAACCCGTGAAGTAGGCTTTCAAAGGCCCCTTAGGGTCTTGGTCCATAACTTGGATAGTCTTTTCATAGTCAGCTCGAGGATCCTCCGTATAGAAACCGTATAGTGACCGGCCTTCCTTGATGGCCCCCAAGAGGTTACCAAAGCGAGCCACCTTAATAGAGGCCGGCTTGTAGGGCAAAAAGAGCTCCTGGCAATCTTCTTCATCAAAGATGGTCAGGTCTGTGTATAATTCCTCGTTACGCTTTGCCTCTTCTGTAAGAACCTTAAAACAAAAGCTGTGGAAGGTTGAAACCTCCACAGCTTTTGCGGCCTGACCTACCAAGGATAAGATACGGTCCTTCATCTCGCGACAAGCCTTATTGGTAAAGGTCATGCAGAGAATTTGGTCCGCGCGAGCCCTTTCTGTATCTAGAATATGGGCCACTCGATAGGCCAGGGTATTTGTTTTTCCAGTTCCTGCAGAAGCGACTAAGAGAAGATTGCGGTCTAATTCATGAACCACCAATTCTTGTTGGGCATTGAGTACCATAGTGTCGCCTCCAGCTTTCATTAAAGAATATGCCAACCTGCCAGGATGGCCATAGGAATAGGGCCAAAGAGAATGGTTAGCCCCCATACCCAAAGGCTGGGATCCAATTGGACATGGAGTGCCTGTGTGGCTGCCAAGTAAACAGCCGCCCCCATAAGGGCATTAAGAACCACCTTTTTAAGGGTATAGAAAGCCATCTTAAAGGCGATAGCAACAGCTATCACAGTGATAGCCACAGAAGCTACTGGATTGGCCATGATTTGAGAGACTACTGGTTCCATACTAACCTTTCATCTCTTGTCGGTTATTAACAGCACCGCCAAGAGTTAATTCATCAGCGTATTCAATATCACCACCGACAGGTACACCTCGAGCAATGCGGGTTACCTTGATACCAGATCCTTGTAAGAGACGAGAAATATAAAGGGCCGTTGCCTCTCCTTCCACATCTGGATCCGTAGCCAAAATGACCTCGTGTACCACCCCATCATGCAAGCGAGTTACCAATTCCTTGATGCGAATATCTTCTACCCCAATCCCTTCCATAGGGGAAAGGGCCCCTTCTAGGACGTGATACAGGCCCCGATAGTCGCCAGACCGCTCAATGGCCATGACATCCCGCGAGGATTCCACCACCATAATGGTTGTTTGATCCCGTTGGGGATTAGAACAAAATTCGCAAGGGTCTTGGCTAGATAGATTAAAGCAAATGGAACAATGGTGGGTAGCTCCCTTAGCTTCTACGATAGTATTGACCAGTTGATCTACGTCTTCTTGGTCCATTTCCACCAGGTGATAGGCCAGCCGGCGAGCCGACTTGGACCCGATACCCGGTAGACGCCGTAGTTGTTCAACCAGTCGTTCTAAAGCATTGGCAGACATCTTAGAATAAACCTGTTGGCAAGTTGAGACCACCAGTTACCTTGCCCATTTCTTGGGAGAGAAGGTCATCTACCTTAGCGCCTGCTTCGTTAACAGCAGCCTTTACCAAATCTTCCAACATATCCACTTCTTCAGGATCTACAGCAGAAGGGTTAATTTTGATGGATTCGATGATCTTTTCACCATTCATGACAACTGTTACGGCACCGCCGCCCACAGAAGCTTCTACAGTCCGTGTTTTCAACTCTTCTTGCATTTTTTTCATGTCTGCTTGCATCTTTTGAACTTTCTTCATCATGCCTTGCATTTGACCCATTTTACCGAACATATTGTTTCTCCTTATTTATCTTCAACATAAATATCATACTCTTCTGAAAGTTTGGACAGGGTTTCTTTAATCATAGGATTACCTGCCTCTTGGGGACTCATGTTAGCTGGATCCCATTTATGTCCAACGGCCCCCCGTGCTTCAGGATCCGCCTTGACGGTATTCCCTGAAGCTTCCTGACTAGGCGCGGCCCCCTTCTGGACTGCTGCCTTGTATTCAGCGGCTTGCGGAGAGTTGGCCTTGACCGCTTCAACCGCTACGGCATGACCTAAAAAGGCATAACAAGCCTCTCCAATATCCTTGGCGTGAGCCGCATTGGTTAGCATGCTGTAATTGAGGGCTGATTTAACCACAAAGACCACCTTAGAAGCATCCACATAGATAAGTTGGGACTGGTTGAGGACCGTCGCCAAGAGGGAACGCTGGTGACTCTTTAAATAGTTTATCACATTCCCCTGAATAGTCCTGTATTGAGCAGCATCTACTAGGCCCTGGCCAATCGTCACAGGGGCATCAGCTGGTATAGGTGGTGGACTTTGAGAAGAAGGATCTTGACTAGCGCCTGGCTTAGGAAGAGGTTTTACCTTAGGGAGGGGATTAACCTTAGGAAGAGGGCTCTTACTCAGTGGGCTAGAACCTCTATCCTCCTGCTGACTAGGCTCTGGCATAGAGGGCTCAGGAAACTCTTCATTCGGCATAGGATAGGAAGTCTGGTCTCCATAAGAAGGATCCAAACTAGGCCTTACTGATTCCCGACCTCCTCCAGCCTCCAACTTGGTCAGGCGATTCAAGATGGCCTCCTCTTGACGGCTCTCACGAGCCTCCAGGCTAGCTATACGGCTTTCCAAATCACGTCCAATAGATCCGCTTTCTGCACACATAACTAAGAGGCCCATCTCCACAATGGTCCGAGGGTTATCTACCCCCTTAGCATCCCCTTGGATGCTTTGGAATTGGTGAACATAGCGGTTAATATCCGCCACAGAAAAGGCCTGACTTTGAGCTAAGAAAGCCTCCTTAACCGTATCATAGATGGCCAACTCCTCTTCTTCAGGGGCAACCTTACCGATGAGGAGGGCTCTGACATGTCGTATGAGGGCATCTAAAATTTGAAGGGGGTCACGACCTTCAACCAAAGCTTGAGAAATCGCACTTAAAATGCCAGCTCCATCGCCCTTATGAATGCGATCTAGTAAATCCATGACCCATTCCTTGGAGACTAAGCCTATGAGGTTTTCTACAAGCTCCGTATCAATAAGGCCTCCGGCCATACCTGCACACTGGTCTAAGATAGACAGGGCATCTCGCATCCCACCATCTGCATGGATGGCGATAAGACGAGCGGCCTTAGGATCCAACTCAAATCCCTCTTGATTTGCTACATATTGGAGGCGTCCCACAATATCATCGGCCGTAATTCGACGAAATGTATAGCGTTGGCAACGAGATAGGATTGTAACAGGTAGCTTTTCTGCCTCTGTAGTAGCAAATATAAACATGACATGGGCTGGCGGCTCCTCAATAGTCTTGAGTAGGGCATTCCAAGCTTCAGTAGTCAACATGTGGGCTTCGTCGATAATGAAAATCTTCTTCCGCCCCTCTACAGGCATAAATTTTACATTTTCCCGAAGGGTACGAATCTCATCAATCCCCCGATTAGAAGCCGCATCGATTTCCAAAACATCCATAGACTGACCAGCAAGGATCTGCTTACAGGCCGTACACTGTCCACAAGGAGTCGCTGTCGGCCCTTCCACGCAGTTGATAGACCGAGCAAAAATCTTGGCCATGGAGGTCTTACCCGTCCCTCGAGGGCCAGCAAAGAGATAGGCATGAGCGACCTTATCGCTCTCAATAGCCCTCACTAGGGTTTCTGACACCTGCTTTTGCCCCACCACATCAGCAAAAACTTTAGGTCTATATTTGCGGTATAAGGCTAAATAGGCCATAGTCAACCCTCCCTTCCAAGAAATTTACCTATAAAAAAAAGCAGCCCTCGCTGCTTTTGCACCTAGCACTCGATTAAGACAGCCCCCCGGGTTCCCCATGGCACATGAAAGTTACCGCTTAGTGCTGCTACCTCTCGGTCCTGACACGGTTCACAGGCTCCCATTGCACGGGCCCAAGGAACTGCCTTAATCCAATACTAGGCTAGCGATTTAATTATACTATAGGCCCTCATACAAGACAAGCTATGGACTAATAAAATAAGGAAAGCCCCTAGGGCTTTCCTTATCCATACAACAAAGGATGTATTATAAACTATTTATAGACTAATACTACTAGATAGGCTTTACTTGCCCTCTTATTTAGTATCCCCTTCAAATTCTTTCACTCCTATATCAATGGCATCCAAGGCCTGCAGGGCTCGAGGATAGCCGATATAAGGCAGGCACTGAGTGACCACGCTAATGAGATAGGTCTTATCCATGCCCATATGTAAATTACCCTTCACATGGGCTACTAACTGCTTACTAGCCCAACCAAGTCCCATGAGGAAACAGAAGGTGATCAGCTCCCGATTACGTAGACTAAGGCCCTTGCGGGTATAGTAGTCCCCAAAACAATTAGAAGCCAACCACCGCCTAATATGGCGGGTTTCCTCAGGGCCAGACTTGTAAAAATCCTCCATCTGAGGGCCAAAGATGGCTACTTGAACCTCCCGACCTTTTTCTAACCGATTATCTGTGGTGACTGTCCCCATCCTATCATCAATGAGGCGGATCCCCTTAATATCAAAGGCCCGGTTCATAACCCGCAAGTAACCCCGTACAACACCGATACCCACATAAGGGACAGCCTGGTAGACTAGCTCTCTGATTTCATGCGGTTCGATACCTATGTTGAGGGCTCCTGGCAGAAGGAGTTCAAACTCCTCCAAGCCCTTAGCCCCTACCAAGGAAGCTAAAATAGCTAAGAGTCGGTCATGGGCAGAAATATTCTTACCCTCTTCTCGGATGACCTCATCAAAGGCAAAGTTGACGAAAATATCATCCAACTCTGGGTCCTTACGGGAAGAAGGAGAAACGAAGTCCGGGAACATCTTATCACGATAGGCTGCAGCAAACTCAGTTTTCTTCATAGCTCTCCTCCCTAGGTATCATACAAGTGGGTACATATTAATGGAAGTCTACACCGTAAGCCAATTTCCATGCTTGCAAGAAAATAGGCCATTCTGGGCTAGACGCATCGATTTGATGAGGCTTATCAGCAGCATCATAACGGCATACGATATTCATCCCTGGAATGACAACGTATTTATAGAGGCTAGGGCTACCGTATTGGTTGTTGTACATAGTTACTACATTCAAGCCAAAGACAAAGTTGCGGCTGCTGTCAATGCCCTTAAAGAGGGATCCTTGGTCAAAGTAGTAGCTTTGTCCTGCATTATGAGGTAAGTAAGCTTCTGTATTAGTGATTTCAGGATAATTAGCATCTCCATTCCAATAGTTGGTAGCACCTACCACAGGAAGGGACATCATACTAGCAATAGCGAGTGCCAAGACTAACTTTTTCATACATCCTCCTAGAGATCTCAAATGGATCTTATGATTTCTTATCAAATGTTTCTAAACACGTATGTAACTTATGGAGCAGGCGTTTAAGGTCCGCCTGTTCTTGGGGAGAAAAGGACTCAATCCCGGCCAGGATGGTCATCGGCGCGGCAGCAGCCTCTTCCTTGATGGCCCAACCTTCTTCAGTAGGGCGAATCAAAACCAAGCGTTCATCCAAATAATTTTTTTCTCTTTCGATGAAATACTTGTACTCCAGCTTCTTTAAGAGAGGGGTTAAGGTCCCTGAATCCAGGTGTAAGAGCTGACCCAATTGACTGACCGACAATCCTTCTGAATGGTCCCACAGGACCGTCATGACCAAATACTGAGTATAGGTTAAGTCCAGCTTGTCCAAGAAGGGTCGATAGGCAGCAATCATGCGCTTGGCTGTCACATAGAGAGAGAAACTCAAGTGCTTATCCAATTGTAGCTGGTCTTCATCCCCTAAAAGGGATGACTGCCCTAGTACTTCTTTCATCACACATGCTCCCAAGCCTGTTTATTATACCACAGCCACCCTTAGTAGCAGCCTCTAACCTTAGACTTACAAGCCTAAAGCCGCTCTCCATTCATCCTCTTTAAAGCCTACCAGGACCACTGTATCGGTCACCAGGATAGGCCGCTTTACCAACATACCGTCTGTCGCCAAGAGAGCCAATTTTTCATCATCGGACAGGGTTGGCAATAGGTCTTTATAATTATTATTCCGGTACACCAACCCTGAGGTGTTGAAGAAGCGTTCTAGCTTCTTACCCGATTGAGGGTACCAAGCTGCAATTTCCTCGGCTGTGGGATTTTCACTCTTAATATCTCGGTCCGTATAGGAAATACCGTGATCGTCAAGGAATTTCTTGGCCTTCTTACAGGTCGTACACTTAGGATATTCTACAAATAACATAGGATCTCCTTATATTTAATAAATCATAGGTAAACAGATAAGTATAGCCGGTAAACAGATAGGTATCGCCCTAAGAGTCTAACGGAAAGCCTCCCTAAAAAGTCCCAGCTAACTTCGATTGAAAGCCTACTTAACCTTGAAGACGACACTCACATTCATAGTAGCCGTATCTTCACCGTTTTCAATAACAGGCGCTACACTGTTAGCTTCCTTAGCCATCATGAGACGGGTCCCGTAATAAGGGCGATAGCCATCACCATCCACATCTAAAGAGGCTACGCCTACAACGCGAGTCCCCAAAGCAGCTGCTAGGGCATCCGCTTTTTTACGGGCATCCTTGGCTGCCTTGACCATGAGGTCATTCTTTTGGGCTTCCTTATCTGCTGGGTTGAGGTCCAACTTGGTCAAGCGTACATCCGTAATACCAGCCTTAGCTGCAGCATCCAAAACAGCGGCTATCTTACTGGTATCATTGAGAGTCACCTTGAGGGTGTTAGACACTACATAGCGGGTTGCCTTCACATCACTATCCTTAGTTGGATAATAGTCTTCATCATAGCTTTGGTAATCGCTAGTGCGAAGGTCTTTGTCAGGGATAGCCAGGTCTCGTAAAGACTGCCGGAAAGTCATAAATTGGCTGTCATTACTAGCCTTAGCCGCTTGTATACTAGTCCCCTTGGTTTCTACTGTGGCAACTACCATAGATTGATTGGCTACATAGGTAGTCTCCGCATGACCCTCCACGGTAATGCGCCCATAATCAGCAGCCAAAGCTGGTGCTTGTGCACCCAATCCCAAGCTGCATGTAGCTACTGCTAAGCAAGCAATAATGGATTTTTTCATAGTCTTACTCCTTTATGATATATAAGCTAATCGGGCCCTACAAAGGATAAAACCAGATCTCATATATCTTAATAGAACTTTCACAATTATTTTACTACAAAGGCTGACAGAAACAAATAGAAATAATCGTGACCCACCTGCTAAAAAGAGCAGCCCCTGGCCGATAGACGGCAAGCAGAGGCTGCTCTATATAAGTGGAGGAAAAATCCTAGTGCTTATTCCCATTCAATGGTTGCTGGTGGCTTAGATGTAATATCATAAACAATACGGTTAATATGATTTACTTCATTTACGATACGGCTGGAAATTGTATCCAAAACCTCGTAAGGGATGCGAGCCCAATCAGCAGTCATAAAATCTGTAGTCGTTACACCGCGGAGAGCCAAGGTGTAATCATAGGTGCGGAAGTCGCCCATTACACCCACTGTACGAGTATTGGTGAGAACCGCAAAGTATTGGTTGATAGACCGGTCAAGGCCAGCCTTGGCAATTTCTTCTCGGAAGATCCAGTCAGCATCACGTAAGATGTCCAATTTTTCTTTGGTCAAATCACCCATTACGCGGATAGCTAGGCCAGGACCTGGGAATGGTTGACGCCATACGAGATAGTCTGCCAAGCCGAGCTCTGCCCCTAATTCACGAACTTCGTCCTTGAAGAGGTTGCGAAGTGGTTCGATAAGGCCCTTAAAGTCAACTACTGCAGGTAAGCCACCTACGTTGTGATGGGACTTAATAACCGCCGCATCACCTGCACCCGATTCAATAACATCAGGGTAGATGGTCCCTTGTGCTAAGAAGTCAACGGACCCAATCTTACGACCTTCATCTTCGAAAACGCGAATAAATTCTTCACCGATGGTTTTACGTTTAGCTTCTGGTTCTTCCAAGCCAGCTAATTTAGTGAGGAAGCGTTCTTCTGCATCCACGCGGATAAAGTGCATGCCGGAATCCTTAAAGGCCGCTTCTACTTCGTCACCTTCATTTTTACGCATGAGGCCATGGTCGACGAAAATACAAGTCAATTGAGAACCAATGGCCTTGGAAATCAAGGCTGCCGCTACGGAGGAGTCAACGCCGCCTGACAAGGCCAAGAGGACCTTGCCATCCCCTACGGTATCGCGAATCTCTTGAATGGCTGTCTTAGCGTAGTTGGCCATGGTCCAAGTGCCGGTGAAGCCACACACTTCGTACAAGAAGTTGTGAAGCATTTCCTTGCCATGTTCTGTGTGCAATACTTCTGCGTGGAATTGCATTGCATACAGTTTCTTCTCTTCGTTTTGCATGGATGCAATTGGGCAATTATCAGTATGCGCGATAACCTTAAAGCCTTGTGGGGCTTCCGCTACATAATCCACGTGGGACATCCACACGATTTCTTCCTTATTAAGGCCCTTGTAGAGAGGGGATGTGGTGTCAGTAACCATAGGTGTTTTACCGAACTCCCGTTGGTCAGCAGACTTAACTTGACCACCCAAGGATTGGGCCATGAATTGCATGCCGTAGCACATGCCCAAGATAGGGATACCCAATTCGAAAATTTCCTTGTCGATAGTTGGTGCCCCTTCTTCGTATACGGAGTTTGGACCGCCTGTGAAAATAATCCCTTGTGGCTTCAATTCTTTGATTTTCTCAAGGGCTTTGTTGTAAGGGTATACTTCGCAGTATACATGGTTTTCGCGGACGCGACGGGCGATCAATTGGTTATATTGGCCACCAAAGTCGACGACGATAACGAGTTCTTTTGCTTCCATTCGCGCATATCCTCCACAGAATCGGAATATAGGTTCTTAGGATTACTCTAGAGAGTTTACTATTTATTATAGCATACTATTCCGCCGGTCAAAAAAGACCGCCTTCATGATTAACATCTTTCATTAGCCACAAGTGCAGCCTCTAAGGCCCTGGCAAATCCATCTTCTTCATTGCTATCAGTTTGGTACTTAGCCAGCTCTTTAACGACCTGGTCTGCATTGCCCATAGCGACGGAAACACCTGCATAGGATAACATGGACATATCGTTATGGCTGTCACCTATAGTCATAACCTGATCTGGTGAAAGTCCCCATCGATCAGCCAAGGCTTTAACAGCTGTTCCCTTGGTATTTTGCAACATGACGAACTCCAAGTTTCCCTCACTAGACTGGAGGACATCAAAGCCCGGATGGTCTTTAAAATCAGCCAAAATCCGAGTTTCCATGGCTGGGTCTCCATAGAAAATCTGAATTTTCTCTGGCCCTTGAGGGGCGGCTTTCACATGGGAATAAAGGTCCCCGATCATAGTCCGAGAGGCCAAAATAAGGCCTCTTACCTGATTGTTAAAGAAGTAAGGTAGGCGGTCTTCTGGCTGCATTTGGCCAAATACTTGGTGGCCCATATAGGCCTCTACATACACATCATAGGCCATGAGGCGGGTGAGAATTTCTAATGCCAAACCCTTATCAAAGCACTCATGATAGAGGCAGTCTCCGGTTTTCCGGTCCATCACTACCGCCCCATTGGTACAGATAAAATATCGAACCCGAGGGAGTTTCTCAAAGATTTCAAACATCTCATCATAGGCCCGGCCAGAAGCAATAGCTACCTTAAGCCCCCTATCGATGGCTCTATTAATAGCTTCTTTAGCAGCGGGACTGACAGTTTTATCAGGCCCCACTAAGGTACCATCCACATCAGTAGCTACAAACTGTATTGGTCTTCTTATAGATAGTTTCATAAAGCTCCAGAGGATATATCCCTATTTCTTAAGTGACTCTTGGTAGTCCAAGCCACCCTTATCATAGGACACTCGCAAACGACTAGCCTGACCCCTTTGACTGACGATTAGAGGCTTAATAAGCTCCTGTAAAGCAGCTCGTGCAGGGCTATTGACATAGGCATTATAGGCGGATTGATTGACGAAGACCCGGGCCACTGTAATGGTGTTAGGGCTTTCATTCATAGTGGCCATATAGGTAGCATAAAGACCAGCTTGGCTAGCAATAGCCTGTGTAGCTTGCCCATTAATAGACAGCCCCTTGGATTCTGCCTGCAAGAGGCTTTCCTTAACCTTAGCCACTTGTTCCTGTCCTGCTACATAGGTTTCCAAGGATAGGATTTTAGTGTCAGCAATCCCCATGGTATAGAGAGGCACCTGAATTTCCTTAGCATAGAAAGGAGTCCCTCCTTGGGTGGACTCAGTGGTAACACCAATGGTCATAGCCTTTTGGAAATCTCGCATGTCCTTAGACTTATTGTAGGCCTTGATAGCCCCTGGATCTTGAAAGATTTCCACAGTCGTGTTCTCAGTAGGAGTCATTTCATTAACAGATTTATAGACAGCCAATGTGCCGTCTAGGTTTTTCACAGACTTCTTAGCCACCTTTTGACCGTAATAGTTGTATACCGCTTCCTTAGTTGGATCTACATTGACTTGGCTCACCTGCATGACCATGTGCTTGCCCCCCGCTGCTTGTACGGCATCGGTGCCAATGCCTACAGCGATAAGAGCCGCCACAGCTAAGGATGTAATTTTGTACATTGCTTTCATGGTATATCCTCCCTTGATATAAATCTTACAAGCCCTTTTCACGATTCATACTCCTGCCCATTATACCACAAGGACGCCCCTTGAATGACAGGGGCGTCCTTGCTTATAACTTCTTATACAGTTTCTTATAGGGCCCGGCCTAAACGGTCAACGGTCAATATAGCTGCCGCATACTTGTCAGGATCAAATGGGGTCGTGCGGTACTCATTAGTATCCATAGCCCATGTTACCAATTGCGGCACTTGATCAGCTTTCAAATTCATCTCAGCAAGTGTCACGGGAAGGCCTATAGAATGGTTAAATTCCATAACCCGTTTCAATTCATCCATTTCATCAAAGTAGGCATGAAGGACCAAGACGCCGAAGGAGACCACTTGACCGTGAAGGAAGACTCCCTCCCTTGGCAAACGAGTGGTAGCGTTGTAGAAGGCATGCGCATGGCAGGAGTTAAAGTAAAAGTCCTTTTGGTTAGTCAAATTAGACGCATAACCCGTAGTGACCACAATATCTAGGGCAATTTCCTCTACCGCCTTGGAAGGAATGTGATTTTTCACATCTTCCAAACCTTGCTTACCATAAGTATAGAAGGCATCCTTAGAGGATTCCGAAATAGCTATCCCCAAGGCAGCCGTATGGGATAAACTATGGCCCGCCGCCAAGTAGGCTTCCTTGGCATGATCTACTTCAGGAGCTTTGGAGATACCATCCCCGATGCCTGCCCAAAAGTACTCAACCGGTGCATTAGCAATAACCTTGGTATTGATAAAGATATGAAGAGGTGCTTCCGGGTAGCCATAGCGTAGTAAAGATCCGTCATCATTATAAACTACAGTGATGGCTGTACCAGAGGAACAGTTAGAGCAAATAGTTGGCACCGTGAAGCAAGGTTTACCCAAGGCCAAAGATACCATTTTAGCCGTATCCAAGGCTCGGCCACCACCGATACCAAAGATGACATCCGCAGCCTGTACCTCAGGATGGGCCGCCCACTTGTCGATATTACTTTGGGTAGAATTCTTACCATATACAAATCGACCTGTCACCTTGACGCCAGCCTCTTCTAGAGCCTGTGTCAACTCATCAGCGCAAGACCCTAGGGCCCGTTCCCCGCCTAACAAAACAGCGGACGATACGGAATAGGTCTTCATAACCCGTGGAATATCCTTAAAACAATCCTCCCCATAGGAGTAGTTAGCCATGCTCATAGATTTCATAAGAGAACCTCCTCTATAGATAAAAGAGGCCATCTAAGATAGCCTCTTTCAAAATAGTATACTTCCACTATACGCCTTTCATAAAAATTCGCAAGAGGCACATTAGCAACTTGCTTTTACAACAGTCGCACAGCGTCCGCAAAGGGTTGGATGATCCGCATCATTCCCTACATCAGCCTTGTGGATCCAGCAGCGTTCACATTTTTCCAATGGAGATGCCACAACATGGGTAGCGATATCCACTTCTTCAGAGAAGGAGGCATCAGCAGGAGCCTTGTCCTTACCCTCTACCACAGCCGCTTCCGATACAATGAGTAGTTTAGCCAAGCCGTCTTGCCCCAAAGCGGACAAGGTCTTGTAAGCCTCGCCATTAGCATATACGGTGACAGCTGCATCCAAAGGATGGCCGATTACCTTGTTTTGACGAGCCAATTCAAGAGCCTTAGTCAATTCGCTACGAAGGACTAAGAGGGCATCCCACTTATCCTTAAGGTCTCTATCCACATATTCCGGTTTAGCTTGTGGCCAATCCAGAAGCATAACAGATTCAGGCATTCCTTCTTCTTTTGGCAAGAATTGGTAGACTTCTTCTGCTGTAAAGGAGAGAACCGGTGTCACCATAGCCATAAGGGTCTTGACGATTTCATAGATAGCGGTTTGAGCAGATCGGCGAGCAGGTGCTGTAGCGGTTTCTGCATACATAGTATCCTTCAAGATATCCAAGTAGATGGAGGATAAGTCTACAGTACAGAAATTGTGAATAGCATGGTAAAGTACATGGAATTCATAGTTTTCGTAAGCTTCTGTAACCTTAGTCCGCACTTCTTCCAGACGGAGGAGAGCCCACTTATCAATTTCTTCTAGGTCCTTATAAGCTACCTTATCGGTATTTGGATTGAAGTCATCCAAGTTACCCAAGAGGAAACGGAAGGTATTACGAATCTTACGGTATACATCGGACAATTGTTTGATGATGTCCTTAGAGAGACGTACGTCACCTTGATAGTCAGCCGAGGACACCCAGAGCCGCATAACATCGGCACCATAAACATCGATGATATCAGATGGAGCCACCGTATTACCAACGGACTTAGACATTTTACGACCTTCCCCATCCACTACGAAGCCATGGGTCAAGACAGAATTGTATGGCGCCTTACCGGTGGTTGCCACACAAGTGAGCAAGGAGGAGTTAAACCAACCACGATGTTGGTCAGACCCTTCCAAGTACATAGCTGTTGGTACAGGAAGATCGTTTACCTCCAAGACGCCAGCCCAAGAAGAACCAGAATCGAACCATACATCCATGATATCCGTTTCCTTACGGAAGTGGTCATGTCCACATTGAGAGCACTTATACCCAGCTGGAAGAAGTTCTTCTGCCGAGTGAGCCCACCATGCATTAGATCCCTCCTTAGCTACCCAAGCTTGAAGGGCTTGAATTGTATCATCATTGATTTCGTAGTGACCGCATTTTTCACAGTAGTAAACAGGGATTGGTACGCCCCAAGCCCGTTGCCGGGAGATGCACCAGTCACCACGGTCCCGTACCATGTTGTAGATTCGGTCATGGCCCCAAGCTGGGATCCATTGAACTTGCTTATCAATAGCATCCAAGGCTTCTTGGCGGAAACCATCAACAGAGGCAAACCATTGTTCTGTAGCCCGGTTAATAATAGGATTTTTACAGCGCCAGCAGTGAGCGTATTGGTGGTGTAAAGACCCCTTAGCCAAGAGGTTATTGTTATGGGCCAAGATTTTAATTACAGGTACTTCTGCATCATGGATTTCTACACCAGCCAATGGAACTTCTGTATCTCCATAACGCCCTTGATCCACTTCCGATGTGTACTTACCTTGTGGATCTACCAAGAATACAATTGGCAAATTAATCTTGCCTTCGTTCTTGTATTTAGCCACCACATCAAAGTCTTCTACGCCGTGGGCAGGAGCTGTGTGTACGCAGCCAGTACCAGCATCCAAGGTTACGTGGTCGCCCAAAAGGATGAAGGAGGACCGTTCGATAAATGGATGTTTAAATTCAGCCAATTCTAAATCTGTCCCAGGGAAGGTATTGAGGATCTTATAATCTTCTACCTTGGCATCCTTCAAGGCGGAATCCACTAGTTCAGTAGCCATGAGGTAGTATTCATCCCCCACTTGTACCCAAGAGTATTCCAATGCAGGATTGACGGAAATAGCCACGTTAGCTGGCATGGTCCAAGGGGTGGTTGTCCAAATAACGGCATATGCCTTTTTAGGATCTACACCAACAGGCAAGGTGACCTTCTTTTCAGCCACATAAGGGAATTTAACATAGATGGAGAAGGATTTTTTATCAGCGTATTCAATCTCTGCTTCAGCCAAGGCTGTTTCACAGTGAGTGCACCAGTAAACGGTTTTAAGCCCCTTATAGATGTGGCCCCGTTTAGCCATTTCTCCAAAAATACCAATTTGCTTAACTTCGAATTCAGGACGCAAGGTCAAGTAAGGGCGGTCCCATTCACCCAAAACACCAAAGCGGATAAAGTCTTTCTTTTGCTTGTCCACTTGTTGAAGGGCATAATCATGACACTTTTTACGAAGGTCTAAAGGAGACATTTCATGGCGATTGAGCCCTGTTTCCTTAATAACCGCATGTTCGATTGGTAGACCATGGGTATCCCAACCTGGAATGTAACGGGTGTAAAAACCTTGCATAGTCTTGTACTTCATGATAATGTCCTTAAGAGTTTTGTTAAGGGCATGACCCATATGCAAGTTACCATTTGCGTAAGGAGGGCCATCATGCAAGATAAATTGCTTACCTCCTTGGCGTAGGGCTAAGCGTTTCTTATAAATATCATTGTCCTCCCAGAACTTGATAAATTCTGGTTCCCGCTTAGGCAAATTGCCCCGCATAGGGAATTCGGTTTCTGGCAGGTGTAATGTTTTACCGTAATCCATAATCTGTCTCCTCACTCAAAATCTATGACGGACTCCACAGAGGTCTGCAGAGGGTCTAACCTTATCAAAAGGGCTAGCCAAGCATAAAAAAAGCGTCCGTCCCCGAAGGGACGAACGTTATGTCCGTGGTACCACCCTACTGACTGAGCCTCTAGTAATCGTATAAGGACTCAGCCTCTTATGCCTATAACGGGGCTAGCCGCGGTTACCCGAGCTCAAAAGTGATCCGCTCCATCCCCACCTACGAGCCTCACAGCAGCTGGCTCGCTCTCTGAAGGTTTGTTGAATGTTGCCGTCTTCATCATCGCCTGTATCTATAACACTATCATTATAGCAGTCCTTAGAGCCCTGTCAACAGTAGCCTAATAAGCAAAGAGCTAGACTATGATCTAGGACTGCGGCGTTCAAAAATAGACATAATGCACTCTTCCTACAGTCATGCCTTGATGACTGCCTCTTTCATAGACTGAACATAGTCGAAGAGGGCTTGGTCAGCTTGTTCTCCGTACTGAGCTACCAATTTAATGATAGCAGACCCTACGATAGCCCCATCAGATACCTTAGCCATAGCTGCTGCTTGGTCTGGTGTGGAGATGCCAAAACCTACAGCTACAGGGATATCCGTATATTTGCGGATAGTATCTACAATAGATTTAATATCGGTTTTAATTTCACTGCGCACACCTGTTACACCCAAAGAAGATACGCAATAAATAAAACCTTGCGCCTCTTTGGCAATCATGCCGATACGATTTTCCGAAGTTGGTGCAATAAGTGATACGATATCCACTCCGTGTTCCTTAGCATAACCTTGGAGTTCGCCCTTTTCTTCAAAAGGCATATCCGGAATGATGAGGCCAGAAATATTGATCTCTTGGCAGCGGCTAAGGAACTTTTCCCGTCCATACACATAGATAGGATTGAGGTAGGTCATAAAGACTAATGGAAGGTTCAACGCATCTTGGCCAGTCCGCAATCGGTCCACCATGGCGAAGATGTCGTCAATCTTAACCCCTGTAGAAAGAGCCCGGCTGCTAGCTTCTTGAATGACAGGGCCTTCCGCCGTCGGATCGGAAAAAGGAATGCCGATTTCAATCATATCCGCCCCTGCCTTAGCCATAATCCGGATGTAACGTTCCGTAGTCTCGATACCGTGATCGCCGGCAGAGATAAATGGAATAAAGGCCTTTCCTCCCTTAAATGCATCTTGAATCTTACTCATGGATTTCTACCCCTCTATACTTAGCCATAGCCGCTACGTCCTTGTCGCCACGACCAGATAAACAAATGATGATGATGTCGTCCTTACTCATAGCCGGTGCAATCTTGCGAGCATGAGCTACCGCATGGGCACTTTCAATAGCAGGAATAATCCCTTCTAGACGGGACAAGTATTCAAAGGCATCCACAGCCTCGTCGTCCGTTACCGGTACGTACTCAGCCCGGCCACTATCCCTCAAGTTGGCATGTTCAGGCCCAATGCCAGGGTAGTCTAAGCCAGCAGAGATGGAATACACCGGTGCAATCTGCCCATCTTGATCTTGGCAGAAGTAGGACTTCATACCGTGGAAGATACCCACCGTACCATTAGCCATAGTAGCCGCATTTTGGTCTGTATCAACACCACGACCAGCCGCTTCGCAGCCGATGAGTCGAACCCCTTGGTCAGGGATAAAGTGATAGAACATGCCAATGGCGTTAGAGCCGCCCCCTACGCAAGCCATAACAGCACTTGGCAACTTACCTTCAGCAGCAAGGATTTGCTCGCGTGCTTCTCGAGAGATAATAGATTGAAAGTCCCGTACGATAGTTGGGAAAGGATGGGCGCCCATAACGGACCCCAAAACATAGTGGGTATCATCCATGCGGTTAGTCCACTCCCGCATAGCCTCGGATACGGCATCCTTCAAGGTCCCCGTACCTGAGGTAACAGGATGAACCTTGGCCCCCAAGAGTTCCATACGATATACGTTAAGGGCTTGCCGTTCGCAATCCTCCTGGCCCATGAAGACTTCACACTCCATCCCCATGAGGGCCGCTATGGTAGCGGTGGCCACACCATGTTGGCCAGCCCCGGTTTCAGCGATAACTCGAGTCTTGCCCATGCGCTTAGCCAAAAGCATCTGGCCGATTACATTATTAAGCTTATGGGATCCTGTGTGGTTGAGGTCTTCCCGCTTGAGGTAGATCTTAGCACCACCCAAGTCTTCTGTCATGCGCTTAGCATAGTAGAGAAGGGATGGGCGACCAGTATAATTCCGGTGGAGGTCTTCCACATCCTTGATAAAGTCAGGATCATCCTTGTACTTATTGTAGGCTTCTTCTAATTCGATGACTGCATTCATCAATGTTTCCGGCATAAATTGGCCCCCAAAGGCACCAAAATAGCCATGTCTTTCTTCACTCATTCTAGGTCTCCTATCTAGTGATGGCTTTTAGCAAGTGGCTGAAAGCTCCTATCTTGTCATTATCTTTATGGCCTTCTGTTTCTAAGCCAGAGGATATATCAATCCCATGAGGGCGAACCGTCCGAATGGCACGGGCAATATTCTTGAGGCTGAGTCCCCCGGCCAAGATAAAAGGTCTGTCAAAGTCATCTAGGGCCTGCCAATCAAAGACTTGCCCTGTCCCGCCTCGTTCCCCCTGGTGGTAGGTATCAAAGAGAATCATATCCGCCGCTGAGCCAAGCCAGGCTTCAGTATCTTCAGTCCCCTGCACGGACACGGCCTTCCAAATCTCTATAGGTCCCCTTAAAGCAGCCCCTGTAGAGTCTTCTTCACCGGTCTGATTCAAGGCCTCTTTAAGGACCCGGATAAAAGTTTCATCCTCATCCCCATGAAGTTGAATGATATCCAAGGGAACTTCCTTAGCAATTTCTAACAAGTTCTCCAGCGATTCATTGACGAAAACACCGGCCACTCCTATTCTCCCACTATGGTTTAGAGCCTCTTCCTCATCCTGCGAGCTAGCTTGTCCCTTTCCATTGTGAAGCGCTTCTAAAGTCCGAAGCTTAGTCACCAGGAACTTAGCCTTCTCTAGACTAACTTGGCGCGTACTAGGAGCAAAGACTAAGCCCATATAATCAGGCTTGGCCTCTAGAAGGGCAGGAAGGGTCTCCTCTTGGGAGATACCACAGATCTTGACCTTAGGTTGGTAGCCTAAAGGCCCGTAGAGGTAGGCTAGCTGTTCCACCTTATTAGGGGCCCGCATAAAGCTTTCCCCCATAAGGGCTACGCGAATATTATGGTCCCGTAAGGTTTGGATATCCTCGGGGGTAGTAAGACCACTTTCAGAGACAAAAATCACCTGGTCATCTACCAATTGACGAAGGCGGATACTATTGTTCACATCCACCGTAAAGTCCTTAAGATTGCGATTGTTAACCCCTATGATGCGCGCACCCGACCGGACAGCCATGCGGATTTCTTCTTCATCGTGGGCCTCTACTAAGGCCGATAGGCCCAAGGACTCAGCCAAGAGGCGGAAGCGGGTCAAGCTGTCTTCATCTAAGCAGGCACAAATCAAGAGGACTGCCGAAGCCCCCCAAACCTTAGCCTGGTAAATCTGATAAGCATCGATAATAAAGTCCTTACGGAGGACAGGAATGGAAACCGCCTGAGCGATTTCTTGGAGGTATTTCTTGTCCCCCTTAAAGAATTCCGGTTCTGTGAGGCAGGAAATAGCAGCCGCCCCAGCCTCTTCGTATTCCTTAGCTATAGCCAAATAGGGAAAGTCTTCTGCTATAATTCCCTTGGAAGGAGACGCTTTTTTCACTTCACAAATAAAATTAAAGTCCTGCTGACGGAGGGCATCTTCAAAGGGAAATCCTGGGCTGACTGGCAGAGCTAAGGCTTGCGCCTTAATCTCTTCCAGGCTGATTTCAGCCTTTTCTCTGGCCACCCGCTGACGGGTGGAGGCTACGATTCTATCTAAAATCATCCTATACCTCTTGGGTTGCTTTCACAAACTGGTCAACTTTAGCAAGGGCCTTACCAGAATCAATCATAGCCTTAGCCTCCTCGATACCCTCAGATAGAGTCAAACCTTCCTTAGCCAAATAAATAGCCATACCTGCATTGAGGAGAACCGCAGTCCGCTTGCCCCCTTCTTGGCCACCTAAAATTGACCGGGTAATGGCCGCATTGACCGTGGCATCGCCACCTTCTAGCTCTTCCTTCTCGGCGTAGTCAAAGCCATAGTCTTTAGGGTCTAGCTCATAGGACTTGAATTGACCATGGTCAATTTCACATACATAAGTCTTACCGGTAGCAGTGATTTCATCCAAGCCATCAAAGCCGTGAACTACGGCCCCCCGTTCTACCCCTAAATTAGCCAAAACGCGGGCTAAAGGTTCTACTAAAGCCTTGTCGTAAACCCCCATCAATTCCACTGTAGCCCCTGCTGGGTTAGCCAATGGGCCTAGGATATTGAAGACGGTCCGAACGCCTAAGGCCTTGCGCACAGGACCAGCATACTTCATAGCTTGGTGGTAAACAGGCGCAAACATAAAGCATATATTGGCCTCAGAAAGGACTTCCTGATTTTGCTTCCCATCTAATTCTAACTTGGCTCCTAGGGCCTCCATGAGGTCAGCCGCCCCACACTTGGAAGAGACGCTACGGTTACCATGCTTAGCCACAGGAATGCCCGCCGCAGAAATAACAAATCCAGAAGTAGACGAAATATTAAAGGTATTAGCTTCATCCCCACCAGTACCCACAATTTCTACGACTGTCCCTTCATGGGGAACAGAGCCTGCCTTATCCCGCATAACTTGTGCAAAAGCGGTGATTTCCTCCACCGTAGGGCCCTTGGCTGCTAATGCGCATAAGAATCCAGCCATAGGAATTTGATCCACTTGACCAGACATAATTTTATCCATCGTATCCTTAGCCAAGTCAAAAGATAAGTCTTGACCATGGGTCACACTATATAAGGCATCTTGTATCATAAGTCCTCCTCGATACGTTCGTAGTTTATTTAGATAAGAAATTGCGGATCATTTGCTCCCCATCCGGTGTCATAATGGATTCTGGATGGAATTGAACCCCATAAATAGGGTAATCCTTGTGTTCTACACTCATGATCTCACCGTCAGCCGTTATGGAGGTGACGATTAAATCCTGCGGCATACTTTCGTCAATAATAGCTAAGGAATGATAGCGAGCTACAGGAAATTCTTCCGGCAAGCCTGCGAGAATTTTAGATTCATGGACCTTCTTAGCCAAGCTTTGCTTACCATGCATGACCTGCTTGGCATAGGAAACAATACCGCCAAAGACTTCCCCGATGGCTTGGTGGCCCAAGCAGACGCCTAGGATGGGAAATTCCCCCTTACATTGGCGGAGAAGGTCCTCATAAACACCCGCATCAGCAGGGCGGCCAGGACCTGGCGACAAGATGACATAATCCGGCTTGAGGGCCCGAATTTGGTCAACCATAAGTTCATCTGATCGGATAACCTTAATGTCCGGATCGATAGCCCCAACCAATTGGTAAAGGTTGAAGGAAAAGGAATCGTAATTATCGATAAGGAGTACCATTAGTCTACCTCCTGTCCTTGCATAATAGCGGAAATCATAGATTGTCCCTTCATGAGGGTTTCTTTGTATTCACTTTCAGGCACCGAGTCTCGCACGATGCCCGCACCAGCCCGTACGTAGACCTTATCTCCCTTGTGCATGGCCATGCGAATACCGATGCAAACGTCCATATTGCCAGCGAAATCGATGTAGCCTACCGCCCCACCGTAAACACCGCGTGGGCTCTTTTCCAAGCCATGAAGGATATCTAAGGCCCGAATCTTAGGGGCCCCTGACAAGGTCCCTGCAGGAAGGGTCGCCCCAATGGCATCTAGGGCATCGCAGCCATCCTTAATACGGCCTGATACGGTAGAGGTGATGTGAATGACATGAGAGAAGCGTTGGAGCATATGGAGGGCTTCTACTTTAACAGATCCAAAATTAGAGATTTTTCCCAAATCATTACGTCCTAAGTCAACCAGCATATTGTGCTCCGCTAGTTCTTTCTCATCGTGGATGAGCTTATCCTCGATAGCAAGGTCTTCTGCTTCGTCCTTCCCCCGCTTCATGGTCCCGGCAATAGGGTAAGTATAGAGGGTGCCATCAGTCAACTTTACTAGGGTTTCTGGAGAGGCCCCTGTAAGCTCGAGGTCACCACCAGATAGGTAGAACATGTAAGGGGACGGATTGATGGTCCTAAGGGCCCGGTAGGCGTTGAGGAGGGACCCTTCAAAGTCCGCCTCCCGCCGATTGGATACGACCGCTTGGAAGATATCTCCTTCTTTGATATGCCCTTGCAGCTTTCTAACCACCTCTTCAAAGTCCTCCTTAGAAAACTCAGAGCTGAAGTCAGACTTGAGAAGACCCTTGGGAATATCAGCCTCCGCCCCATGAGCCACCAAGTCAGCCAAGGCTTTGAGTTCCATTTCAGCCTTACGGTAGTTACGCTCTAAATCTTCGGTTCCAATATTGGCAATGAGGAAGATTTTATTTTTGTAATGGTCAAAGGCGATAACCTTATCAAAGAGCATGAGGTCAACGTCATTGACCATAGCTGAATCATCATCAGGGACCGTAAAATCTAAACTAGGTTCAATATAACGAATGTATTCACAGGCGAAGTAACCTACAAGACCACCTGTAAAACTAGGGAGTTCCTCAAGACGAGGGCTCTTATATTGCTGGAGGATATGCCGGATTTCAGCAGCTGGATCATGGCAGGTAAAGGTCCGAGAGGTCCCTTCTTTAATGGTCATTTGGTGATTCTTGCAAAAGATTTCCAACTTAGGATCATAGCCCAAGAAGGAATAACGGCCCCAGTGGTTAGAATTATCCGCACTTTCCAAGAGGTAGGTATGACTCGACACTTGTTTCAAGGCTTTGAGGACGCTAATTGGCGTCCGTATATCGGATAGAATTTCCATATAGACAGGTACGATATCGTAACCGCTTGCTAGGGCTTTCACAGAATCAAGACTGGGTTTAATCATGATAACCTCCAAAAATAAGCAATAAAAAACTCGCCCATGACAATTTAACGTCAAGGACGAGCATATGATCTATCATGTTACATGATTCTATGTCGCGGTACCACCTTGTTTGGGCCTGAGCCCCTCTCAGCAGAATTCTAACAAATCCCTCACAGGTAACGCTTGTGTCGCGTCGTAGAATACTAGGAGAGTCCTCTAGCAGGGTCATCCCCACCAGCATCAACCTCGTCCGTTCCCTACGCCCTCAGTGGTCCATTTAATAAGCTGCTTACTGCGGGAATCTCAGCATCCCCCGCTCTCTGTGAGTGCATCTCCTATTCTTATCTCCACGTCTACGGTTTATAGGCGAGTTATTCAATTTATGTTTTGAGTATATCCATGTCTACTAAGAATGTCAATCTGTTAAGAAAAATTTTATATTGCTTACAACTAGTGTTACACTAATTCCTGTATGAATTTGAAAGTACTTTATAAGGAGATTCTATGGAACTTTGGAAACGCAGCGTCTACGTATTGGTAGTCTGCACCTTCTGCATGTCCTTTGGCATCAGTCAACTGAGCCCAATACTTCCCCTCTACTTCCACCAAATGGGAGTTAACTCACCGGAAGCCCTCTCCCTATGGTCTGGCCTAGCCACAGGTGTAACCTACCTAGTTGTCTGCCTAGTGGCCCCTTTCTGGGGGCGTCTGGCGGATAGAAAGGGCCGCAAGATCACCCTGGTTCGGTCCAGCCTAGGCATGGCCCTCTGCAACATAGCTATCGCCTTTGCTAGTACCCCGGAAACGGTCATCATCCTCCGAGCTGTACAAGGCCTAGTTAATGGCTTCTATTCAGCCTCCGTCACCCTGGTGGCCTCAGAGACCCCACAAGAGCACACCGGTTGGGCCCTAGGCGTTCTCACAACAGGCCAAATGTCCGGCTACTTAGTAGGCCCCCTCATCGGTGGCTATCTAGCTGACCTAGTAGGCATCCACAATGACTTCCTCATTGTAGGGGCTTTCATGCTGACAGCCTTCGTCATCGTCACCTTCTTCGTCCACGAAGAATATGTCCCTAAGCCATCTAAAGCCAAGCAAAGCCTATCGGCCCTCAAGGCTCAAATACCAGACTTCAATGCCATTATAGCCCTCTACGGAGCCATGTTCATCTTCGCTATCTGTGCGCAAACTCTACAACCTATCATTACAGTCTACGTTAAGGAAATCCTCCCAGCAGGAACCCCTAATCTGGCCTTCATAGCAGGGGCTGTCTTCTCCTGTACTGGTATCGCCCAACTTCTGTCATCCTCTTACCTAGGCCGCTTAGTCGATAAGGTCGGTCCCCGCCAGGTCCTCCTCATAGCCCTCTTGTATGTGGGCCTCCTCAACATTCCTCAAGCCTATGTATCCGATGTCTACACCCTGGGCTTCATCCGCTTCCTGCAAGGATTAGGCATGGGCGGCCTCCTACCGGCCCTCAACACCTACCTATCTTCTAAAACGCCTAAGGACCTGACTGGTCAAGTCTTTGCCTACAACCAATCCTTCCAATTCCTAGGCTATTTCATAGGATCTCTTGGCGGGGCCTCCCTCATGGCCACCTTGGGCTTTACTAGCCTCTTCTGGATTTCCGCGGCCCTCTTCTTTATAGCCGCAGCTTGGATTAAATTTAAGGTACCTGACACCTCAGCATAAAACAAGATATAATCAACCAACCCAGCCATAAGCCCATACAAAAAGGGCCTGGAATACTAGCAAGATGTATTCCAGGCCCTCTTTATCTTTATAGTTCTAAGGCCATTATCTATTGTTTTTGCTTGGCAAAACCAAGTATCAAAACGGTCGTCACAATGAGGACAAAGCCCGCCAAGTCCCAGCTAGTTAACTGGTTCCCCAAGAGGGCCCAACCGAATAGAGCTGCCGATATAGGCTCTAAAGAGGATAATATAACGCCCCGCACAGGACCCACCCGGCGAATCCCCTCCATAAAGGCATTAAAGGATACTACAGTCCCTAGTACTACAATGCCAAAGAGAGCTGCCCAGGTCCAGGCATCCCAAATCATATGAGAAGGGGCATCAAACCATACTAGTTTAGCCACCAAGCCTCCTAGGACCATAGCCAGCCCCAAAACAGGCCCCGTGCCATACTTTGCCAAGAGACTCACTGGTTGCAGGGTATAAACCCCTATAGAGGCGGCCGAAATCAAGCCCCAAAAGAGGACAGGCCCATTAAGGCTAGCTAGGTCCGGTTGCCCCTGAAAGACGATGCAGAGAGTCCCTATAAAGGCTAAAACCACAGCCAAAACTTCTGCCTGATTAGGTATCTTCCGGTAGCGCAGGAAGAGGTAAATAATAATGAGGGTAGGCGCCGTATACTGGATGACCGTAGCTAACCCTACACCTGCCACGGCGATAGCCCTAAAGTAGGTGTACTGACAGAGGGACACACCTAAGAGGGAAAAGATTATAAACTTACCCAAATCCCTAGGTTGGAAAAAAATCTTGGTCAAATCAGATACATGGTGGCGGATTATGACCCAAACCACATTAATACAGCCCGCAACAAAGAGGCGGACTGTAACCAACCATTCCATGTTGACATGCCGCTGATTCTCTAAAAATTGAACGCAAGTCCCCGACAGACCCCATAAGAGGGCTCCTAGTAGGGCCAGGCCCATACCCAGGTAGACTTCCTTCCTAGATTTAGAACCAATCTTCCCTTCACCTCTACTACTAACCATTATGAGGCCTACTTCAAGAGGGAAATGTGGACTTTTACGACGGCCTTCTTGATTTGGATAGGCTTATTAACAGCAATTAAAGGACGATGGGCATCAGCAGGGAAAAAGATAGTGTAATTACCTGGCGTCAATTGCACTTCTGCTTCATCTTCCCGGCTGTTGTCATAAAAGTAGAGGTCTCGGTCGGCATGAGATTCCACAGGCACTTCTATCCCCTTTAAGGGAAAGGCCCCTTGGTCCTCTTCCCCGTCGATCATGAACTGCACATCGACGTAATCCTTGTGAGATTCAGGCTTGGTATCCTTCCATAAACGCGTATTAACCACATCGATATTTACATACATCTTCCGGTCTGCTTCCAGTTCATAGGAACCCGCTTCCATGGCCTTCAGATCTGTATTCTTAAGGTAATCCAAGGCCCGTACAAGGGCATCCGGTAAGCCAATGTGCTTGTAATCTACATTGATATTGGAGAAAAACATAAGCAGCCTCTTTCTCTACAAATGACGGAATATAGTCTAGCTCCATTATAGCATGGTCATGCCTTATTATTCTTTTGTCGCTTGAAGAAGTGCTTAGAGTCTCCATTCTCCTTCCAACCTACCCGGTCGCCGATGGACATAACCCGGCGGGTCAAGCAGTCCTTACACTTGTCTGCATTGTCATCCACGCAAGGCTTATTATCATAAAGAAGATACTTAGCCCGATGTTCCGGGATAGTAATGATAGGCATGAGAATATTAGCGCCTGCTTGTAAGCCCTTTTCACGACCCAAGGGATCCAAAGCTTGTAGGGCTGTTGTAGCAGCGATATTGACGTCCTTCAAGAAAAGGCGGGTCAAGGCAATCATCTTAAGCCCCAACTGAATCCGCCGATCTTTACCTTCCTTGGAATCTAGGCCCATAGCCAGGGCTTCTTGCCCCAGCGGCGTATCGTGGTGAACCACATAAGGGCCCATACCAATCATGTCGATATCCATGTCCCGGTAGAAGAGGATATCATTGACCAAATCTTCTTCTGTCTGCCCAGGAAGGCCAATCATAACGCCAGTTCCTACTTGGAAACCCACCTTGCGGCAGCGCTTGAGGCATTCGACCCGCGTCTCAAAGGAATGCAAGTCATCGCGCGGGTGGATCTTGTGATAGAGGTCAGGATTGGTGGTCTCAATGCGTAGGAGGTAGCGGGAGGCGCCCGCTTCTACCATACGGCGGTAGGATTCCTCAGATTGTTCCCCAACGCACATGGTAATGCCCAAGGACCCATCGCCGATCTTCTTAATATCCTTGATGAGGTCTACTACATAGTCCACGAACTCTTGGTCGGACCGCTCCCCTGATTGAAGGGTGATAGATCCATACTCATGGTCATAGGCCCACTGGGCCATCTTGATGATATCCTCATAGGACATATCAAAGCGGTCTACCTTATCATTATCACGGCGAATACCGCAGTACTTACAATTCTTGATACAACGGTTGGAGAACTCGATGAGGCCCCTGTAATAAGCTACAGGCTCTACAAACTTGGCTTTCACCTGGTAGGCCTTTTTATATATTTTTTGTAAATCTTCCTCATTGGTAACGGACATGAGGAAACGAAGTTCTTCTTCTGTGAGCCATTGGTCGCCCAGAAGGTCCTTCTGTAAAATATCATCAACTGTCATAGGATCCCTTATGATTCAAACAACAAATACAAGTTTAAGAGGGTTACAAAAATCCCAATCCCCCAAAGGAGAACGGAGGTATAGCGATGATTAACATAGTCCCCCATAATTTTCTTGCTAGATGTCATATAAAGCTGCAAAAAAATGGTAATAGGTAGTTGGAGGCTCAAGAACATTTGAGACCAGAGGAGGGCTGTAAACGAATCGCTAACAAAGAATATGAGGGCTAGGGCCGGCACAAAGGTTAGGGCCAGGCCCAGACGACTATGAAAGTCTTTCATATCGTAGGATTCCCCCCACATACCAGCAAAGATAGAAGCCCCTGCCATACCCGCTGTAACCGATGAGGCAATCCCCGCAAAGAGGAGGGCCAAGGCGAAGAGGGTTCCTGCCCAAGGTCCAATGAGGGGGCTCAGGAGGGCTTCCGCCTGTTCCAACTCCGTCACCGGTTGCCCCACCACAAAAAAGGTGGCCGCCGCCAAGATAATCATAGCCGAGTTGATGAGCCAGCCCACTCCCATAGATAGGAGGGTATCCAAAAATTCAAAGCGTAAGTGCTTCTTAATTGTAGCCTTATCAGCCATATTAAGCTGCCGACTCTGGATGATTTCTGAGTGGAGGAAGAGATTATGAGGCATGATGACAGCCCCCAAAATGGAGAGGACTACCAGCATGGATTCATTAGGTAGCTTAGGGTCCACCCAAGCCAGGGTAGCTGCCGGCCAAGAGACATCCACTAGGCACAGCTCCACAATATAGGCCAGGGCAATGAGGGATACGAAGCCAGCTATAATCCGTTCTAACCGTCGGTAGGAGTTAGTCACCAAGAGAAGGGTACAAACAAGGCAGGTCAATATAGCCCCTATGACTAAGGGAATGGAAAAGAGCATCTTAAGGGCTATAGCAGAGCCGATAAATTCCGCCAAAGTCGTGGCCGCTGCGGCTAACCCAGCAGTGGATAGAACTGGACAGGATAGCCAAGCTGGCAAAAACTCATGAGCACACTCCGACAGGCATTGGCCCCGAACGATGCCCAGGTGGGCCACATTATGCTGGAGCACAATGAGCATGATGGTAGACAGGGAGACCACCCAAAGAAGGTCATAACCAAACTGGGCACCCGCAGCTAAATTAGCTGCCCAGTTGCCAGGATCGATAAAGCCTACCGTCACCAATATCCCAGGCCCTACAAATTTGAGGAAGTCATTGACGTGAGTCCGACCCTCCTGATGGACAGTAAAGAGCTGTCTTGTAAGGTAATTCCACATACACACACCTCAGCTCTTACCAGGTCATAGCCATTTCCACATTGGCTTTACCATCGGTCTTAGATTTTCCGCCCTTAGTTCCTTGGGTACGAACGCGAACATCACCACCGACCTGTAAAGGGGAGGTATCTACCTTGAAGTGTTTCATCTTCTCTTGGATTTGTTCCGGTGTAAGAGCCACTTCTTCTGGCTTTTCATTATCATAAGTCACCTCTTGGGCTGCATCAGGAGGCGCAATTGGTTGTAATTGAGCTGGTGGGTTAACGGCGCCATAGTAGACATCATTGATAACCGCTGGTGCAGGGCTAGCTGGTCTAGTCTCTCCTTGTTTCTTGGACTTGTTAGCCGCCTTTTGCGCTTCTTTAGCAGCTTTTTGGTCGGCCTTAGCCGCTTCTTTTTCCGCCTTTGTCCGCTTCTTATCTAATTTTTTAACCAGGTCCTTGTGATCTTTCTTTTCCTGAGCCAAGGCCTTTTCTCGTTTCGTTTCTGCTACATTGTAGGCCAAGACTTCATCCTTGTAGGCCTGGTAGAGCTTGAGGGCAATTTCCTTATCAGTATCATTCATATGCTCCCGCTCCTTAGTGATATAGGCCATGAGGGGAGCCAATTGACCGCGGGTATATTGGACAGACCCATCTGTCTTGATACCCTTCGTATCAGTCAGGGCATCATGCTTGAGCAAGGTATTGATAGACTCATAGGTCCAATCGCCAGCTGGCACGATATCATCATAGGAAGCTGCCATAGCGGAGCCCAAGGATAGGGAGGCCAGCAGAGCACCTAAGAAAATGACT
>URSE01000005.1 GCA_900550455.1 uncultured Veillonella sp. | reverse complement strand
TGTGCTAACGGAAACTACTAACTTTGTGGCAGCCTTGATTTTAGGTACAGGCCAAGGTCGAGTTGTCTTGGGTACCCATGATAATGAAGCAGCTCCTTATATTAATTCCATTGATTTAGAAATTATGTCGATCCTCAATGAACCTAAACCGGAGGCGGATATTTTGGCGGCTATGGAAGGTATGCCTATTTATGATACATCGCAAGATGATTATCATGAGCTGAGCCCAGAAGAATACTTGCCGATTGGTCTTAGCCATATAGAGAGACTCGGCTTCTTTAAGAAAAAGTAAGTAGCCACTCAGTTTAGTTCCTGGTGGCCATAAGAAAAGACGCTTCTAGCTAGGAAGCCACTATTCTGAAGGGAATCATGGCTTTTAGTGAGAGCGTCTTTTATAGTTTGTTCAAGTTTATTTATGTTGTATATACCAGGTGCGGATGGTATAGAGGACGGCTGCTACGGCTACAGAAGAAAGAAGGCCAATCCAAACCCCATAGGGACCCATAGGGATAATCATGGTTAAGAGATAGGCTAAGGAGATTCCCACGCCCCAATAGGCGATGAGGGCTATAGTAGAAATAATTTGTACGTCCTTATAGGCCCTAAGAATTCCTTGCAAAGGAGTCCCAAAGGCATCGATAACAGCAAAAAAGACTGCATAGGAGAGGAATGACTCGATTAGGGTGAATACTTCCTCATCTTGTGTGAACCAGGATGCAATGGTATCCAAGTGGGTGAATGAATAGGCACAGAGGATGATAGCTATGATAATTGCAAGGCCTCTGGCTATATAAGAGTAAGCTTTGGCAGCTACCTTGCTTTGGGCCCCTAGTTCATAGGCTACAGCAATGGTGGAAGCCATAGAAATAGAGAGAGGGAAACAGTAGAAAATGTTGGTGAAGGAGATAGCAGCCTGATGGGCGGCGACAACGAGGGTACCAAATTGCACCATAAGAAGGCCTGCTATGGAGAAGATAGACCCTTCGAAGAAGATTGAGAACCCAATAGGAATCCCAACAGCTAGCTGTTCTCTAATATAAGTCCACCGAAGGCCTTGCCAGAAACTCAAAAATCTATAGCCTTTGAGCTTGGGATGGAGGGAACAGATGAGGGCAAAAATAAGACAATTAGCCCACATGGTAATAACAACGGCACAGGCAGCGCCCACACCGCCTAGAGCAGGGAGGCCAAAGTGTCCTAAAATAAGACCATAGTTGAAGAATAAATTGAGGAAGAAGGAGAAGATAACCGTTGCCATGGAATAGGCGGTAAGGCCATGGGAGTCTATGGTATTACGTAGAGTACAGCCCCATAAGAGGGGAAAAACACCGATCGCAAAGACTTTCATATAGGCCATAGTTACCTCTAGGGCAGCGGGGTCCATGTTGAGAAAGTTGAGGAAGGGCCGAAGTGTTATGAAGCCTAAGAGCAACATGCTGATAGCAATGGCTGTTGCGATAACAAGACCCTGCTGGACAATGGTAGTAATAGTATCAGTTTTTCTGGCTCCTAAGAGTTGAGATAATATAGGGGTAATGCCCAAGAGGGTTCCCATAGCTCCCATGTAGAAGGCTATCCATATGTTATAACCCACCGACATACCAGCTAGGTCTATAGTGCCGTATTGACCTGTTAAAAACACAGCGATAAAAGATCCGCCAAGGAGGGCAAACTGGGTGATTGTCATGGGCCAAACTAACCGCAAAAAGACCCAGATTTTTTCTGTGAATGTTTGTGTCGGGTGCATACAATACCTCTTGAAATTTAAGATTAACAATACCCTGTATTATACCAAATCTATGTATTTCCTGAGTAGGGCCATGGTATAATAAATTCATTCTATTTGACGTTTATAGGAGGACATATACTTGGAATTATTAAGTACTGCTGGTTTAATAGCCATGTTACAGATTGTCTTAATCGATATTCTTTTGGCAGGGGATAATGCTATCGTCATCGGTATGGCTGCTAAAAATTTACCTGTCCACCTACAGAAAAAGGCAATTTTGGGTGGTACTATAGGGGCCATTATCCTTCGTCTTATTATGGCCTTTGTTTTTGTTGAAGCTATTAACAACATTCCTGCCCTCCGCCTGATTGGTGGTATAGCCCTTCTCTTCATCGCTCATTCTCTTATCTCCGATGATGATAAGGAACATAAAATCGAAGCTAAGGATGCCCTTATCCCAGCTATTACCACTATCGTTGTGGCGGATGGCATCATGTCCATTGATAATGTTTTAGGCGTTATTGGAGCAGCTAACGGTCATATGGGTATTGCTATCGCTGGTATCCTGGTAACCGTTCCTATCATCATGTTTGGATCGAGCCTCTTCATCAAGATTATTGAACGCTTCCCTATTATTCTCTATATAGGTGGTGCCATTCTTGCCTATGCGGGGGCGGGTATGTTCTTAGAAGATGATTTGGTTAAAGAGGTGTTGGCTCCTTACCATACCTTTATTACCATCGGCTTTATAGCCCTTATTTTCATTCGTGTTTTCTTCTCCAAGTGGTGGCAACGCCGGCAACGGATACAAGCGATTGAGGAAAGACGACAAGCACGTCGTTCTAGTAAGGTCTAGTGAAAAGAATGGGATAGGTCTTCCTATGAACCGTTTTGATATTATGAACTATATAAGCGAGCGTTATGATGTGGAACCCCAATATCTTTGGGATACCTATCCGGATTATGCTGTTTTTCGTCATCCTGGAAATGGAAAGTGGTTCGCTGTCATCATGAATGTGGATACTACATCGGTAGATATCAAGCAGGAGGGTCCTCGGTCCATGGTTAACTCCACGGAATGCGACCTCTTGGTAATTAAGGCGGATCCAGAGGATGTGGATTTTTATAAACAAGAAGCGGGCTATGGTCCCGCCTATCACATGAATAAGAAACACTGGTTGTCCATCCTCCTGTCAGGACCTGCGGACGATGAAGATGTGATGGCCTTTGTGGATCAATCCTATGCCCTTACCTTATAAAGTAGAAGAATATGTAGTGTACTTAGGAGGAAGCTATCCATGGGCGTGAATAAAAATAAAGCTCCACAAGTCTGGCAGGAGGCCCGCTGGACCTACCAATCTCCTTTGGGGCCCATGATTATGATAGGCCGAGAGGGCACTTTGACAGACCTCTATTTCCAAGGAGAAGAGGGGCCTTGTGACATAGGTTTGATTCCTCTTGTTCATCTGCCCGTATTCCGAGTGACCGAGGCTTGGCTCGATGGATACTTCGGTGGTCGGTCCACGGATTTCTTGCAAGCTCCTCCTTATGAACTCTATGGGACAGACTTTCAAAAGGCTGTCTGGGCCTATATTGAAACCATTCCCTATGGGCAAATGATGACTTATGGGGCTATAGCTAAGGCCTTGGCTAAAGACCTTGGTCGCCCTAAGATGTCTGCTCAGGCCGTAGGAGGGGCTACAGGTGCTAATCCCATCAGCTTGATTGTTCCTTGCCATCGGGTTATGGGGGCTAAAGGCGCCATTACAGGCTATGGAGGAGGCCTAGACCGCAAAGCTTTTTTGCTTGAATTAGAAAAAATTCAATATAAGTCTTGATGAATTCAATGTGAATGAGTTATACTAGGAAAGAAATGAGAGAGATGTGAAGTCTCTTTATTTCTTTCTTTTTTATTAGTCTTCAATTAGTTCTTATTTTTTCTTCTAAGGAGACTTATATGGGCTTTATTTCCTGGATTATTATTGGTGGTTTAGCGGGCTGGATTGCCTCTAAGATTATGCATGTCGATGAGAAAATGGGTAAGCTTGCCAACATCCTAGCGGGCTTTGTAGGTGGCACCTTGGCCAACTATATCTTACTGACCTTCTTTGGTGTCAAAGGGCTAGATGGGTTTGGCCTGCAATCACTGATTACCTCTATCATAGGGGCGGTCATTGTGATTGGTTTGGTAAAAGCTATCCGCCGCTAAACAAGGAAAAGCCTGAGGAGGCTTTTCGTCCAAGGAGAGTGTGTGTTAAATAGAGTGTAATAGGGGGACCTATGGAAAGAGACGATGTTATTTATCAGTGCTTACAGACTGTGCGAGCCTTTAATAAGAGCTTGAATTCTGTTATTTCAAGAAAGGGCGTATTTTCTTCGGAATGGACCATTATGAAGGTTATTCACCAAGGAAGAGAACGATCTCAAACGGAATTGGCTAAAGAGCTTGGCGTAGAGGCGGCGGCTATTTCTAAAACATTAGCTAAGTTAGAGGATAAAGGGCTGATTGAAAAACATAGCTTGCCAGGTCAACGGGGGAAGTTCATTGCCTTAACAGAAAAGGGTGAGACCCTCATGGATCCAATTGGACATTTGGTAGACAAACATAGGACTGCGGCTTTGGCAGGCCTGTCTGAGGAAGAGTTGTATAAGCTCTTAGAGAGCCTCAAGAAAATTGAAAATAATTTAGTCTTGTAGGTCCTAGTGCTAGGTCCTAGTGAAAGATTACGAAGTATGAGAAACCGCGGGTATTCACGTTAGTGCTTCCCGTGGTTTTTTATTTATATACTCATAAGACATCTTTATGGGTGATTCTATTGAATCGATGGGATTAGAGTGTTACTATACTTAGTATATGAACTATAAGATACTTAGGAGGTTCTATTATGAGTGAACAACTAGATTGGGAAAATCTTGGTTTTGGTTACCACCAAACACCATATCGTTTTGTATCTAACTATAAAGATGGACATTGGGACCAAGGACAAATGTCCACCGATGCCAATATTGTCTTAAACGAATGTGCTGGTGTTTTCCAATACGCACAAACCGTATTTGAAGGTATGAAGGCTTATTACACTAAGGATGGTCGTATTGTTATTTTCCGCCCAGACCTCAATGCTAAGCGCTTCCATGATTCTGCAAAGCGCCTTGTAATGCCTCCATTCGATGAAAAGCGCTTCGTAGAAGCTGTTATCGAAACTGTTAAGGCCAACAAGGACTTTGTTCCTCCTTATGGAACCGGTGCTTCTCTCTATATCCGTCCTTATATGATGGGGACCAACCCTGTTATCGGTGTTAAACCTGCGGATGAATACCAATTCCGTATTTTTACTACACCAGTAGGGGCTTATTTCAAGGGTGGGGCTAAACCAATCACCATTCGTGTCACCGACTTTGACCGTGCCGCTCCTCATGGGACTGGTCATATCAAAGCAGGTCTCAACTATGCTATGTCCCTCTATGCCATTACGGATGCTCACGAACATGGCTATGCAGAAAACATGTATCTTGATGCGGCTACCCGTACTTATGTAGAAGAAACTGGTGGGGCTAACTTTATTTTTGTAACTAAGGATGGCACCTTGGTATCTCCTAAATCTGATTCCATCTTGCCTTCTGTTACTCGTCGTTCCCTTATGTATGTAGCCGAACACTATTTGGGCATGAAGGTGGAACACCGTCCTGTTCGCTTTGATGAATTGAAAGATTTTGCCGAAGCAGGTCTTTGCGGTACAGCTGCAGTTATTTCTCCAGTGGGGTGCATCCATACAGAAGAAGGGGATATCAAATTCCCAGCAGGTATGGGAGACATGGGTCCATACATTAAGAAATTGTATGACACCTTGCTCGCTATCCAACACTGTGAAGTAGAAGCTCCAGAAGGTTGGATTGTAGAGGTTAAATAAGACTGAAAGGTCCTATGAAAGAAGAAAAAAAATCCAAACACATCGAATGGACCATCAAGTTGGGAGCCATAGGCTCCCTCGTCTTGGTGGCCCTCTTCGTTCACTGGCTAGATCCTAGCTTCTATGCCACCATGCACCGCATCATCCTTAGCCATGATATGCAGCTTATCTCTGAAACCCTTAAGGGTTACGGCCCTTGGGCTGTCTTGGCTACCATCTACCTCATCGTAGTCGTCAATATGGTGGGCTTTTTGCCAGCCATTGTTTTTTCTACGGCTTCGGCCTTGGTCTTTGGTTACTGGGAAGGGCTTGTTATAGCCTGGTTTGGGGAATGTGTAGGTGTGACCATATCCTTCTTTATCTTCCGCTACCTTTTGCGGGATAAGGCGGATACACTCATCCATAAGTCTAAGTTCCTCTTAAAGCTAGACGACTTTTCTGAGCAAAATGGCTTTATGGTTATGCTGTTTGCTCGAACAGTTCCTTATTTCCCATCGGGTCTCATCACGGCCTTGGGGGCTATCTCTCAAATTACGGTAAAAGATTACATTGTGGCCAATTTGGTTGGCAAGTTTCCATCCACAGCGGTAGAGATGGCTATCGGCCAAGACTTAGTCAACATCCATGATAATATGGGACGCTTAGCGGTCATTTCTGTCATCTTCCTCATTATCTACTATGGCATCTATAAGGCCTATAAATGGTATATGCGGCGAGCTAAGGAACGTGATTTAGCGCAAGAACAGGCAGAAGGAGATTTTCATCTTCATGATAAGCCTGTAGGGGAGATTAGTTCTAATCAGGAGAAAGCTACTGGTGAATCGGCAGATAAGGATGGCCGTAGAAAAGACTAATTACATAGGATCGACTGATTTTGATTTGAATTTAATCAGTAGGCAGTTATCTCTTGTAGGAAGCCTCCTAGTCCTTGTGACTAGGAGGCTTTTTATAGCTTGTGAAATAAGCAATCCTATCTATGTGTACAGTATGGGTAGACATTTTGTTGAGCCCTTAGTTAGTAGGGTAGAAGGGAAGGCGCTTAGAAAAAAATATTATAAAAGTGTGACGTTGGTTACATTTGCATAACTTATTGTCATAGCCTAAACCATTGATGAAGAATGGGGGCTTTGCTACAATAAACACGGATTATAGGCGGGTTTGTCTAAGGTTAGACAGGTCCGATGGGAGTTTCTTTTTACTCTCAAGAAAGTAGGTATTTAGTATGAGTGATTGTCAAGGTTGTCCATCCTCTCAAGGCTGTGCCTCTAAAGGCCAAGCTGGTGGATGTCCATCTCAACAACAAGATTTGCGTGCACCATTGCATCCTAAATCCAAGGTTAAACATGTGATTGGGGTTGTCTCTGGTAAAGGGGGCGTTGGTAAGTCCTCTGTTACTTCCTTGCTCGCAATCTCTCTTCAACGGCGGGGCTACAAAGTTGGTATCCTCGACGCGGACATTACAGGTCCATCCATTCCTCATATCTTTGGGGTTAAGGATAAAGCAATGGGCGATGCTGAAGGCGTTCGTCCATGCCAAACAAAAACAGGCATCCAAATTATGTCTTCCAACCTCTTATTGGAACATGATACAGATCCTGTTGTACTTCGTGGTCCTTTAATTGGCGGCATGGTAAAGCAATTCTATTCCGAAGTTATTTGGGAAGATATTGATTACCTTCTCGTCGATATGCCTCCTGGTACGGGTGACGTAGCCCTTACGGTTTACCAATCCCTTAACCTAGATGGCATCATCTTGGTAACAAGCCCTCAAGACTTGGTATCTATGATTGTTGAAAAGGCGGTCAAGATGGCAGATCTTATGAAGGTGCCTATTATCGGAGTTGTGGAAAATTATGCTTATTTCCACTGTCCAGATAATGATAAGGACTATAACATCTTCGGCCAAAGTCATGTAGAAGATGTGTTGAAGAAATATGACTTAATGTTGCTTAAACGGATGCCTATCCGCCCAGAAATCGCAGAACTCTGTGACAAGGGCCTCTTGGAAGACATCGACGCAACAAATATGGAAGACGTAGCTTTACCACGTTAATAAGGTGGTTTAGTTAATAGATTATCTGTTGTATTGTAATTGTATTTATCAAGTGATGAGGAGATTCAAATGAAACGTTTGATGAACTGGCTCATCCCTATCATCATTGGCCTAGCTATGTGGTTCTGGCCAACTCCAGATGGGGTGAGTGCGCAAGCATGGCACTTGGCTGCTATTTTTGTAGCCACTATCGTAGGTTTTATCCTTCAACCATTGCCAATCGGCGGCGTAGCTATGATTATGGTTACCATTGCTGCATTGACAAACACTCTTAAAATTGGCGACGCATTGTCTGGATATGCAAATGCTTCTATCTGGTTAATCGTAGCTGCCTTCTTATTCTCTCGTGGCTTTATTAATACCGGTCTCGGTAAACGTATTGCCTACAATTTGATTGCGGCTATCGGGTCTAGCTCCTTGCGTTTGGCCTATGCGCTTGAATTGAGTGACTTTATCTTATCCCCTGCAACACCTTCTAATACAGCACGTGCGGGCGGGGTTATTTATCCAATCACTCGTTCCTTGGCAGAAGCCTTCGGTTCCACACCAGACTCTGCTCCTCGTAAAATTGGTGCCTTCTTGACACAAGTTGTGTACCAATCTAATACAATTACATCTGCTATGTTCATGACATCCATGGCTGGTAACACCTTGGTTGCATCCCTTGCAGCAGCATCCTTCGGTGTTGAATTGACATGGGGCGAATGGGCTATCGCAGCTATCGTTCCAGGCCTTCTTTCCTTGATCGTAATGCCATTGTTCTTGTCCTTCGTATTCCCACCAGAAATGAAGGATACACGCGATGCGCAATCTATGATCAAAAACGAACTTAAACAAATGGGCAAAATGTCCTTCCAAGAATGGGTTATGCTCGGTGTGTTCATTTTGGCCTTGATCCTTTGGGCAACATCTTCTATTAACCATTTGTCCGCTACTACAGTAGCCTTGCTTGGTATTTCCATCTTGCTCATTACAGGCGTTTTGAAATGGAATGACGTTAAGTCTGAAAAAGGCGCATGGGATACTTTGGTATGGATGGGTACATTGATGACCTTTGCAACCTTCCTTTCCAAATTGGAATTCATTAAATGGTTCACAGTTGTATTACAAGGTTTCGTACCTGACGGGTCTTGGGTTATCGCATTCCTCTTTGCGGTTATCGTCAACTTATATGCTCATTATGCATTCGCATCCTTGACTGCGCACATCTCTGCAATGTTCGTAGCCTTCTCCGCTATCGCTATCGGTGCTGGCGCTCCAGTTATGTTGACATTGCTCATGATCGCCTTCACATCTAACCTTTGCATGTCCTTGACTCACTACGCTGCAGGTCCTGCACCAGTATTGTTCAACACGGGCTATGTATCACAAGGTGAATGGTGGAAATTGGGCTTTATGGCTTCCATTATCAACTTGATTATCTTCGTAGGTATCGGTTCTGCTTGGATGAAACTTCTTGGGATGTGGTAAGCTTCCAATCTATAATTTTAAACAATACAAAACAGATATAAAAAAGAGACACCCTAGGGTGTCTCTTTTTTGTTCTATTCTAGGCTCATTTGCTTTATAATATGGGTAGTTATTAGCTAGTATCGTAGAGGTAGAATTATGTCTAATACCATTCAATCATTACTACACTATATCGATGGGTCCACCTCCCCTTATCATACGGTGGATATGAGTTTACAAGAGCTAGTGGATGCAGGATTCCAAGAATTGTCCCTAGGAGAGGCTTGGGACCTTGGGCCTGGTGACTATGTGGTGAATGTCTATGGAACAACCCTTTGCGCCTTTCACATAGGGGATGCGGATGGCATGCTCCGCATTGCCTCAGCCCATACAGACTTTCCAGCCCTTCGGGTTAAGCCTAACCCTGTGACCAATACTAAGGGATATATCAAGCTCAATGTAGAAGCCTATGGAGGGCTCATTCTGAATACTTGGCTAGACCGGCCCTTAGGGGCAGCAGGCCTGGTTGTGCTCAAGGGTGACAAGCCATTTGCAACAGAGTCGGTCTTGGTAGACACACGACGACCAGTGGCTATTATTCCTAATTTGGCCATTCATATGAATCGTAAAATGAATGATGGCGTTAAGCTTAATAAGCAAGTGGATATGCTCCCCTTAGTTATGATGGAAGGGGAGGAGATGGACCTAAATGATGCTTGGCTTCACTTGTTAGCTAGAGAGGCTGACTGTGACCGTGACGATATTCTCTCCTACGAAATTACACTCTATCCAGTGGAAAGAGGGTGTACCTTGGGATTTAATGATGATTTTGTGTCAGCCCCTCGGTTAGATAATCTGACCTCCTGCCGGTCCGTGCTTCAGGGCCTCTTAGAAGCGGCAGATAAAAATGTACCCGGTCTCCGCTTAGGAATTCTCTTTGACAATGAAGAGGTGGGGTCTCGAACCAAACAGGGTGGCGCTTCTATGATGCTGCCACAGATTGTTAATCGCATCTATGGTGCTATCGGTAAAAGCGGTGAAGACTTAGCACAGGATATGGCTAAGGGGTTTATGATATCTGCCGATGTGGCTCATGCATTACATCCTAATCATCCAGAAAAGAATGATATTACTAATTATCCTTTGTTGAATAAGGGCTTGGCCCTCAAGTCTGCAGCTAGCCAATCCTATGCTGGGGATGCGGTGGCACAAGCGACCGTGAAGGCCCTCTGTGATGAAGCAGATATTCCTTGGCAACACTATGTAAATCGCTCTGATGAGCCGGGTGGATCCACGGTGGGCTCGATTTCCTCTGCCGTCTTTCCCATGCGGACCATGGATGTGGGCATTCCTATTTTAGCCATGCATTCTGCGCGGGAAACCATGGGGCAGAATGATCAGGAGGCCTTAGATGCTTTGATGAAAGCTTTTTTAGGGGGCTATTGAGAAATGATTATTTGACAGCGACGGAATAAAAATAATAAAATTAAGAAAAAGTGATATATATCACAAATTTTTTGGCCTGTTTAGGAGTACACTAAGGGTATATATGAATAGGCTTTGCTTATACTAGACTATTGGTAAAGCAAGTTACAAGTGTGTGAAGGAGTCTCATTATGAAAACATCCACAAAAGCTCTCATCTTGGCTGCTGTAGCAGCTATGTCTATTGGCTTCTCCGGTTGCGGTTCTAGCCAAAAAGATGCACAACAAGCTAGCGCTCAAGAGCAAGCACAACCAGAACAAACATCCGTAACTATCTTTGTGCCAAAAGAAGATGGCTCTGGTTTAGCTGAACAAAAAGTGACTATGGATAAGGTCGCTGCACAACCTATTCAAATTCTTCTCCAAATGGTCAAAGCTGATGGCGGCCGTACCTTTGGACCTAAAGAACGAATTTACAATGTATGGTACAAGGGTAACACTGCTATCGTAGAAGTAAGCCCTCAATTTGCAGAAGGCCAAGGGAATGCAAAAGAAAAGGTTGATGCAATTGTTAAGACCCTACGTAAATGCGATGGTATCGATAACGTTCAATTCGCTGTAGAAGGCGAACTCGTCAATAAGATTGGCGATATTGATGTATCTAAACCTTTGAGCTAAGATGCGTCTCGTATAGCTTGTAAGAGCTGTAATGTGAACTAACATTGCAGCTCTTATTTTTTAGAGGAGGTTTATATGCTAGAAAGAATTAAGGGCTTAAATAAGAAAATGGCTATTCCTATCGTAATAGGCCTTATTGTAGCCCTTGTTTTAGCCGTATTTGGGGTCAAGTATTTCTTTAAGATGAACCCCCAAATTCACGGTGGTAAATTGCCGGTAGTAGAAGCAGAGATGACTACGGCCCCTAATGTGCCTAAACCGCTCAACCGGGATTATCCAGTCCGCAATGTAGTTAAGCTAGAAGTTGCGGAAGGGATTAAAACAGTAGCACCAGGTGTAAATTATAAGTACTGGTCCTTCAATGGCACAACACCAGGTCCTTTTATTCGCGTTCGTCAAGGGGATGAAGTAGAAGTTCATCTGAAAAATCCATCTACAGAACGCATGCCACATTCCATCGATTTCCATGCTGTAACTGGTGAAGATGGTGGTATGGCTGCTTCTGAAGCTATGCCAGGAACAGAGACAACTTTTGTCTTTACCGCTATGAAACCGGGCCTTTACCTCTATCATTGTGGGTCTATGCCGTCCCCTGCTATTCACGTAGCTAAGGGTATGTTTGGCCTCATCTTGGTAGAACCAAAAGAAGGTATGGAACCAGTTGACCGGGAATACTTCATTTTACAAAGTGAACTCTACCTTAATAAGGCTGGCGATGCTGCCCATGGTGAAACTAACGAAAAGATTGCTAATAATGATCCAAACCTAGCAACCTTAGATTTCCAAAAGGCATCTAATGAACAACCAGACTATGTTGTCTTTAATGGGGCACAAGGCTCCTTGACGGGTGCCCGCGCCCTCCAAGGCAAGGTGGGTGAAAAGGTCCGTTTATATGTAGGTAATGCAGGCCCTAATCTTAACTTCCCATTCCATATTATGGGGAATATCCTTAATACTGTGATGGTAGAAGGTGGTAGCCTAGTCAACCATAATGTACAAACAACAGATATCCCTGCAGGTGGGGCAGCTATCATTGAAATCAATTTAGAAGAACCAGGTCACTTTACCTTCGTAGACCATGCTCTTATGCGGTCCATGAAGGGGGCTATGGGCGAGTTGATTGTAGAAGGCCGTAAGAATCTGCGTATATTCCAAGGTCAAACCAATGTGACATCCGCCTCTGAAGAAAACTAAATAGCTAGGTATAAACCTATCATATAAGGCTTGCTACTTAGGCTAGTCGTAGTTATGAGGGCTCCAATCGTAAAGGTTGGGGCCTCTTTTTTTATGTGACAACAATGGATGCTAGGAATTTACATGGGGAAGAGTCTTGTTTTTATTTGGTCTAGGGCTGTATTGTGTATACATATATAGAAAGTATTGAGAAAGCACACATTTATGCGTAAAATATAATGTATACATGTTAAGGAGGAGTCGACTATGAAAAAGATTAAATCTGTATTGGTTGCCAACAGGGGAGAAATTGCCATTCGCGTCTTCCGGGCTTGCTATGAAATGGGTATACGAACAGTTGCCATTTATTCTAAAGAAGATACCTTGTCCCTCCACAGAAATAAGGCTGATGAAGCCTATTTGGTAGGGGAAGGAAAGAAACCAGTAGAGGCTTATCTTGACATAGATGACATCATCCGCATCGCTAAGGAACATGATGTAGATGCCATTCATCCGGGTTATGGTTTCCTGTCTGAAAACGCAGAATTTGCCAAACGCTGTCAAGAAGAAGGCATCATATTTATTGGGCCTCGCCTAGAACATCTCATCATGTTTGGGGACAAGGTTAACGCCCGGGAACAAGCAAAATTGGCTCAAATTCCAATGATTCCAGGGTCTGATGGGCCCCTTAAGGACTTTGAGCAATTGGAAGCCTTTGCGGCTGAGCATGGCTATCCACTTATGATTAAGGCCGTTAACGGCGGCGGTGGCCGTGGTATGCGGGAAGTGGCTAAACAGGAAGATCTGCGAGAAGCTTATGACCGAGCTAAATCGGAAGCTAAGGCAGCCTTTGGTGATGACCGGGTTTATGTAGAAAAACTCATCGTAGAACCTAAGCATATCGAAGTACAAATTATAGGGGACCAACATGGTCATGTAGTCCACCTCTATGAACGGGACTGCTCCATCCAACGGCGTCACCAAAAGGTGGTAGAAGTGGCACCAGCTTTTGCCTTGCCGCAAGAAACGCGCGACGCCATCTGTCAAGCAGCCGTTAAGCTCATGAAGAACGTTTCCTATGTGGGGGCAGGGACTGTAGAATTCTTAGTTACCCCTGATGGGTCATTCTACTTCATTGAAGTTAATCCTCGTATCCAAGTAGAACACACCATTACGGAAGTGATTACAGGGGTTGATATCGTTCATACACAAATCCGTGTAGCCGAAGGCTATGCTTTGGATGATCCTAAGATTGGTATCACGTCTCAAGATATGATTCGTTGTCAAGGGACGGCCATCCAATGCCGGATTACGACAGAAGACCCAGCTAATGGGTTTATGCCAGATACAGGTGAACTCATGGTCTATCGGTCTGGCGGTGGTTTTGGTGTTCGCTTGGATGCTGGTAATGCCTTTACAGGGGCTATCGTAACCCCTTATTACGATTCTCTCTTGGTAAAGGCGACGACCTACGGGTTAACTCATGAAGAAACCGTATCCAAGATGCTTCGGACCCTTCACGAATTCCGTATTCGTGGGGTGAAGACAAACATTCCTTTCTTGATTAATGTGCTGGAACACCCTGACTTCCAAAAGGGTGATTATTCCGTTAACTTCATCGACGAACATCCAGAACTCTTTAACTTGAAACCTGCCCGTGACCGGGGGACAAAACTCATGCGCTATATCGCTGATGTGACCGTCAACGGCTATACCGGTAAGGGTAAGGAGGATAAGCCAGACTTTGCGCCTATCCAAATGCCACCGGCTCTTAAGGAGGCTCCGCAAGCAGGGACTAAGCAAAAGTTCGATCAATTGGGCCCTGAAGGCTTTGCTAAATGGGTATTAGAGCAAAAGCAGGTTTTCTTCACTGATACTACTTGGCGGGATGCCCACCAATCCCTCTTTGCTACGCGCTTGCGGTCCATCGATATGGCTCGGGTAGCGGGACTAGCGGCCCGTGGTGTTCCTAATCTCTTCTCCTTGGAATGCTGGGGTGGTGCTACCTTTGATGTAGCCTATCGCTTCCTCCATGAAGATCCTTGGGAACGGCTCCGTATGTTCCGTAAGGAAGTGCCTAATACCCTCTTACAAATGCTCCTTCGCGGTGCCAATGCGGTGGGTTATACATCCTATCCGGAAAATGTAGTTCGTCACTTTATCGCACAAGCGGCTAAGAACGGGGTAGATGTCTTCCGCGTCTTTGACTGCCTCAACTCGGTAGAAACCATGTCTGCATCTATCGATGAAGTCCGTAACCAAGGTAAGCTAGCGGAAGTAACCCTCTGCTATACAGGGGATATCTTGGATAGTTCCCGTCCTAAGTACAACTTGGACTACTATGTTAAGATGGCCAAGGACCTACAAAAAGTGGGGGCTAATACCATCGCCATTAAAGATATGTCCGGAATCTTAAAGCCACAAGCAGCCTATAATTTGGTATCCGCCCTCAAGGATGCTGTGGACCTTCCAATCCATCTTCACACCCATGAAGGGTCTGGTAATGCCATCTATACCTATGGCCGGGCTATTGATGCGGGTGTTGATATCGTTGACGTAGCTTATTCCGCCTTCTCCAATGGTACAAGTCAACCATCCATGAATTCCCTCTACTATGCGCTGGAAGGTCATGAACGACAACCGGAACTCAATACGGACTACATGCAAGCTATGTCCGACTACTTCGGTTCTATCCGCCCTTACTACAAGGGTATAGACAAGGGAATCTCCTATCCGAATACTACCGTTTATACCCATGAAATGCCAGGTGGTCAATATTCCAACCTGGAACAACAAGCCAAGTCCCTGGGTCTAGGTGATCGGTGGAATGAAATTCAAAAGGTGTACCACCAAGTCAATATGATGTTTGGAGATATTATCAAGGTAACACCATCTTCCAAGGTAGTTGGCGATATGACCCTCTTCATGGTTCAAAATGATTTGACCCAAGAGGATATTATGACCCGCGGTAGAGAGCTAGATTACCCACAATCAGTTGTGGAATTCTTCCAAGGCCGTTTGGGCATTCCTTACCAAGGCTTCCCAGTAGAACTTCAAGACATCATCCTTAAGGGTGACAAGTCCTGGCAAGAACAGGCTAAGGCGGCTCTAGCACCTGTTGATTTCGCAGCTAAGAAGGCTGAGTTGGAAGAGATGAAGGCGCCGACTACAGAAGAAGACTTATCGGCTTACTGCCTCTATCCAAAGGTATACGCTGACTGGCAAGCCTTTGTACAAGAATTTGGTGATGTGTCCATCTTGGATACGCCTACCTTCTTCTTCGGCATGAAAGCAGGGGAAGAGATCAATGTAGCCTTGGAAAAGGGGAAAAACCTCATCATTAAGCTAGTCTTAGTATCCAATCCTGATGAAGAAGGGAACCGGTTGGTTCGTTTTGAATTCAATGGTCAAGCACGGACCATCAAGGTTCACGATAAACAAGTGAAGACCACTGGTTTAGTACGTCGTAAGGCTAATAAGGCTAATCCTAACGAAATCGGTGCAACCCTATCCGGTTCCTTGGTGAAAGTAGCAGTTAGCCTAGGCCAAAAGGTGAAAAAGGGGGATGTCCTCCTCGTTACAGAAGCGATGAAGATGGAAACTACCATTACCGCTCCTAAGGATGGGACAGTTGTGGAAATCCTGGTAACCCCAGGGTCTCGCATTGAATCTGGTGACTGCCTCTTGGTTCTACAATAGAATACAATGCCAAAAGCTCTCTTAGGGATGACTACAAGATATTGTAGTTTAGCCCCCCTAAGAGGGCTTTTTTTGGTAAATTCTTTCAATATATGCTAGTATATAAGATGAATAATTGGGTGTAGTGTGTCTATCTAGCTGGAGGTCAAGCTTATGAGATGCCCGTTCTGTCAACATACAGATACAAAGGTTACCGATTCCCGTACAACAGATGATTCTAATAGCATCCGTCGCCGGCGGGAGTGCAATCATTGTGGCCGCCGTTTTACTACCTATGAAGTGGTAGAAGAAGTCCCCCTTATGGTTATTAAGCGGTCAGGCCGCCGCGAACTCTTCGATCGAGGTAAACTTCTCAACGGTTTGCTTCGTTCCTGTGATAAGCGGACCGTATCTACGGAGACCATGGAAGAAGTGGTCAATGAGGTAGAATGTCAAATTCGCAATGAAAATCTTGAAGAAGTAACAACTGATCACTTGGGTGAATTGGTCCTAGATCAATTGCGGGATATTGACCAAGTTTCCTATGTTCGATTCGCTTCTGTTTATCGTAAGTTCGATAACATTGATTCCTTTATGGATGAGCTAAATAAACTTAAGGCCTTATCTGAACAAAAGAGCAAGAATAAGAACAAATGATTGATTTACACTGCGATACCATGATGCAGCTCTTGGACCATCCTCAATCGGGTGATCTCTATGAGAATGTATGGAAGATCGATATTAAAAAATTGTGGGCCGGCCATAGCAAGGTGCAAGACTTTGCCCTCTATATAGACTTGGGCGAGACAGAATATCCCTATGAGCGCTACCAGGCTATGCGGCAGGTTTTTGAAAAGAATGTGCTTACCTATGGTGAACACATTCGCCATATTCAATCTGTCCAAGATTTAGATGCTTGCTATGCAGATGGCAAGCTAGGGGCCCTACTATCCGTAGAAGAAGGGGGCGTCTTTGAGGGCTCCTTGGAACGATTGGATAAGGCCTATGAGGAAGGGGTTCGCCTTATTACCATTTCTTGGAACTATCCTAATGGTCTCTGTGAACCTCATTGTGGGGACCCTAATAAGGGATTGACGGAGCTTGGTAGAGCCTTTGTTCAGCGGATGGAAGAACTGGGGATAATCGTGGATTGTTCCCACCTTAATGATGAGGGAATCGCTCAATTGGATCAGCTCATGACCAAGCCCTTTATCGCATCTCACTCCAATGCCCGCGCCTTGACCCCTCATAGTCGTAATTTGACGGACCAACAGATACGTATGATTGCCCGCAAGGGTGGAGTGATTGGCCTTAATTTTGCTAACCACTTTTTAGGAGATTCACCTATATCTCGCATCGATGATATCGTACGGCATGGCCTTTATATCCACAAGGTAGGGGGCGCTGATGTAGTGGCCCTAGGAACCGATTTTGATGGTATTGATCCGCAGACTGAAATCCAAGATATAGGCCATATGGACCGCTTGCGGGATGCTTTCCTGAAGGCTGGCATGACCCAAGGGGACCTGGATAAACTCTTCTGGAAGAACGCTGATCGCCTATTGCGCGAAATTATATAACATAGTAGGGAGGCTATATGTCTATTAATCCCATTATTACACAACGCTTTGATGACCATTTAGATACTTATACCAAAATGCGTAACCATATGGATGCTATCCAAGCGGCGGCAGATATTTGTAAGCTAGCCTTGGATAAGGGCCATAAGATCCTCTTCTGCGGCAATGGTGGATCAGCGGCAGATGCCCAACATTTAGCCGCTGAACTGGTAGGGCGCTTTGTGAAAGAACGCCGGTCCTTGCCGGCGATTGCCTTGACTACAGATACCTCCATTTTGACAGCTGTAGCTAATGATTATGACTATAATCAAGTCTTTGCCCGTCAGGTTGAAGGCCTAGGGCAGGCAGGGGATGTCCTGATAGGAATTTCCACATCCGGTAATTCCCAAAATGTGGTAAAAGCCGTAGAAATGGCCAAGAAGCGAGGTCTAAAGACCGTGGCTTTTACAGGACAAGGAGGCGGACAACTGGGTCAATTATGTGATGCTACCGTAGCTGTTCCTGCTAAGATGACGGCTCGTATTCAAGAAATGCACATCCTAGTGGGCCATATTATTTGTGAGTTGGTAGAGGAAGATTATGATTAAGAAAACCATCAACAATTTCTTGCATGACAGCCTTCCTAAGCTTCGTATAGCGGTCATCGGTGACCTCATGGTGGACCGCTACGTATTCGGGGATGTGAATCGTATCTCTCCAGAAGCACCGGTGCCAGTTAACCGGGTGGATCATATGAAAGAAGTCCTAGGTGGGGCAGCCAATGTGGCGGCTAACCTTGCTCAATTGGACACCCAAGTCTTCCTTGGGGGGGTAGCAGGTCAAGATGACCATGGCCGCCTTCTTAGGGATCTCTTAGACCAAAACCACATCGATAGGGTCGGTCTCGTGACCTCTGAGAACCGGTCGACTATCACTAAAATGCGGATTTTAGGGGCCCGGCAACAGATGATGCGCCTGGACTTCGAAACCATTCGCGACGTGAATGAGGAGGAAGAGAAGGTTCTCATCAGTTGGCTGTCTAAGCTCTGCCAATCAGGTCTCGACGGCATTGTTGTATCTGACTACGGCAAGGGAGTTTGCACGGATTCTGTCCTGGCCCAAGTCTTTGCTATGGCTAACCAGCATGGTATTCCTACCATTGTGGATCCAAAGGGGACCCGATGGGATAAGTACAATGGGGCTAGCTTCATTACCCCTAATGTAAAAGAACTATCCGAGCGAGTGGGCCATCCCGTGATCAACGATGACCAACATGTAGTAGAGGCGGCTAAGGAAGTCCTGGCCAATAATGACCTTCAATATGTCATTGCTACTCGATCGGAACAGGGGATTTCTATCATAGCCAAGGATGGCCGTACCTGGCATAATCCAGCGACCCAGCAAGATGTTTTTGATGTGTCTGGCGCCGGTGATACGGTGGTGGCCATGATGATATGTGCCATTGCCTCTGGCCTGTCTATGCGGACAGCCCTTCATGTGGCCAATGGAGCCGCTGGAATCGTAGTCTCCAAGGTAGGGACCTATCCAATCCATCGGCAAGAGCTCATTGACCTTTGGAAATCTTTGCAAGAGGGCAAGGTGGTACAAAAGTCCCTCTATAGCCGTGAGGAAATGAAGGACCTGGTTAGCCAGTGGCAAGACAGGGGGGATACAGTGGTCTTTACCAATGGCTGCTTTGATATCCTCCATCGGGGTCATGTGACCTACTTGCAGGAGGCTGCCCAGTTGGGTGACCACCTCATTATTGGTCTTAATTCCGATGCTTCTGTAGGCCGCCTCAAGGGGCCTACACGGCCCTTGGTAGCAGAAGCTGACCGGGCCTATCTCTTGAGCGCTCTTGCTTGTGTGGATGGGGTAGTCATCTTTGAAGAAGATACACCAGCCGAGCTTTTAGAGGCCATCCGTCCAAATATTTTGGTCAAGGGGGGCGATTATCAACCTGACCAAGTCATTGGCCGTGATTTTGTTGATTCCGTACAAATTCTATCCTTTAAAGAAGGATATTCGACTACCAATGTGGTAAATAAAATAGCTAACTTAGCTAAGGAGGATAAATTATGATTATCGTAACAGGCGGGGCCGGTTTTATTGGTTCTAATTTGGTTAAGGCTCTTAACGAACGAGGCCGTAATGACATCATCATCGTGGATGATTTGACAGATGGTCGTAAAGCCCGTAACTTGACCAACTTGGATTACTTTGATTACATCGATTGCATCGACTTTGACCAAGCTATTGCTGATGGCACATTTGATTGTGGTCCTATCGATGTTGTTTTCCACAATGGTGCTTGCTCCGATACCATGGAATACAATGGCCGTTATATGATGCATAACAACTATGAAGGATCCCGTAATCTCTTCCACTATTGCCAAGATCACCGCATTCCTTTCATCTATGCGTCTTCTGCATCCACCTATGGTTATGGCCGTAATGGCTTCCGTGAAGATCCGGAATGCGAAGAGGCTTTGAACCCGTATGCTTACTCTAAGCTTCTCATGGACCGCTATGTGCGTAAGTTTGAAAACCAACTAGAATCCCAAGTGGTAGGCCTTCGTTACTTTAATGTATACGGCCCTAACGAATGCCACAAGGACAAGATGGCCTCTCTCGTTCGCCAAATGTTCTACAAGAACCAAGAAACAGGGGAAATTACCCTCTTTGAGGGGACTGACGGCTATGAAAATGGCGGTCAAACCCGTGATTTTATCTATGTAAAAGACGTGGTTAACGTCAACCTCTTCTTCTGGGAACACCCTGAATTGTCAGGCGTATTTAACTGCGGTACGGGTCATGCTCATACCTTTAACCAATTCATGCAAGCTGTTATTGACTACGCAGGCAAGGGTAAGATTACCTACATCCCATTCCCTGAAGTCTTGAAGGGCAAATACCAATCCTTCACAGAAGCGGATACCACTAAGTTGATGTCCGTAGGCTATGATAAAGGCTTTACCAAGATGGAAGATGCTGTAGCAGAATACTGTGAATTGTTGGAAAACAATGAAGGCTATATTCGACGCTAGTAAGTAATAGGTCTGTAAGACTGAGGGGGCTAGGCATTAGCCTCCTCCACTTTACGTGTATGAGGAGTTCTATGGATAAGGTCTTATTTCTCGATCGAGATGGTGTCATCAATGTGGACACTGGGTATTTGCACCGCCTAGAAGACTTACGCTTTGTAGAGGGAGCCCAAGAGGGTTTGGCCTTAGCTGTTCGGCATGGCTATAAGCTCATAGTGGTAACCAATCAAAGTGGAGTTGCTCGAGGCTATTACGGAGAAGACGATGTGAATACCTTGCATCGACATATGAATGACATTTTGACCGCTGCTGGAGCGCCTATAGAGGCCTTTTATTATTGCCCGCACCACAAGGATGGGGTCGTGGCCCAATATGCCATAGATTGTGACTGCCGCAAGCCCAAACCAGGTATGCTCTTACAGGCTATGAGAGAGCATGCCATAGATTCACAGAAATCATTTTTAATTGGTGATTCACAACGGGATGTAGAGGCCGCTCAGGCCGCAGGCATTCGAGGCTATCTTTTTGAGGGAGGATCTATGCTGGATTTTGTAAGGTCTTGTTTACGAGAAGAAGGAGAAGATATCTAATGAAGGACTACCAGAATATACTCATCATCAAGATGTCTTCCTTAGGGGATATTATTCATGCCTTACCAACCCTCTATGCCCTTCGTCAAAACCTTCCTCACGCCAAGATTACCTGGGCTGTACACCCTCAATTTGCGCATATTTTACCGGGCAAGCCTTGGATTGATGAGGTTATATTGGTAGAAAAGAAGGGGCTCAAGTCCCTTTCCTATATACGAAAGCTCTGGAAGGACCTCCATAGTCGTCACTTTGATATGACCTTGGACCTTCAATGTATTGCTAAATCGGCTCTTGTATCCTTTTGTTCTGGAGCCCCTGAGCGGTATGGCTATTGGGAACTGCGGGAAGGGTCTCAATTGGTTAATAAGGCTCTGGTGGGTGACCATAAGTACGACCATGTTATCGAGCGCTACTTGGATACGGTCAGGGCCTTAGGTGGTCAGGTTCAAGATCTCGTCTTTCCTCTATCTAGAAGTCAGAAGGATGCCTTAGAGGTCAAACGCAAGTTAATGGCTCAAGGCCTGCCGGAAGTAGCTATCGATAAGGGGGACTATATCGTCATTGCTCCAGGTGCCCGCTGGGCTCTTAAGGAATGGCCTGTTTCTCATTATGCGGAACTCATCAAGCGCTTCTTAGACCAGGGGCAGTGGGTAGTCCTTATGGGGTCTCCTGATGATTGCCAAAAGTCCCAATCCATTTTGGATCTAGTGGAAGATCCTCGCCTCATCGACTTAACAGGGCATACGAGCTTACCAGAACTGATTGAGCTAATTGGGGCTAGTAAACTCTATATTTCGGCTGATACGGGGCCTCTTCACCTAGCCAATGCCCTTAAGAAGCCTCTTATCGCCATGTACGGCACCACATCGCCAGACCGGACTGGCCCCTATGGGGGTGACCATGTTCATATCATCCAGTCGCCGACTTCTAGGGCAACGGCCAAAGAGCCACTGGTTAAGGATCCGGACTGTATGGGCCATATTTCTGTGGACTCCGTTTGGGAGGCTTATCAAAAGGTAAAGGAGGAGGGGCATGGAACTCAATCATAAACGCATCGTTGTCACCTTCCTCATGCACCTAGGGGATGTCATTTTGACCACCCCTTTCTTGGAAGTTCTCCGCAAGGCAGCGCCGAATAGCCACATCACCTATGTGATGGATGAGAAACTTCAAGATGTCATGAAGTATAACCCCTATATTGATGACCTCATCCTGGTGGATAAGAAGGGGCGGCATAATTCCATTGCTGGCCTCAATCAAGTGGCCAAGGAAATTAATGCCAAGGGACAACCGGATATTCTCATCAACATCCACCCCAATGAGCGTACCTCCTACTTGGCTTGGAAGGTAGGCGCTAAAGTAACGACTGGTATGAGCCACTTCCTCTTCCGGCCTTTCATGACTAAATATACCCGTCTTGACCGTAAGACTCGTCACGCGGCGGATATGTATATCAACATCTTAGAACAACTGGGTGTGACTGACACGGATAACCATGGATTACATATATCTACCTGTCCAGCCTGGGAAGAGGCGGCCAAACTTTTTTACAAGGAACAAGGGCTTCAAGAGGGTGATAAGCTAATCGGCTTTAATGTGGGGTCAGCGGTCGTAGAAAAACGGTGGCCCAAAGAGCGATTTGGCGCTGTAGCTGACTACTTTGCAGCCAAGGGCTATAAGCCAGTCTTCTTTGGAGGGCCTATGGACCAGGATATGGTTCAAGAGGTGGTAGGGCAGATGAAGACCCAACCCATCGTGGCTACTGGCCACTTTTCGATTGGTCAACTGGCAGCAGCGATGAAGGCCTGTTCTCTGATTATTACTAATGACTCAGGCCCTATGCATGTGGCCATCAGCCAGGGAGTGCCAATTGTAGCCCTCTATGGACCATCTAACCCTATGTTCTATGGTCCCTACAAGGCGAGAGCTATCATCTTGGAATCCATGGATCACTATGAAATTGGTAAATCTATGAAGCAGATTATCAAGGAAGGTCACTATAAGGGGATTTCCGTTATCACCCAAGACCAGGTGATAGAGGCGGCTAATCAACTATTAGAAGATATAAAATAGACTATGCATTACATCATATTTGACTTGGAATGGAATCAGCCCTACGCCAATGATATTTCCTTTATGAAACGGGCTAAAATGGCTCTCGCTGGGGAAATTATCCAAATTGGGGCGGTAAAACTGAATCATGAGCTAGAACCCATCGACAAGTTCACTATGATGGTCAAGCCACAATACCTCAAGTATATGCATAAACATGTGGCTGAGTTGACGGGCATTACAGGGGAAGACCTCAAGCGTGGCGTCCTCTTTCAGGCGGCCTTTCACCACTTCATGACCTGGTGTGGACAGGATGCAATTCTCCTATCCTGGGGAGCGGATGATATGCTTATCCTGCGGGAAAACCTTATGCTCCACAAGATGCAAAAGACCATCTTGCCGGCTTGGTTTGACGCCCAACTGATTTATGCCTACGAAATGCATGGGGATGCCAAGCAGGTGTCCGTAGAGGGTGCGCTAGAAGAACTGGGCCTATCTAAGGGTAACCGCAAGGCCCATGATGCCCTCAATGATGCCTACTTTACCGCGGATATATGCAAGCATATTCCCCTCAAGCAGGGCATTGAGCACTATGAAACTATGAAGAAGGGGGCACCCAATCCCTTCCTATTTCCGCAAAGCCTTAGCTTTTTCGTCTATGATAACTTTGACGATAAACGGCGGGTTCTCCGGGACCGACGGGTACGCATAGCCCATTGTCCTTATTGTCAGGCTCCCTTAGTACTTCAGAAGAGGGAGCACATGACGGGAGACAAGCACCTGTCTATAGGGACCTGTCCTAAGCACAAGGACTTTGCCGTCCTCTGGAAGGTCGGCCGCTATCAGGCGGGGCGAGGTGATCGCAAGTATTATGTCACCAAGATGCTGACCCATACGACGGAGGAAATCAAGGCCTACTATAAGGAAAAGGCCCGTATTAATGAAGAAAAAGAACGTCGCTATTTAGAACGCAAGGCCTTAGGCCAGAAAGGATAGATTATGGAACGTAAATACGCTTGGCATAATTACACAAAAACAGATCTTAAGAAGGTCAATGACTTAGCCGATGGATATCGTTCTTTCCTAGACAATGGGAAAACTGAACGAGAGTGCATTGTACAAGCTGTAGCAGCAGCCCAAGAAAAAGGCTATAAAAATCTTATAGACTTGGTGAAAGAGGGGACTGCACTTAAGGCAGGGGACAAGGTGTATTATGTTCACATGGATAAGTCCATTGCCCTCTTTACTATCGGTCGACAAGATATAGAAGAAGGGCTCAACATTTTAGGGGCCCACATCGACTCGCCGCGCATTGATGTAAAACAAAACCCCCAATATGAAGATTCCAATCTTCTCTTCTGGGATACCCACTACTATGGGGGTATCAAGAAATACCAATGGGTGGCTATGCCCTTGGCTATTCATGGGGTAGTTGTCAAGAAGGATGGCAGCAAGGTGACCATGGCTATCGGGGAAAAGGATACGGATCCAGTTTTCTGCATTACAGACCTCTTGCCTCATCTTGGGCAAGAACAAATGCAAAAGAATGCGGCCAAGGTAATCGAAGGGGAAAATTTGGACCTTCTCATTGGGTCCCAACCTGTTAAAGGAGAACTCAAGGAAGGGGTTACCAAGTTTATCAACCGCATCTTTGAAGAAGACTATGGGTTCGCCGAAGAAGACCTCATGTCTGCGGAATTGGAAATCGTTCCTGCTGGTAAGGCACGCGAAATGGGCTTTGACCGGTCTATGATTATGGCCTATGGTCAAGATGACCGCGTTTGCGCCTATACCTCCTTGGTGGCTATGCTTGAGGTAGATAAAGTGGACCGCACCACATGTTGTCTCTTGGTAGACAAGGAAGAAATCGGATCCATGGGGGCTACGGGTATGCAGTCTAAATTCTTTGAAAATGCCCTAGCTGAAGTCTTGGCCTTGTTAGGTAAAGAATCCAATCTGGCAGTGCGTCGGACCTTGGAAAATTCTCGCATGCTCTCCTCTGATGTGAGCGCTGGTTATGACCCGCTTTATGCATCTGCCTTTGAAAAGAAAAATGCCTCCTTCTTAGGCATGGGCGTTGTATTTAATAAATTCACTGGTTCTCGCGGTAAGTCCGGATCTAATGACGCTAATGCGGAATATATGGGCTTTATCCGTCGGATTATGGACGACCACAAGGTGACCTTCCAAACGGCTGAGCTGGGCAAGGTTGACCTAGGCGGGGGCGGTACTATTGCCTATATCATGGCTCTCTATGGGATGAATGTCATCGACTGCGGTGTGGCTGTCTTGTCTATGCATGCCCCTTGGGAAGTAACTTCCAAGGCAGATATCTACGAAGCTAAGAAGTGCTACATAGCTTTCTTACAAGCAGCCAACCAATCTTTATAAGGTGTGGTTACCTAATTTGGTAGAGAAAAAATTATTCCTGCAAGGCTTTCTACAAGCTATCCCTTGTAGGGGTCCGTGGTAACTCGTATAATAAAAAGAAGTTACAGTAATAGTGGAGAGGAGTTATATTCGTGAATTGGAAGCGTAATATGATGATGTTAGCCCTTGGCGCCTGCGCTCTTGTAGGCCTGGCGGGCTGTGGTAATGGACCTGGGTCCAATGTAAAACACGTAGGTGTCATTCAATTGGTAGAGCATCCAGCCCTTGATGCGGCTAATAAAGGCTTTGTACAAGGCTTAGCTGATAATGGCTATAAAGAAGGGGAAACAGTGGAAATTGATCAGCAAAATGCACAGGCTGATCAATCCAACCTCAATTCCATCGCCCAACGCTTTACCTCTGATCGCAAGGACTTGGTGTTAGCGATTGCTACACCAGCAGCCCAAACTATGGCTAATGCCTCTCATGATATTCCTATTGTAGGGACGGCCATCACCGATTACGTACAAGCTAAGTTGGTAAAAGACAATCAAAAACCTGGGACCAACGTAACAGGTACATCCGATATGAGCCCAGTGGATAAGCAAGTGGACTTGATCTTGGCTATCAAACCAGGGACTAAGAAAATTGGTACCGTTTACTCCTCTTCTGAAGTGAACTCCCAAATTCAAGTGGACAAGATGAAAGCCTATGCCGCTACTAAGGGCGTTGAAGTGGTAGAAGTGACTGTATCCAATGTCAACGATATTCAACAAGCGGCACAAAACCTAGTGGCTCAAGGTGTTGATGCCATCTATACACCAACGGATAACGTGGTAGCATCAGCTATCGGTAATTTGGTAGCTATTACTGATGGAGCCAAGATTCCTGTCTTCCCAGCGGAAGAAAACCAAATGAAGGGTGGCGCTGTCGCTTCTTACACAGTAGACTATGAAAAATTGGGCTATCAAGCAGGCGTCATGGCAGCTAAGATCCTCAAAGGGGAAGCTAAACCAGAAGATATGCCAATTGAAACGCAAAGCGAACTCAAGTTGGTTGTCAATAAGGATAAGTTGGCTCAATTGGGCTTGAGCTTGCCACAAGACTTGCTCACAAAAGCAGTGGACTATAAGTAAGTAGAAAGGGACTTTCACAATGAACTGGAAAAAAGCATTAACTATGGCCTTGGGGGTAACCCTTTTTGCCTCCTTAGTAGCTGGTTGTGGCAATGGTAATACAGGGTCCAATGGGGGCAAACAAAAGATAGGCGTTATCCAATTGGTGGAACATCCATCTCTTGATGCGGCTAATAAAGGCTTTGTACAAGCCTTGGCAGATAATGGTTACAAGGATGGAGATACGGTCATCATCGACCAACAGAATGCTCAAGCAGACCAATCTAATCTCAACTCCATCTCCCAACGCTTTGTATCCGATAAGGAAGATTTGGTCTTAGCTATCGCTACACCAGCGGCCCAAACTATGGCTAACAACAGCAAGGATATTCCAATTCTTGGGACCGCCATTACAGACTATGTATCCGCCAAGTTGGTAGAATCCAATGAACACCCAGGTCATAATGTAACGGGTACCTCCGATATGGCGCCTACGGAAAAACAAATCGATTTGATTACGCAAATCTTGCCAAATGCTAAGAGAATCGGTATTATTTATTCCTCCTCTGAAGTGAATAGCCAAGTGCAAGCGGACATCGTAAAAAAATATGCTGCCTCTAAGGGCATCGAGATTGTAGAAGCGACTGTTTCCAACGTCAACGACATCCAACAAGCAGCCTCTAACTTGACTACACAAGGGGTACAAGCCATCTATGTACCAACTGACAATGTTATTGCGTCTGCTATGAGCAATTTGATCAATGTAACTGATGCTGCTAAGATTCCTGTATTCCCTGCCTTCGATGCTATCAAAGAAGGGGGCTTGGCAACCTATTCTGTGGACTATTACCAATTGGGTTACCAAACAGGCTTGATGGCTGTTAAAGTCCTCAAAGGGGAAGCCAAACCAGCTGATATGCCAATTGAAACACAAAAGGAATTCAAATTGACACTTAACAAAGACCAAGCAGCTAAATTGGGTATTACCATCCCACAAGCTGTTCTTGATCAAGCACAATAATCTGAAATAGGGAGGAGCGTTCCTCCCATTTCTACTAGGAGGATGTAATGACTGATTTAATTATTGGTACCATAGGCCAGGGTCTCTTGTGGTCCCTTCTGGCCGTCGGTGTGTTCTTGACCTTCCGCGTCTTAGACATTGCGGATTTGACGGTAGAAGGGTCATTCCCAATGGGGGCGGCCATCTCTGCTATTCTGTTGATCAACGGATTCAACCCCATTGTATCCATCTTGGGTGCTGCTGTGGGCGGTATGATTGCCGGTGCTGTAACTGGTTGGATTCATACCAAGCTTAAGATTCCTGCTCTCTTGGCTGGGATTTTAACCATGATTGCCCTCTATTCTATCAATCTTCATATCATGGGTAAGGCCAATGTGCCTCTCCTTCGCGTGGATACAATCTACACTATGTTGGGCCAAGTCTTGCCATTGGACCGAACGTTAATGTTGGCCATTGTAGGCCTTATCGTGGCTGTGGTAACCTGCCTTGTTCTCTTCTGGTTCTTTGGCACTGAAATCGGGGCAGCCCTGCGGGCCACAGGTGTTAATCCGCAAATGATTCGGGCCCAAGGGGTTAATACGGATACTATGATCGTCCTTGGACTCCTCTTGTCCAATGGCTTCGTTGCCGTATCTGGAGCCTTAATTGCCCAAGGTAATGGTTATGCCGACGTTGGCATGGGGATTGGTACCATCGTTATCGGTTTGGCTTCCGTTATCATCGGGGAAGTTATCTTCGGCACTAAGTCTTTCGTACGCAGCCTCATAGCTGTCGTTTTGGGGTCTATCGTATACCGAATTGTTATCGCTATCGTTCTTTACATCGGTATGCCACCAAATGACCTTAAACTATTCACTGCTGTTCTCGTTGCCATCGCACTTTCCTTGCCAACATTGAAAGCTAAATGGTTGGCTCGTCGTTAGGAGGTTTCATATGTTAGAAGTAAATAACTTGGTAAAGACCTTCTTTAAAGGCACAGTCAATGAAAAAACAGCCCTTAGAGGTATTGACCTCAAGTTGGAAGAAGGGGACTTCTGTACCATCATCGGTGGTAATGGCGCCGGTAAATCTACCTTGCTCAACTCCATTGCGGGCGTATTCCCAGTGGATGAGGGGACCATCAAAATTGGTGATGTGGACGTAACTAGCATGGCTGAACATAAGCGGGCTAAGTATATTGGCCGCGTCTTCCAAGACCCTATGGTGGGGACAGCTGGTAATATGCAGATTGAGGAAAATCTTATCCTCGCTATGCGCCGTGGTAAGAAGATGGGGCTCAAATGGGCCTTCAAGCCTGAAGAGCGAGACTTCTTTAAACAACGGCTATCCCTCTTGGGCTTGGGGCTAGAAGACCGTTTAACGGCCCGTATGGGCCTCCTCTCTGGTGGTCAACGGCAGTCCATCACCCTCTTGATGGCCACTATGATTAAACCAGAGCTTCTTCTCTTGGACGAACATACAGCAGCCTTGGATCCTCGGACTGCAGAAAATGTACTCCAATTGACTGATAAGTTGGTTAAGGAACACAATATTACCACCCTTATGATTACCCATAACATGCGCGATGCCTTGCGTTTTGGTAACCGCTTAATCATGATGGATGCCGGTAAGATTATCTATGACGTGCGGGATGAAGAAAAGGCAAAGCTCACCGTAGCGGACCTCTTGGAACGCTTTGAAATGTCTGAAGGTGGCTTGTCTGACCGCATGGCCTTGTCTAATTAAGGACAAAAAAGTAAGAGAAAGGGAAGATCCTATTTACAGGACCTTCCTTTTTTTGTATACTAAGAGAGGTCATTTGACCAAACGTAGACTAAGTTTTCGACACTCCGACGGTTACTTAAGTCTAGCGAGATTAGTTTTATAGGAGGACAACATCATGTTGACTACAGAAGCAAAATTGAACATCATCAAAGAATACGCTACTCACGAAGGTGACACTGGTTCCGCTGAAGTACAAGTAGCAATCTTGACTGCACGTATTACATACTTGACAGAACATTTGAAAGATCACAAAAAAGATCATCACTCCCGTCGTGGTCTTTTGAAATTGGTTGGTCAACGCCGTAACATGCTTGACTACCTCAAGAAAACAGACATCGAACGCTACCGTTCTTTGATTGAAAAATTGGGCCTCCGCAAATAATCGGATTCCTAGTAAAAGCAGCAACGCTAGTTGCTGCTTTTTTCGTTGTTGGGCTCCTTTTACCGGTGGTACAAAAGGCCTAAAAGAAGTATAATTAAGAAGTATATAAAAGGTATAAATAGGAGGCAGACGGAATGGAACAATTCCAAATGGACTTAGCTGGTCGCACCCTGACCATAGAAACAGGAGAACTGGCAAAACAAGCTAGCGGTGCCGTAATGGTTCGCTATGGTGATACATGTGTATTGGTTACTGCAACAGGTTCTAAAGAAGCCAAGGACATTGACTTCTTCCCACTCACTGTGGATTACGAAGAAAAGATGTATGCAGTAGGCCGTATCCCTGGTGGTTTTATCAAGCGGGAGGGGCGTCCTTCTGAATCGGCTATCTTGAACAGCCGCCTCATCGACCGTCCAATCCGTCCGCTCTTTGATAAGGGCGTCCGCAATGAAGTGCACGTGGTAGCTACTGTTATGTCTGTGGAACAAGATAACGATCCATCCATCTGTGGCATGATTGGTGCTTCCGCAGCCCTCGCTTTATCCGATGTTCCTTGGAATGGCCCTATTGCAGGTGTTCGCATGGGTCGGGTTAATGGTCAATTCGTGGTTAATCCAACCCAAGAACAATTGGCAGGCACTGACCTTAATATCATCGTTGCAGGCACAAAAGATGCTATCCTCATGGTTGAAGGGGGCGCCCAAGAAGTACCTGAAAAGGATATCTTGGAATGTATCATGGCAGCCCATGAAGAAATCAAGAAAATCGTAGCTTTCCAAGAAGATATGGTGGCTAAGGCTGGCAAGGAAAAACGGGTCTTCCCTAAAAAATTGGTGGCAGAAGATATAGAAGCAGCGGTTCGCGCCTTTGCTTATGATAAGTTGAATACCGCTGTTCGTTGCGCTGATAAGCAACAACGGGATGCCCAACAAAATGAAGTCTTCGAAGAAACCTTGGGGCACTTTGAAGAAACGTATCCTGACAATACGGATGATATCAAAACGGCTTTAGATGCCTTGGTGAAAGAAATTGTTCGCCATATGATTACAGTCGAAAAAATCCGTCCAGATGGCCGTCAATTGGATGAAGTTAGACCTATTACCTGCCGGGTAGGCGTCTTGCCTCGCACTCATGGATCCGGTCTCTTCACACGGGGGCAAACCCAAGTATTGAATGTAACAACCTTGGCACCATTGGGTGAAAAACAAACTATCGATGGCATTGGGGCAGAAGTGGAAAAACGTTACATCCACCATTACAATTTCCCATCCTACTCCGTAGGGGAAACTCGTTCTTCCCGTGGTCCAGGCCGTCGTGAAATTGGTCATGGCGCTTTGGCTGAACGGGCCTTGGTTCCTGTCATTCCATCTGAAGAAGAATTCCCATACGCCTTGCGTTTGGTGTCAGAAGTCTTGGAATCTAATGGCTCTTCTTCCATGGCTTCCGTATGCGGATCTACCCTGTCCCTTATGCACGCAGGTGTGCCAATCAAGGCCCCTGTAGCAGGCATCGCTATGGGCCTTGTAACGCAAGGAGAACACTATACAATCTTGACCGACATTCAAGGTATGGAAGATGCCTTAGGGGATATGGACTTTAAGGTGGCTGGTACCGCTAAAGGTGTAACAGCTATCCAAATGGATATCAAGATTTCCGGTTTGTCCCGTGAAATTTTGGATGAAGCCCTCCAACAAGCTCATAAGGGTCGTGCTCATATCATGAGCATTATGTTGGATACTATCGCTCAACCAAATGACCATATGTCCCCATATGCACCTCGTATTACGACCATTCAAATCAACCCTGATAAGATTCGCGATGTCATCGGTCGTGGTGGTGAAACGATTCGTGGTATTATTGATCAAACCGGTGCTACTATCGACATCAACGATGACGGTACCGTGTTCGTAGCTTCTACAGACCAAGAAGGAGCTAAGAAGGCTATCGAAATGATTGAAGCCATCGTAAAAGAAGTAGAAGTGGGCGAAATGTATGATGGTAAGGTTACCCGTATCATGCAATTTGGCGCTTTTGTAGAAGTGCTTCCAGGCAAGGAAGGGCTAGTACATATCTCTAAATTGGCTCATGAACGAGTTGAAAACGTAGAAGATATTGTAAAAGTTGGGGATATTGTAAAGGTTAAGGTTATCGAAATCGATAAACAAGGCCGTATTAACTTGTCCCGTAAAGATTGTTTGAAATAAGAGGTGTTACATGGATATTCGTGGCTTTGAAGTAGTTTCTGCTTTTGAAGAACAAAATATCAATTTACCAACACGTAAAACCACAGAAAGCGCAGGCTATGATATTGAATGCGCTGAAGCTGTTACATTAGAACCAAATCAAGTAGTTCTCGTGCCAACAGGCCTTAAGGCCTTCATGGCATACGACGAATACCTTGCTATCCACATCCGTTCTAGCATGGCTATCAAACGCAAACTAGCACTTGTGAATAGTACTGGTATCATCGATAGTGATTACTACAACAATGAGGACAATGAAGGTCATATCATGATTGCCCTCCTAAACTTTGGCAACGAACCTGTTACCCTTGAAAAAGGCGAACGCGTTGCACAAGGCATTTTCTCTAAATACCTTATCACCAATGATGACGATGCAACAGGCGTACGTACAGGTGGTATCGGTAGCACTGGGACTATGTAAACTACATACAATTCTGAATAGAATGGTGAAAGCCGCTCAACTTAGGTTGGGTGGCTTTTTTTGTGTAAAAAATTACACATTTGACTTTGTATAATACAATCATCAAATGAATGGTTTTGAACGAAAATGAATGGAAGTGATTATATGCTTACAGAAGAAAGATTTGCGAGAATATTGAACATACTAGAGGAACATGGTTCTGTGACGGTTACGGAATTGATGGAACAGCTGCATGCTTCAGAATCGACGATTCGACGAGATCTGAATACATTGGATGCCAGGGGACAACTACTTAAGGTGCACGGGGGAGCGATGCAAAAAGATGCGTCGTCTTACCGTACGCAGGATGATGACATTTTGCTTCGAAAAGAACTGAATGTCGAACAGAAAGTGGCGATTGCCCGTTATGCTGCGCAGTTGATCACGGATCGTGATGTGGTTTATCTGGATGCCGGTACGACGACAGAGCCGATGATCGATGCACAGATGAATAGAAATGCATTGTATATTACCAATGCAATCGGTCATGCAAGAAAATTATCAGCGCTTGGATGCACCGTTTATTTACTAGGCGGTGAGTTTAAGGGAACGACCGATGCAATTGTTGGAGAGGAAGCAGTTCTTTCCATTGCAAAATATAACTTTACAAAAGGATTTTTTGGAACCAATGGCGTGACAAAAGAGCAGGGATTTACGACACCAGAAGTAAAGGAGGCTTTGATTAAACGAAGAGCCATGGAACAGACAAAGGAAGCTTATGTTTTGGCAGATGCCAGTAAGTTTGGCGAGATTTCGACTGTGACATTTGGCGCGTTTACAGATGCAACCATTCTGACAAATCAAATAAAGCAGGAGTATAGAGGTTTTTCAAATATCAAGGAGGTGGAAGAATGATCTATACCCTGGAGGAAAGGGTATCAATGTTTCCATGGTGCTGAAGAATCTGGGGCATGACAGTCATGCGCTTGGTTTTGTGGCAGGCTTTACAGGACAGGAAATTGTGCGGCTATTAGATGAATGGGGCGTGCAGTCTGATTTTATTCGTGTAGAGGAAGGGATTTCCCGGATCAATGTAAAGCTCCGTTCCAACGAGGAATCGGAGATCAACGGACAAGGTCCTGCGATTGCAAAAGAGCATATAAAACAATTGTACCAGCAGTTGGATCATCTAAAAGATGGGGATGTGCTGGTGCTAGCCGGAAGCATTCCGGATGTGATGCCGGATGATATTTATATGGATATCATGAAACATTTGTCAACAAAGAAAATACACATCATTGTGGATGCAACAAGAGATCTTCTAGTCAATGTTTTGCCATATCATCCATTCTTAATTAAGCCAAACAATCACGAATTAGGCGAGATTTTTGGAGTGGAATTAAAGGAAAAAGACGATGTATTCATGTATGCAGCTAAGTTGCAGGAGCGTGGTGCGCGAAACGTACTCGTATCTATGGCTGGTGATGGAGCTATCTTGGTCGCTGCT
>URSE01000004.1 GCA_900550455.1 uncultured Veillonella sp. | reverse complement strand
TGGCTTTGAAGGAACATTTAACTATCAACAAAGAATGCCTATGGTTGATTTACCTCTATCAATGGACAATCTATTAAGCAATGTAACTGCAGTGGTAGTCACACACACACATCTTGACCATTGGGATGATACGGCAATTAATGCTATTCCAAAATCACTTCCTATTTTTGTACAAAATACAGCGGACAAAGAACTTATTACTTCACAAGGCTTTAATGATGTACGCATCATTTTTGAAAGTCTAGAGTTTAATAGTATCACATTAAGAAAAACAGGTGGCTCCCACGGCACTCTAGAAATGTATGCAAATCCAGTTCTCGCACAATTAGCAGGCGATGCGATGGGCGTTATTTTTGAAGCAGCAGACGAACCAACTGTGTACCTTGTAGGCGATACAGTTTGGACAAGTGATGTTGAGAAGGCTCTTCTTCGCTTCGACCCTAACGTTATTATTATGAACACTGGATATGCTCAAATTTTAGGCTTTGAAGATAGTATTATTATGGGTACAAAAGATATTGGTCGCATGGTAGTACGCAAACCAGAAGCTAAAATCATTGCAGTTCACATGGATACAGTTAATCATACGGCAACAAACAGGAATGATGTGCACAAATTTATTAAAGGTACTCATATTGAAAGTCATGTAGCAGTCCCTGCGGATGGAGAAACTATTATACTATAACTTATTATTAGTATAATAGAGTTATGAACGGCGTAATAGATTAAGTTAATAAGATTTTGATTATTTACTGCAAAAGAAACTGCTTAAACTCAGAAAATTTTTAATAGGCTTAAAGGTCTGTTTAGGCTCGCCTAAAAACAAAAAACACCAAGAAAACATAGGATTTTACAAACCTAATTTTCTTGGTGTTTATTATGTTTTAAAGAAGCTGCAACTAGAATGCGGTAAAACTGCATTCTGTTATAGCCCCTTTCTTATTACCTGTTTTTGATGAGATTATGCATCTATGCTTTCAGGTTTTACCGGCTGGACATACATGGTTTGATTGGTGGAAAAGGTAACATAGCCTGGGTTGGACCCAGGTGGCTTTTTAATGTTGCGTACTAGCGTATAATCTACCTCTACCCGAGGGGATGTTTGTCCCTTAGAGTAGTAAGCCGCGTATTGGGCTACCTTGGAAATAAGATCATCATCCATTTCCTGCTCGGTTCTTAGGATGACGTGGGATCCTTGGATGCCCTTGGTGTGAAACCACATATCGTTAGGTTTAGCAAAACGGTGGGTCAAGTAGTCATTTTGTCGGTTGTTACGGCCAATGTAGACGGTTCCCTCCGGAATTTGAATGGTGATAAAGTTTTCCTTGGAAATCTTATAGGATAGGGGCTTTTTGGATTTTTTTATGAGTCCTGATTCGATGCATTCATTCTTGATTTCTTGTAGGGATTCTCGGTCGGTTGAAAGGGAGAGAGAATACAAGATGGAGTTAAGGTAGTCGAGTTTCTCTTGGGATATTTTTAGCTGGTATTGACCAGAGATGATCCGATTCTTAAGCTTGTTATAGAGCTTGTAATAGTGTTGACCATTCTCAGTGAGTGTTAAATTGGGGTTGAGCTTAATGGTGATAGGTTCAATTGGTTCTACTAGAACATTATCTAATTCGATGGATTCTTGGTAGCGAATCGTTTGATAGGCATTAATCATGAGAAGATCTCCATACAGTTTGTAGGTATCCTTCTTGTCAGTATCAGCTAGTTCTTTTTGGATTTTTTCGTGCCGTAGACCTTCCTTCTTGATGGCTGCTTTGAGCAATTTTTCCAACTCCTTGTCAGAGGTGTGGATAGATCCCTTATGGACTATATCTTGGCTGATAGCTTGGGATATATCATCATAGGTCTTAAGCAAGGTTTCCCCTTGGCTAAGGGGAAGAACTGATAGGAGTTCTTTACCCTTGGTATCATGATAGACGTAAAGGCTTTGACTGCTTTCTACTTCTTGGCGGAAGGCAAATAGAATGTGAGCGATGCGATTCCAGTCATCGTGGCTATAGGTAGAAACATCCTCTTGACTGCTTTTTCCTAAGCGGTGTAGGAGCTCATTAAAGTGCACTTTACCAAATCCATTGAAGATAGCCCGAATGCTATCGCCTAGAGTGTCCTGATGGAAGGAAATAAGAAGGTCTTTAATCTCCTCTTGACTGAATTCTAGAATAGATCCCCGGTTGGCATTCGGAGGCAGTTCGTAGGTTAACTTAGGACCAATGGTCCGTTCCCGATTCATGAGAGGATTAACGTGAACAAGAGATTCAAGGATGATTCCATCTTGTACGAAAATAGCATTGGAATACTTGCCCATAAGTTCTATGTAAACCTGGGTGGTAATGATATCCCCGTTCAGGGCTAATTTATCTAAGGAAATAGAGAAAATACGATCTCCATTAATTTGTTCCACCTGGGTAATTCGTGCCCCTTCCAAGTGTTTACGGAGGAACATGATGAGGCCTGTCGGTTCCTTAGGTAGGTCCGAGAGAGGGTCAGAGAGGTAGAGGGCTGGTGCATTGCCCACAGTGATAACCAAGTCTTGGTTACCTTGGTTGGTATGGGTCTTAAAGACTAAGCTAGTTTTATCTATTTGATAAAGTTTTTGCACTTGTCCGCCTTGGAGCTTATCTTGAAGTTGACCTTTGAGGACGGACATAGCAAGACCATCGAGATTCATAGGGGCCTCCTTTCTAATAGTATTAGTATACCTATTTTTATGGGTCTCTGAAAGTGTTACAATAGGCATACACGAGTAAGTAAATCTGTAACCTAGGGAATCGAGGGAGATTCATGAAGTCTATGACAGGTTTTGGGTGTGCTACCATTGAAGAAGATGGTTTGTCATGTACCCTAGAAATTAAGAGCGTCAATGCTCGCTATTGTGATATCTTTATCAAATCTAATAGTCGCATAGGTTCTGTGGAGGGGGACTTACGGCAATTGATTTCTTCCTATATTCAAAGGGGGAAGGTAGATGTTCTGGTGACTTTACAAGAAGTCGGCAATCGTCAGCAATCGATGACCATCAATAGGGCCTTGAAGAATCAGGTTTGCCAGATGCTGGTAGAGGAGGGATTCTATACTTCTCCTGAGGAAGTTCCTCTTGCTGCGGTCATGCAGATTGCTCCTGATTGGATCCAACGGATTGATCAAGGTAGAGATGATGAAAACCTTAAAGCAATCGTGTTAGCTGCTGCTAAGCCGGCTCTAGAACAGCTTTCAACCATGCGGTGCCGAGAAGGGGATATTATAGGATCCGATGTGTGTGACCGTCTAGGAAACATGAAAGCCATGATTGATCTTATCGATGATCGCAAGCAAAAGGCTATCGATAATTACAGTAGATACCTCAAGGAACGAATTCAAGAACTACTGGCTGATACTGACCTTAGTATCAATGAGGATCGCTTCCTTCAAGAGGTGGCCATGTTGGCTGACAAGACGGATATTACTGAAGAAATTGTAAGATTTAGGTCTCATGTGATACAATTGAAAAACACACTAGCACAATCGAATTCTATCGGCCGCAAGTTGGATTTTATTATTCAAGAGATGAACAGAGAGGCCAATACCATGGGCTCCAAGGCATCGGATGCGACCATAACGGATTGTGTGGTTCAACTCAAATGTGAGCTGGAAAAAGTGAGAGAACAAATACAAAATGTAGAATAATTTCTACGCCATTGTTCAATAAGTTTAGGAGCTGAGCATGTCAGATAGAGGGTTACTCATTGTCTTATCCGGCCCCTCTGGGGCAGGTAAGGGAACTATTTGTTCCCGTTTGCGCGCGGAAATGCCTAATTTGACGTATTCTGTGTCTATGACTACGCGACAGCCTCGTGTAGGCGAAGTGGAAGGGGTTAATTACTTTTTCCGCGATAAAGAGGAATTTGAAGAACTCCTCAAAGAAGACGCCTTTCTTGAATATGCAAAGGTATACGACAACTACTATGGTACGCCAAAGAAGCATGTGATGGATCTCTTAGATCAAGGTAAAAGTGTTCTCCTTGAAATTGATATTCAAGGGGCTATGCAGGTGAAAGAGCGTTATAGCGATGCTATTTTTATCTACATCGTGCCGCCGTCCTTGACGGAATTGTCCGCCCGGCTACGAGGGCGAGCTACCGATTCTGAAGAGGTCATCGACAAGCGTTTGTCCTTGGCTTGTTCCGAATTAGCTTTGGCCCATCGCTACGATTACATCGTTGTTAATGACGATTTAGATGAGGCGACGGAGAAAACCGCTTCCATTTTACGGGCAGAATCCTGTAAAATTAGTCGTAACAAAGAAAAAATTCAGTTTATTTACAAACAGTACATGGATAGCAAGGAGAATTGATCATTATGATGGTAGAACCTAGACTTACAGAACTTGAAAAACGCGTTGACAGCAAGTATACATTGGTGTCTTTGGCAGCTAAACGGGCTCGTCAATTGATCGATGGCGACCAATGCTTGGCAGCTGTACATCCAACTGAAAAGCCTGTATCCTTGGCTATGCATGAAATTGCAGAAGATAAAATCGGATACATCCGTACAACAGAAGGTATTAAATAATATCTTTATAGGTAATTTGTGAAACCTGGCCTTGGTCAGGTTTCTCTTCGTTCTCGTGAGGTTGTTATGGTTCAGTCACTCCAGGATAAACATATCATCGTCGGCGTTACCGGTGGTATTGCGGCCTATAAGGCCATCGAAGTAGTATCGCGGCTACGTAAGAAGGGGGCGCAAGTTAAGGTTGTCATGACGGAACACGCCACCCATATTGCTACACCTATGACTTTTGGCGAAATATCTGGTCATCCTGTGGCCATAGATATGTGGGAGGAAATCCATGATTGGAATGTGGAGCACATAGCACTAGCTACTTGGGCGGATGCCTACTTAGTGGTTCCCGCTACAGCTAATATAATTGGTAAGATATATAACGGTATTGCCGATGATATGCTATCGACTACCATTATGGCTACAGAGGCTCCTAAATTTATCTGTCCCGCGATGAATAGTGGTATGTATCGGAATCCTATCGTTCAACGTAATATCACGGGCCTCAGAGATTTAGGCTACCATTTTCTAGAGCCTGATACTGGCTGGTTGGCTTGTGGGGTTACGGACATAGGTCGCCTTCCAGATCCAGAAAAGATTGTGGCTTGGTTGGAGGCTAACTTGGTGGGCCAAACCTATGACCTATCTAAGCTAAAGGGTAAAACAATCCTCATTACTGCCGGTGGCACCCAAGAGGCTATTGATCCTGTCCGTTATATCGGCAATCATTCGTCTGGTAAAATGGGCTATGCCTTAGCACAGTTGGCACAGTCGGCAGGAGCAAAGACTATCTTGGTATCGGCCCCTACTAAGCTACCAGTTCCAAGTGGGATAGACTTCGTCAAGGTGGATTCCGCCCAAACCATGAAGGAGGCTGTAGAAGCGCGTTATGACCAGGTGGATGTAGTTATCATGGCAGCGGCAGTGGCAGATTTTCGAGTTGCCCATGTAGAAGACCATAAGATCAAGAAGATGGAATCTATGACCTTGAAATTGATTAAAAATCCAGATATTTTGGAGTCTCTAGGCAAGACTAAAAGTCATCAAATTTTAGTAGGCTTTGCAGCGGAAACCCAAAATCTAGTGGCCTACGGTCAGGCTAAGGTGACCAAAAAGAATTTAGATATGTTGGTGGCTAATGATGTATCTAAATCAGATGGAGGCTTTAATGTAGACACCAATGAAGGTTACATCCTCTATCCAGATGGGGGTCAAGAGGTCATTCCCCACATGACTAAGGTTCAAATGGCAGCCCATATTTTAGCGGCCCTTTCAGGGATTATTGATTAAAATGTGAGGCAGTCTACGTGTTTGCTATTCAACAAGCTTATAAGTCGGTCTTGGCCTATGCGGAAAAGTTAGTAAGTAACGACGAGTGTAATTATAGGCTAATAAAGTCGTGAGTGTGATATAAAACACTTGCTTTTAGATGAAAAAAACTCTATAATTACCTCGTTAACTCATCTAGAGTAGTGGAGGGACAGGCCCTGTGAAACTACAGCAACCCACCCCTAAGGGGAAAGGTGCTAATTCCGACGGCAATATTGCCGCAAGATGGGAAGGTCCTTCATGAGCTAACGAAGGGCCTTTTTTTCGTATAGGAGGAAATAATGGCAGATAAACATATGTTCTTTACATCTGAATCCGTAACGGAAGGTCATCCTGATAAAATTGCTGACCAAATCTCCGATGCTGTATTGGATGCAATCATCGCAAAAGATCCACATGCGCGCGTAGCTTGTGAAACATTGGTGACGACAGGTCTCGTTCACGTAGTAGGTGAAATTTCTACCAATACATACGTGGACATCCCTCGTATCGCTCGCGATACCATTCGCGATATCGGTTATACCCGCGCTAAATACGGCTTTGATTGCGATACTTGTGGCGTCTTGGTATCCCTTGACGAACAATCCGCTGATATTGCTATGGGCGTTGACGACTCCTTGGAAGTTAAAGAAGGTAATGCAGAAGCATTTGATAAGATCGGTGCTGGTGACCAAGGCATGATGTTTGGCTATGCATCTAATGAAACACCTGAATTGATGCCTATGCCAATCTCTTTGGCCCATCGCTTGTCCCGTCAATTGTCTGCAGTACGTAAGGATAACACCTTATCCTATCTCCGCCCAGACGGTAAGACGCAAGTGACTGTAGAATATGTAAATGGCGTGCCTAAGCGCATTGATACCATTGTTATTTCTACACAACACAGCCCAGAAGTAACACGGGAACAAATCGAAAAAGACTTGAAAAAATACGTCATTGATGCTGTACTTCCAGCAGACTTCGTTGATGAAAACACCAAATATTTCATCAATCCAACTGGTCGTTTTGTAATTGGTGGTCCACATGGTGATGCAGGTTTGACTGGCCGTAAGATTATTGTTGATACTTATGGTGGTATGGCCCGTCATGGTGGTGGTGCCTTCTCCGGTAAGGATCCTTCCAAGGTTGACCGTTCTGCCGCTTACGCTACTCGTTATGTGGCAAAAAATGTTGTAGCTGCTGGTTTGGCAGATCGTTGTGAAGTGCAAGTTGCTTATGCTATTGGCGTTGCAAAACCAGTATCCGTATTAGTGGATACCTTCGGCACAGCAAAAGTATCGGAAGAAAAAATTCAAGAACTTATCAATAAACACTTTGACTTGCGTCCAGCAGGTATCATTGAAATGCTTGATCTCTTAAAACCTCATTATCGCAAGACTGCTGCTTATGGTCATTTCGGCCGCACAGATGTGGACCTTCCTTGGGAACGCACTGATAAAGCTGACATTCTTCGTAAAGAAGCAGGTTTATAATCAGATCATAAGCCCCCTAAGAGAGCTCTCTTAGGGGGCTTGTTTTTGTCTAGACCTAGGCAAAATGCTATAATAAAAAGACTTAATTAAGGAGGTGGACTAGGTGATTGTAGCTGAGATTATTCTCAATAGACCGACCAAACAACTGCATGATACCTATACCTATGAGGTGCCTGAATCAATGGGGATTATTGCTACAGGAACGCGGGTCCTGGTTCCCCTCAGATCGGAACGAGAAGAAGGCTTAGTTATCTCCTGCTATGAAACGGATAAGACCTTTCCTTATAAGCTTCGAACGATTCAAATGGTGTTGGATAAAGAGCCTTGGTTTACGCAAGAAATGCTTGATACAGCTAAGATGATGTCCCACTATTTTTTGATTTCCTATGGGGAAGTCTTGCCGCTCTTCACCACCCAAAAAACCATGAAGTCTTACGAACCTGCTCGTGAAGAGTGGCTCATCCCCTTGGAAGGGCTTAGTCCTGATTTGGTAGCTAGTCGGGCCAAGGCTCAGGCGAAATTAATTCAATATCTCCTAGACCATGGACCTCAAACTAAGAAGAACTTGCGTCTGGAATTCTCTGGTCCTGTTATTAAGGCCGTCAGCCGATTGGAGTCCGTAGGTCTAGAGGAACGATATGCGGCAACCAAGACAAAGTTTGACCATATAACCAGTCATGATGTACCTTTGACGGCTCAACAAATCTCCGTATTTAAGCCTGTTCAAGCAGCTATGAAAGATGGTCGTCAAGAGACCTTTCTTCTCCACGGTGTGACGGGATCAGGTAAGACTCAGGTCTATATCCGAGCCGCTCAAGAGTGCCTTAAGGAGGATAAGACCGCTATCATCTTAGTGCCTGAAATTGTCTTAACAGATCAAATAGTCCAACGTTTCGTGGAGATTTTTGGGGACGAGGTAGTTGTTTTCCACTCTAAGATTACGCTGCCCCAGCGTAATAATAACTGGGAACGAATTCGGCGCAAGGACAGCCACATCATAATCGGCGCACGATCAGCTGTTTTTGCTCCTGCGGAAGATATAGGTCTCATTGTGTTAGATGAGGAACATGATCCTTCTTATAAACAGGAGGATATGGTTCGTTACCATGCTCGCAATGTAGCTGAATGGCGTGCTCAATATCATCACTGCCCCCTAATATTAGGGTCTGCTACGCCATCGGTAGCTTCCTATTACCGGGCTCAGAAGGGTGACTATACCCTCTTAGAGATGCCTATACGTATCTTAGACCAAGCCTTGCCTAAGGTGACTATCGTCGATATGGAGGAGGAGCTTCTACGGGGGAATTATTCAGTGTTCTCTGATGACCTTGCTAACTTACTAGAAAGTACTTTGGCTAAGAGGGAGCAGATGATTATTCTACTTAACCGTCGGGGCTATTCGACTTTCGTCATGTGCCGGTCTTGTGGGACCGCTGTGACATGCCCACATTGCCAGGTTTCTATGGTTTACCATCGAGATCAAGAAGAGCTTAAGTGTCACTATTGCGATTACCATAGGCCCATTCCGAAGACATGTCCGGTCTGTGGTTCTCAGAAAATCAAATTTTTTGGATCAGGCACGCAAAAGGTGGAAGAAGAGCTAAAAAAACGGTTTCCTCGAGCTCGTGTAGCCCGATTAGATCAAGATGTGGCCCTTCGCAAGGGACAAACAGAAGCTATCTTACATGGATTTAAGGAAGGTCGTTTTGATATTCTTCTAGGAACTCAAATGGTCTCTAAGGGCCACGACTTTTCCAATGTGACCGCTGTCGGGGTTGACGGCTGATTCTGTCCTCAATATACCGGTTTATACAGCAGCAGAACGTACTTTTGACCTCTTAACTCAAACAGCTGGTCGCGCAGGGCGAGGTTCCAAGTCGGGATCTGTAGTTATACAAACTTATAATCCCTTAAATTATGCTATAATTAAGAGCAAAGCACATGATTATAAGGGCTTTTACAAAGAAGAAATTCACAATCGTCAGGCCTTAGGCTATCCACCATTTGGACAGATGATTCACCTAGTGGTTAGGCATAAGGATCAGTCCAAGGCTCAGACTATTGCTCAGGCCATAATGGATGATTTATTGGCCCATAGTGATAAGGCTAATGTAGATGTCATGGGTCCCTATGAAAGTACGGTCAAAATGGTTCGTGACTTCTATCGAGTTTCCATCATGATCCGGGGCCGGGACCTAGATCCTATTAAGGCATATATAGAAGAATCCTGGATTTACAAACAAGAGGACCTCATCATTGATGTGGACCCGCAATAAGGAGATAGATATGGCTGTGTTAGAAGTATTAAAAGCAGGGCATCCTGTGTTGAAACAAGTGGCCCAACCGGTGGACCACGTCAATAAAAAAATGCGCGCCTTCATCGAGGATATGGCGGAAACCATGTATAAGACTGATGGAGTGGGCTTAGCTGCACCACAAGTAGGTGTATCCAAGCGCATTATCGTAGTGGATGACGGCAATGGCTTACAAGCACTCATTAATCCACAAATCATCAAGGGAGAAGGATCCCAATGGGGGCCGGAAGGTTGTTTGTCTGTACCGGGCTACTTTGGTGATGTAGAACGCTATGAAAAGGTGACTGTTACCGCTATTGATCCCAATAATAAGAAGCTCCGCATTGAGGCGGAAGGATTTTTGGCTCGTATCTTCCAGCATGAGATTGATCATTTAGAGGGTCATCTCTTCATTGAAAAGGCGGTTAACCTCAAAAAACAAGTCGACCCTACTGAAGCTATTGCGGAGGAAGCGGCTCAAGATGTGGCCCATGCAACAGCTGGCGATGGCCATGTAGCCTCTGTTTTTGCAGAAGAAAGAAAGGCTTAAGGATGACACCATTACGCATTGTCTTTATGGGAACACCGGATTTTTCTGTTCCTACCTTAGAAGCTCTTATTGAAGGACCTCATGATATAGTAGGGGTCTATTGTCAGCCAGATAAGGCTAAGGGGCGGAGGAAGCAAGTACAGGCTCCACCTGTTAAGGTTTGCGCCCTTGCTCATGATCTTTCTGTTTATCAACCAGTTACCCTTAAGGATCCAGAGGCGCAAGCTCAATTAGAAGACCTCAAACCAGATTTAGTTGTTGTGGTGGCTTATGGTAAAATTTTGCCTCCATGGCTTATCGCTTTGCCTCCATATGGTTGTCTCAATGTACATGCATCAATCCTTCCTAAATATCGGGGAGCAGCACCTATCCATTATGCCCTTATCAATAATGATGCTGAAACAGGCGTAACGATTATGCATATGGATAATGGGCTAGATACAGGTGATATCATCCAAATTGAGAAAATCGCTATTGCCCCTAAGGAAACGACTGGGCAACTCTTTGATCGGTTGGCCTTTTTAGGGGGACAGGTGATTAATCAAGTGATTGAAGGCTGGGTTGCGGGAGATCTAAAGGGGATTCCCCAAGATGATGACCAAGCTAGCCACTGTGGCAAGGTGACAAAGGCTATGGGCCATATTGACTGGACTCGTTCAGCTAAAGACCTGGCTGGCCTTATAAAGGGTCTTAATCCATCGCCAGGTTGTTTTAGTTTTATTAATGGAAAACGGTTAAAGATTTGGATGGCCCAAGCGTTAGATAGCCCTACTTCTAGTTCCGAAGGTACTATTCTTAAGGTGGATAAGCATAGCTTTGATGTAGCTACTGGAGCGGGTATCTTACGAGTGGAAGAAGTTCAACCAGATAATAAGAAACGGATGAATGCAGGTGACTTTGCTCGAGGTCACCAACTACAAGTAGGTGCTCTCTTAGGTCAAGAGGATTCAAATGACTGATACACAAACACAGATTCCTAATGTTCGACGCCTAGCCCTACAGGCACTGTCGGATATTAATCGAGGAGGGGCCTATGCTAATGTGGTCTTGAAACAGTACATTAGCAAGTATGATCTTGGTGATTTAGATCGCCGCTTCTTTACAGAGTTGGTCTATGGGGTCATTCGTCGCCGTAATTATTTGGATGCCATCATTGAGGACCTGACTAAGAAGAAGATAAAAAAACTTTCTTCTTTGGTGGTAGAAATACTCCGACTAGGTCTTTATCAGATAATCTATATGGACAAGGTCCCTAATTCTGCCGCTGTTAATGAGTCGGTTAAGCTGGCTAAGAAAATGACGCGAGGCCTATCTGGCTTTGTAAATGGAGTTTTGCGGAATGCTGATCGCCAGGCTGAATCGTTAACGATTGATGATTTAGCTAAGACGCCTATAGACCGGATAGCCTATACTTACAATCAACCGACTTGGTTGGTGGAGTATTGGTGCCAACAGATGGGAACTGAGGCGACAGAAGAACTTTGTGCTTGGTTTAATGAAAAACCCTTTCTTTCAGCCCGTATTAATGGTCTTAAGACAGATGTGGAAGGCTGTATTAAGGAGTTGGAAGAGGCTGGTTGGATAATTAGCCGAGACCAGGATTTTGATGACCTTATTTATATCGATAAGCATCTAGGGTCCCTGGAGGCTTCAAAATTCGTAAAAGAAGGTTATATTACCTTTATGGATAAGGCTTCTCTTATGGTGGGGCGTGTGGTTAACCCTAGACCAGGAGAGAGGGTCTTGGATACCTGTGCCGCTCCTGGAGGGAAGACCATGCACATGGCTAGTCTTATGAGAAATGAGGGGACCCTTGTGGCCTGTGATGTATATGATCATAAACTTGCCCTCATGAAGGACAATGCTAAGCGATTAGGGGTTACTATTGTGAAAACCTGCTTACAAGATGGGCGGGAGATACCAGAATCTCAGGCTGGGTCCTATGACCGAGTCCTAGTAGATGCTCCTTGTTCTGGTTTGGGTATCTTACAGAAAAAGTTGGATATGCGCTGGCGTAAGGAGCCTTCTAGCCTGACAGATTTACCTAAGCTGCAAGCAGCCATCCTAGATCGCGCTGCTATGACTGTCAAAGAGGGGGGCGTTCTTGTCTATTCTACCTGCACCATTAATTCTCTAGAAAATCAAGAGGTGGTGAAGACCTTTTTAAAAGATCATAAGGAATTTCGATTAGATCCTATCGGACCTGATGAATTGCCTGTTGCCCCTGTGGATGGTATGGTGACCGTAAACCCAGCTCGTCATGATATGGATGGCTTCTTTATGGCCCGTATGCGTAAGGAGAAAGCATGATAGAACTGTTAGGTAAAAGCTTACTGGAACTGCAAGAAGTTTGCCTTGAAGGTAGATTCCCTAAATTCCGAGCTAAGCAAATCATGGACTATATTTATCATCGGTATGTCTTTGATTTTGATGCTATGTTGCAACTACCAGGCCCTATGCGAGAATGGCTAAAACAGCATTGCTCTATTAGCCTGCCAAAGGTAGTCACCCAATCGGTGGCACCTGATGGGAATACGCGCAAGCTTCTCCTTGAACTCAAGGATGGTAGTCGGGTTGAGACCGTTCTCATGGCCCAACACTATGGGAATTCCGTCTGTGTATCTTCCCAGTGTGGTTGTGCCATGGGCTGTATTTTCTGTGCCTCTACTACAGGCGGACTCCATAGAGACTTGGAAGCCTATGAAATTATAGCTCAGGTCTTGCTTTTCGCGAGCTTATTGGGAGAAGATATTCACTCTATGGTGGTCATGGGATCGGGAGAGCCCTTACAAAACTATGAGCAGGTGGTCAAAGCTTTACGTCTGATACATGGTAAAGAAACCTTTAACATATCCTACCGTAAGATGACCCTTTCTACTTGTGGCTGGGTAGATAATATCTACCGCTTAGCCGATGAGGGTATACCTATTACCTTGGCTTTATCCCTTCATGCAGTTAGTCAGGATCAACGAATGTCTCTTATGCCAGTAGGGGCCCGCTACAGCCTAGACCAAGTCTTGGAAGCGGTTCAATACTATTATCACAAGACGCAACGGAGGATCACCTTCGAATATATCCTTATTAAGGACCGTAATGACTCCTTAGAGGAAGCTCATACATTGGGGATGATTGCTAAGGATTTTCCTAACTGCAATGTTAACTTAATTCCCGTTAATGGGAATGAGCATATAAATCTTTACAAGCCAAGCATTAATCACATGAAGCAATTCAAAGAAATTGTAGAATCCTATGGGGTGTCTGTCACCATCCGTAAAGAGATGGGGGATACCATTCAAGCCGCTTGTGGTCAGCTCAAGGCCCAACAAGCGCAAGTGGAGAAAGAAGGGCATTAATGAATTGTATAGGTATGAGCAAGATGGGATTAGTTCGGAAAAAGAACGAAGACCGTTTTGTCATCGATGACAACTTATATATTGTCACAGATGGCATGGGAGGCTACACCGGTGGTGAAATTGCCTCTACCTATGCCATTGACGAGATACGTCGGTTAATACAAGACGCCGACCAAGTTGATACTGCAACCTTGGTCCAAGCCATTCAAGAGGCCAACGGTAAAATCTATGCAGCTGTTCATAAGGAACCGCAATTAGAGGGGATGGGTACCACCGCAGTTGTTGCAGCCCTTGATGGCAATAAGCTCTATTGGGCTCATGTAGGTGATTCCCGCCTTTATCTCTTCCGCCATGGGAACCTAAACCAGGTGACGGTAGACCATTCCTTTGTCCAAACCCTTTTTGAAGCAGGGGAAATCACCAAGGAAGAAATGGGGTCTCATCCTAAGCGCAATATGTTAACTCGTGCTGTTGGTGTTAGCCCTGAGGTGGAAGTGGATTCTGGTGTCTTAGAATTAGTGCCAGGTGACCGCATTTTGATGTGTAGTGACGGACTCACTGAATACGTGAGCGACTATGTAATCGAAGGCGTATTAGATGAAATCACATCTGATCAAGAGGTATTAGATGTCTTAATGCGCCTTGTATATGACGGCGGAGCTGGCGATAATACAACAATTATCGTAGGGTCCATGTAGCCTGGAAAGTGGTGAAATAATGAGTATGATTCGACCTGGACAAAATGTTGTCCTCGATAATCGATATAAGGTCATCGAAAAAATCGGCGTTGGTGGTATGGCTGACGTATATCGCGGTTACGATGAACTCTTGGGCCGTACAGTGGCCATAAAAATTTTGCATGCCAACTTTGCCTCTGATGAAGGCTTTGTAGGGCGCTTTAAACGGGAAGCTCAAAATGCAGGGCGTTTGAGCCATCCTAATATCGTTAACATGTATGATGTAGGCTACGATCAAGGCTACCATTATATCGTTATGGAATATGTAGAAGGGCAGACACTCAAGGAATATATCCAAGAACGGGGCAAGTTGTCTGTTGATGAGGCGGTTAAGTTTGCTGTCGCTATTGCAGAAGGCTTGGAACATGCCCATGCAATGGGCATCGTGCATTGTGATATTAAACCTCACAATATGTTGATTACTAAATCTGGTCGCCTCAAGGTGACAGACTTTGGTATCGCACGGGCTATGAATTCTCAAAATACTATGATGTATACGAATTCCGTTATGGGTTCAGCCCACTATTTATCGCCTGAACAGGCATCTGGTAAGGCGATTGATGGATCTACTGATATTTACTCCTTAGGGGTTGTCCTCTATGAAATGTTGACGGGTCGTGTTCCCTATGAAGCGGATACGCCGATTGCGGTGGCCCTCAAGCATGTAAAGGATAAATTGATTCCGCCTACTCGTTACAATCCATCCATTCCACCTCTATTGGAATCGGTGGTGATGAAGGCCTTGCAAAAGAAACCAGCAGACCGCTATCGATCAGTGTCTGAAATGATTGGAGACCTTCGTATGTCCGGTGGCTTTGCTGGCTTTGGTACATCCCGTATGCGCCAATACGATTTTGCTACTCAAGTCTTGCCACCAGTCAATGAAATGACATCCCAATTGGAAGAGTTGGACGAAGAGGTACAAGAGGAAGAACATAAAGGCATTCTAGGGACTATTGCCAAGATTCCTCAAAAATATATCCTCTTAGGATCCGTAGTTATTTTTGTAGTAGCCTTCTTGTGGGCCTTCCTTTCCTTCGGTAATTTCTGGTCTAATGCAACTGTTACCGTTCCGAATGTAGTTGGTAAACAGGTATCGGTGGCTCGCAACATCTTGGAGGATAATCACCTACGAGTATCTGTATCAGAAGTAGCTAATTCTGAAGTGCCGGCGGGTAAAGTTATTTCGCAAACGCCTGCCTCTGGTGAATCGGTTAAGGAAAATCATCCTGTTCATCTGGTGGTTTCTAAGGGGGCCGGTGATTTGACCGTACCAGATTTAAGCGGGCTTACTGTGGATCAGGCTAAGCAACGCTTGAAGGATATGGGTCTTGTCTTAGGTAAGATTACGACACAAGAGGATTCGTCTAAACCAGATGGGGTTATTATCAGCCAAAGCCCTTCTGCTGATGGCAAAATTAACAAGGGGCAATTGGTAGACGTAGTGGTTAATAAACTGAGTCCTAAAAAGGTAACTGTGCCTAGTCTCATTGGTATGACCTTGAAAGATGCACGGGATGCCCTATCTTCTTTGGAAATCTCCCTGGCCTCCATTAATGGGTCTACTGATGAATCCTCTATCGTTACAGATCAATCGGTAGCGGCTGGTAAGGATATAGAACAAGGCGGCTCTATAGTTCTCACGACTAAAGCCACTAAGGCTAGTGAAGAAAAGAAATCCGAGTCTTCGGGCAATCGCACTAGGGGTACTGTCGATGTTACCGTGCCAGCAGGGTCTAACCACCAAGAGGTTAAAATTGTAGTTAAGGATGATGAGGGGTCTACCGTAGTTTACGATGATGTGAACCGGGCTGGTGACCGCATTGTTCGTAAGGTTTCTGGCGTCGGTGATGTCCGTATTAAGGTATACCTTAATGGCGCTCTCGTACAGGATCAAGCCCTATAATGATCAATACAGGTATTGTAATTAAAAATATGAATGGTTACTTCTATGTTCAGGTCCCTGATGGTCAGGTTCTTGAATGTAAGGTAAGAGGAAAACTTAAACAAAGCCGCTATTCCATACTGGTAGGAGACCGTGTAGATGTTTCTGAGGATGGCTTTGTTGAAGCCATTCATCCTCGGTATAATGCCATGGTGCGGCCTGCTGTAGCCAACATAGACCAAGTCATATTGGTGGTAGCCGCACGAGAACCAGATATTAACGAGCTCCTCTTCAATCGCCTCTTGGTTATGATCGAGGATTCTGATATTCCCTTAGTTATTTGTATCAATAAGTGGGACTTAGCCGATGACCGTGCTATGGCTTTGGTTGAACGCTATCGCAATATTGGTTACGAGGTTATCACTACATCTACCTTTGAGGGGCGAGGAATTGATGACCTCCGCGAGCATTTAGCCCATAAGGTGACGGCTTTTGCTGGTCCTTCCGGGGTGGGAAAGTCTTCTCTTCTCAATGCGGTGGATCCTAAGTTCCAATTCCAAACGGGCTCTGTGTCCAACAAGATCAAGCGAGGACGCCACACTACACGGCATGCCACCCTCTTTGCCTTGGATGGTGATTCCTTTATTATGGACACACCAGGCTTTTCTGCGGTGGAATTTAAAAACCTATCCTTGGAGCGTTTGACCTCTCTCTTCCCAGAGTTTTTGAACTATGAGAGGGCTTGTCAATTTTCTCCTTGTTACCATTTGCATGAACCAGTGTGTGGGGTAAAAAAGGCCCTAGAAGCAGGGGATATATCACAAGAACGATATGAAGCCTATTTGGCCATTCGCCAAGAGATTCAAAAAGAATTAGCTAAGCGACATCGCTAGGAGGATTTATGATTAGAATTGCACCATCTATGTTGTCTGCAGACTTTTCTAAGTTGGCAGAGGAGTTGAAAGGTATTGAAGAAGCAGGCGCTGATTGGCTCCATATCGATGTGATGGATGGCCACTTTGTTCCCAACCTTACCTTTGGTCTTCCCCTTGTAAAGGCCATTCGACCACATTTGTCTATACCTTTTGATGCTCATTTTATGGTATCCAATCCAGAGGCTTATGTAGAAGAGGCTGCCGCAGTAGGGGTGGATTACTTTACCTTCCACCTAGAAGCAACACATCACCCTCATCGTTTGATTCAAGCTATTAAGGGGGCTGGTATGAAGGCGGGAATATCCCTCAATCCTGGCACTCCTGTATCCCTCCTAGAAGATTTAGTAGGGGACCTGGATCTCATTTTGATTATGTCCGTCAACCCTGGTTTTGGGGGTCAATCTTTCATCCCTAGAGCGGTGGATAAGATTGAGCAAACCAAGGCCTTACTTAAAAGCATGGGAAATAAAGACTGTCTTATCGAAGTGGATGGAGGGGTCAATGCCAAGACTTGCGCTGCTGTAAAAGCAGCAGGTGCAAGCGTTCTTGTAGCTGGATCCGCCATTTTCGGCGCCCCTGATCGGACGGCGATGATTGAAGCTATTCGAAATAATTAGACTAGCCTTTTTGGTATTTGAAGTAGAGCCTTAGAAAATGCCCTTTATCGCTTGCATATGGACATTTTTATATGGTATTATATGTGGGTATGAAAAATAATCACGCTTATGGACTCTGGTACTGTGCTCAATTTCGAGTGGCCCAGGGGATGAAGTGGCGGTAGTTAATTAACAGGAGGTGCCTCAAATGGCAGTAGTATCTATGAAATCCCTTTTGGAAGCCGGCGTACATTTCGGTCACCAAACTCGTCGTTGGAACCCTAAAATGGCTCGTTACATCTTCACAGAACGTAACGGCATTTACATCATCGACCTTCAAAAAACAGTTAAAAAAGTAGAAGAAGCTTATTCTTTCTTGCGTGAAACTGCAGCAGCTGGTGAAACAATTTTGTTCGTTGGTACTAAAAAACAAGCACAAGACGCAATTAAAGAAGAAGCAACTCGTGCTAATATGTTCTTCGTAAACGAACGTTGGTTGGGTGGTATGTTGACTAACTTCAAAACTATCGAAACACGTATCAAACGTTTGAAAGAACTTGAAAAAATGGCTGAAGATGGCACATTCGAAGTACTTCCTAAAAAAGAAGTTATCGGTCTTCGTCATGAAATGGATAAACTCGAAAAGTACCTCGGCGGTATCAAAGATATGCCTAAAATGCCAGGTGCAATCGTAATTGTTGATCCTAAAAAAGAAAAAATCGCTATTCAAGAAGCACATAAATTGGGTATTCCAGTAGTAGCTACAGTAGATACTAATTGCGATCCAGACGAAGTTGATTTCCCAATTCCTGCAAATGATGACGCTATCCGCGCTGTTAAATTGCTTATTTCTAAATTGGCTGACGCTGTTATCGAAGGTGCTCAAGATACTGAAGCTGTGGAAGCTGAATAATCTAACCTTTGAAATAGTACATATACAATCGATATTAGGGTAAGGTTTGTCCTTGCCCTAATTGACAAATAGGAGGACACACAACATGGCAATCACTGCTGCATTGGTAAAAGAATTGCGCGAAAAAACTGGCGCAGGTATGATGGACTGCAAAAAAGTTTTGACTGAAACTAATGGCGACATCGATAAAGCGATTGATCTTCTCCGTGAAAAAGGTTTGGCTGCAGCAGCTAAAAAAGCTGGTCGTATTGCGGCTGAAGGCGTTGTTACATCTTACATCCACGGTAATGGTCGCATCGGCGTTTTGGTTGAAATCAACTGCGAAACTGACTTCGTAGGTAAAACAGATAACTTCCAAAACTTGGCAAAAGATATCGCTATGCAAATCGCAGCGGCTAACCCAACATACCTTAACCGCGAAGAAGTTCCTGCAGATGTAATCGAACACGAACGCACTGTATTGCTTGAACAAGCTAAAGCAGAAGCAGAAGAAGATGTTAAAGCAGGTCGTAAACCAAAACCTGAAGCTGTTTTGGAAAAAATGGTTAACGGTCGTATTGAAAAATACTACAAAGAAAACTGCTTGATGGAACAAGTGTTCATCAAAGACAGCGATAAAACAATCACAGATCTTATCAATGAAAATATTGCAACAATCGGTGAAAACATCAACATCCGTCGTTTCGTTCGCTTTGAATTGGGCGAAGGCATTGAAAAACGCGAAGATGATTTCGTAGCTGAAGTTATGGCTTCCGTGAATGCATAATAAGTGGTTATAAAATAAGAGAACACCATATAGTGTGTTCTCTTATTTTTACGATAAGGAGTTTTATACAATGGCAAATCGTCAATTTAAACGGGTTGTTTTAAAGTTGTCCGGTGAAGCGTTGGCAGGGCAGCAAGGGTATGGTATCCATCCTGAAACTGTAGAACGTTATGCTAAAGAAATCGCTGAAATTGCCAAGACTACAGACGTGCAAATCGCTATCGTTGTTGGTGGTGGTAACCTTTGGCGTGGTCTTGCTGGGTCTAACTCAGGTATGGATAGGGCTACAGCTGACTACATGGGTATGTTAGCTACTGTCATGAATGCTATGGCCTTGCAAGATGCCTTGGAACAAGCTGGTGTGGACACACGGGTACAGACCGCTATTGAAATGCAAGAGGTGGCAGAGCCTTATATCCGCCGTCGCGCTATTCGCCACTTGGAGAAGGGGCGTATCGTTATCTTTGGTGCTGGACTTGGTAAACCTTATTTCTCCACTGATACTACAGCAGCTCTCCGCGCAGCAGAAATTGAAGCTGATGTTATCTTGATGGCTAAGAACTTTGTAGATGGGGTATATGATTCCGATCCTAAGACTAACCCTAAGGCTGTGAAATTCGATGAGTTGACCTATATGGATATTCTCAATAAAAACCTAAAGGTTATGGATTCCACCGCTAATACCTTGTGTAAGGACAATAATATTCCTATCGTTGTATTTAATATGGACGTACCAGGTAATATTGCTAAGGCTGTGACAGGTCAAGAAATTGGTACTATCATTAGAGGTAATAAATAATGGAATTAAATGAAATTATTGCGCAACAAGAAGAGCGCATGAATAAATCTATCGACGCTTTGAAACATAAATTTGCCTCCATCCGTACTGGTCGTGCATCAACGGCCCTTCTTGATGGCATTACTGTAGACTACTATGGGACACCTTCTCCTATTAACCAAGTCGCTAACATCTCTGTTCCAGAGCCACGGATGATTGTTATTGCACCTTGGGATAAATCTATGATGCCTGCTATCGAAAAAGCAATCATGATGTCCGATCTAGGTCTTAATCCAAATAATGATGGTGAACAAATCCGTTTGGCTATTCCTCAGTTGACTGAAGAACGCCGTAAAGAAATCGTTAAGGTTGTTAATAAAGAAGCTGAAGACGCAAAAGTGGCTGTTCGCAATATTCGTCGTGATGCTAATGATGCCTTGAAAAAGGAAGAAAAGGCTAAGACCATTACAGAAGATGATGCTAAAAATGGGCAAGATAAGATCCAAAAAGTTACAGATAAATTTATCAAGACCATTGATGATCTTCGCGCTATTAAAGAAAAAGATGTTTTGGAAGTATAATGCTTAATGCGCAAGAGATATTGGGTCTGCCTTGGCAGCATGTAAAAACACTTTTAGAAGCTGACCGCATTCCTTATAAGGTTACTATAGGGGCTAATTTTAATAAATTTTTCCCTGTTTCTGACCAGGGTTGGTATGTAGCCAAGGCTTTTCCGAAAGAGGGGGCTTGGCATATTCTTATCTACCGTCCTATGGTTTACTCAGACTTTGAATCATTTTCAGAGGTTACCTATGCTGAAACGATTTTTACAGCGCAAGAAGGCTACTAGTAGCCACTATATAGATCCTAACAATATACCTAAGCATGTGGCTATCATCATGGATGGCAATGGGCGCTGGGCCAAGCGGCGTGGAATGCCCCGGGCTATGGGACATAAGGCAGGGGCGGAAACGTTACGAACTATAGTATCCGCTGCATCTGATCTAGGTATTAAGGCTCTTACAGTTTATGGCTTTTCTACAGAAAATTGGAAGCGGCCTGATCAAGAGGTATCCCTCCTTATGAGTCTCATAGGGGAATACCTCAAAAAATATACTCAATCTATGCATGAGAATGGGGTACGTATTCGTTTTATCGGCTATACTCCTGGTCTTTCATTAGACTTACAAAAAATCATGGCAGACGCAGAGGAACTTACTAAAGATAATCAGGGTTTAACACTGCACTTGGCCATTAATTATGGCGGTCGTAATGAGTTGACGCAGGCGATGAAGACTATTGCTAAAGATGTAAAGGAGGGTATTTTAAACCCTGACGACATTAGTGAAGACCTAATCGCCAGTCGTCTCTATACTAAGGATTTCCCCGATGTGGACCTTCTCATTCGACCTTCTAATGATTGGCGCATATCCAACTTCCTTCTCTGGCAGTTGGCCTATGCAGAGTTTTGGTTTACGCCACTTCATTGGCCTGATTTTACAAAAGATACCTTGGTGGAAGCTATTATGGCTTACCAACAACGGGAGCGTCGCTTTGGCGGCCTTATGGAGGAATAGATGAAGACTCGTATTGTTACAGCCTTTATTGGCTTCCTGATAGCTATAGTGGCCATTACCATGGGTGGTTATGTCTATGATTTTATCTTGACAATTTTAGCTCTTAAAGGGTGGACTGAATTATGCCGGATGCTTAAGGCTAATGGTCTATCACTACCTAAGGCCTATGGCTCCGGGGCGATTGCCCTTATTATGGTAGCCCTATCCTTGGGCTTTTATCCCCTGGCAGGGACCTTCCTAGCCTTGGCTTATTTTACTTTTTGGATGCGCTTTACCTTCTCTAATGGTGGCGTTTCCATCGGGAACATGGCCTTTTCTTGTTTTGGGCTAACCTATATAAGTCTTGGTTTTGGGGCCTTACTTTTACTCCGTCAAGAATTTCTTTTGACATCCTTGCAAGTCCCTCTTGATGGCCTCTTAGGGGCTAGCTTAATCTTATGGCTCCTCCTTTTTACAACATGGGCATCCGATACTTTCGCCTACTTTGCGGGGGTTGCCTTTGGTAAGCATAAGATAGTGCCCCACATCAGCCCTAACAAAACTGCTGAAGGCTATTTAGGTGGCTTTGTGGGTTGTATAATAACGGGATGGATTTTTGCCTGTCTCTTCGGACTCCCTTATCAAATGGGCTTAACATTCGGCGTTTTAGCTGGATTATTAGCACCTTTAGGGGATTTGTTCGAATCTAAATTAAAACGTACCTGTGGTGTAAAAGACTCCGGTACCCTCTTACCAGGGCATGGTGGGGTCTTAGATCGCTTTGACTCATTACTACTAACGGGGCCTGCTATCATTTTCTATTTATTTTTGATTGCTTAGGCCTCTATCGAGGACATGATGAAACATATTTCTCTATTAGGATCCACTGGATCGATTGGGACGCAGACTTTAGATGTTTGCCGTCAACATCCAGATATGTTTACTGTAGAAGCTCTTGTAGCCCACCGCAATATTGACCTCTTAGAAGCTCAAATTAAGGAGTTTCAACCTAAGGTTGCCGGCCTAGTTGATCCAGAAGCCTATAAGCTACTTAAGGCACGTTATTCAGGATCGACTCAAATCATAGGTGGTAAAGAAGCTTTGATTGCTGGGGCAACCCTACCTGAAGCTACTATGGTCATCACGGCCATCGTAGGCGCAGCCGGGATTGAACCAACTGTTGAAGCTATTAAATGTAAGAAAACAATAGGCCTAGCTAACAAGGAAACCTTGGTAGCAGGGGGGCCATTAATTACTGCATTAGCCACTGAGCATAATGTAGATATACTTCCTATCGATAGCGAACATTCGGCTATATTCCAATGCTTGGAAGGACAGGATAGGGAGAATGTTGAACGATTGATTATCACTGCTTCTGGTGGTCCCCTGCGGACTTGGGATGCAGCTAAAATTCCCGGTGCAACAGCAGCAGAATGCCTCCGCCATCCAACTTGGAACATGGGTAATAAGATAACTATCGATTCTGCATCTCTTTTTAATAAGGGCTTAGAAGTTATTGAGGCCCATTGGCTTTTTGGTTTTGATTTTGACCATATTGGGGTAGTTGTTCATCCTCAGTCCATTGTTCATTCCATGATTCAAATGAAGGATGGGGCTATTTTGGCCCAGCTAGGTAATCCTGATATGCGCGAGCCAATTCAATATGCCATGACTTACCCACAAAGAGTTCCTCTTCATATGGAGCACTTAGATTTCTCTAAGATCCTTAACTTGGAATTTATGCCGCCTCGCTACGATGACTTTCCTGCCTTAAAGCTTGCTTTTGATGTAGGGGCAGCAGGTGGTTTCAAACCAGCCGTCTTTAATGCCGCCAATGAAACTGCCGTTTATGCCTTCTTAGATGATACTATTCGGTTCGGTGATATTTATAAGACCGTATCTGCTGTGCTCGAAGCCATGGGTCCAGAGGACGATTTTACTTTGGATAATCTCTTGGCTATCGACCAGTGGGCTCGTCATAAAGCCACCGAAATCATTACAAAGGGGACTCGATGATTACAATCTTTGCAACGATTTTTGTTTTTGGCCTTATTGTTCTCATTCATGAACTGGGCCATTTTATTACGGCCAAGCTGTGTGGTATGCGGGTAGATGAATTTGCCATTGGCTTTGGCCCTAAGCTCGTAGGCTTTCAAAGAGGAGAGACGCTCTATTCCATCCGACTCATCCCCTTGGGTGGTTTTAACCGTATTGCAGGTATGATGGAAGATGAAGAAGGGGCTGAGCTTGATGAGCGTGCCTTCCTTAAAAAGCCTCTCTGGCAGCGGTTTATTGTTATTTCCGCAGGAGCTGTTTTTAATTTTCTTTTGGCCATTGTTCTATTCTTCGGCCTCTATGCCTCGGTAGGGACTCAGTCTGTATCGCCTGGTTCGGGCATTGGATCTATTGTAGCAGGTTCTCCTGCTGAAGGAGCCCATTTAGAGGCAGGAGATAGGATTATTTCCATCGATAACAAACCTGTGTCTCAGTGGACTGATATTGGGTCTAATTTACAGGGCACGGTTATGCATGCCGTAGATATCACAGTTGAACGTCAGGGACAGCTGATTACAAGCTCTATCATTCCTAAGGATGAAAATGGCCGCACCGTTATCGGTATCATGCCAGAAATTATTCAGCATCCTATGTCTCTTGACCAAGCTGCTATTCACTCCGTTACGGATACAGGTAAAACCATGTACGCTATGGTAGATGGTCTTCTTTCTATGATAGAAAAGGGGGATGGCAAAAACTTGTCTGGCCCTGTGGGCGTTGCCCAAATGGCTGGTCAAGTAGCAGCAGTGGGCTTTGTACCGCTCGTATCCTTCACAGCCCTCCTATCTATAAACTTAGGGGTAGTTAACTTGTTTCCTTTACCTGTATTGGATGGGGGGCACCTCATACTTATCATTCTGGAGGGAATTCGAGGTAAAAAATTACCAGCTAAGGCCCTTCAATATATTCAATTGGCAGGTATTGCCTTACTTATTCTATTATTCCTATACGCTACTACCCAAGACCTAGGTCGTTTGGTAGGTAGCTTCTTCTAAGGGACATGTCCTGTTATGATTACACGTAAACAAACGAAGCGCATCCAAGTTGGTACCGTGCCGATTGGGAACTTTGCACCAATCAGTATTCAATCTATGATTACTACAGACCCTGTTCACTCTGCTAAGGCTATCGAGGAGATTAATCGTCTAGCTGATGCAGGCTGTGAGTTGGTCCGCGTAGCTGTGCCGACTATGGAGTCTGCTAAGGCTATTTCTGCTGTAAAAGTTGGAGCTAAGATTCCTGTTATAGCGGATATTCATTTTGACTACCGGTTAGCATTAGAAGCTATTGATAACAATATTGATGGCCTTCGTATTAACCCAGGCAATATTGGGGGCATAGATAATGTAGTAGCCGTTGTTGAAAAGGCTAAACCTAAACGGATTCCAATCCGCATAGGAGTTAATGCGGGTTCTTTGCCCGACTATATTCTGGATAAGTACCATGGGCATCCTACTGCGGATGGCATGGTAGAGGCTGCCTTGGAACACGTACGGATCTTGGAACAAGTGAAGTATACAGAAATGAAATTATCCATTAAGGCCACTGAAGTACCTCTCATGGTAGAGGCCTACCGTAAATTATCAGATAAGGTGTCATATCCTTTGCATTTGGGGGTAACTGAAGCTGGTACCCTCAAGCAGGGGACTATTAAATCCGCTATGGGCATAGGTTCTCTTCTGTTAGATGGCATAGGTGATACCATTCGCGTATCCTTGACGGGGGATCCCATTCACGAGGTGGAAGTTGGTAAGTCCATCTTGTCTAATTTAGGCTTACGGGACTTTGGGGCAACTATGATCTCTTGTCCTACATGTGGCCGTTGTCAGGTCAACTTGTTTGACCTAGCCAATACAGTAGAAGAACGGCTCAAGTCTATTAAAGAGCCAATTAAGGTTGCTGTAATGGGTTGTGTGGTCAATGGGCCAGGGGAAGCACGAGAAGCAGACTTTGGCATAGCCGGTGGCAAGGGTCACGGCATCCTCTTCCGCAAGGGCCAAGTGATTAAGACCCTCAAGGAAGAGGAGTTGGTAGACGCACTCTTTGCTGAAATTGACCAATATCTTGAATCTATTAATTAATAATCATAAACGATAAGGAGTAACGTATGTTAGCCAGTAAGTTATACGCGCCTACACTTCGTGAGGTTCCTTCTGACGCTGATGTAATCAGTCAACAATATATGTTGCGGGCTGGGTTTATCCGCAAAATGGCCAATGGCCTTTATTCTTTCTTGCCACTTGCTTGGCGGTCCATCCGCAAGATTGAAGCCATCGTAAGGGAAGAGATGGAAGCAGCAGGGGCTCAAGAAATTATGATGCCCATATTGCAACCTGCTGAGATTTGGAAAGAATCTGGTCGTTGGGGTGCCTATGGTGAAGAGATGATGCGTATCGCTGATCGCCATGGTCGTGAATTCTGCTTGGGTCCAACTCATGAAGAAATGATTACAACCTTGGTAAAGGATGAAATTAAATCCTATCGCCAGTTGCCAATTAATCTTTTCCAAATGCAGTCTAAGTTCCGAGATGAACGACGTCCGCGCTATGGTCTCATGCGATCTCGAGAATTCATTATGAAGGATGCTTACTCCTTTGATGTGGACGAAGAAGGCTTAGACCTTCAATACAAGGCTATGTATGATGCTTACAGCCGTATTTTCTCCCGTTGTGGTCTCTTCTTTAAACCTGTCGAAGCCGATTCTGGTGCCATTGGGGGCTCTAACTCTCATGAATTCATGGCGCTAGCAGAAGCAGGGGAAGCGGATGTTATCCACTGTAAATCTTGTGACTATGCCGCTAATATGGAAATTGGTAAACCAGGTATAATTAAGCAAGAGCCAGAAGATTTTAAACCTATGGAAGAAGTGGCAACACCGGCGGCTAAGACCATTGACGCTGTGGCTGAGGCCCTTAACTTGCCTCTGGATAAGACCATTAAGGCTGTTGTTTTTAATGTGGATGGCAAGGTCGTTTTGGCTATGGTCCGGGGTGACCATGAAGTCAATGAAATAGCTGTACAACATGCAGTTGACGGAACATTAGAACCTGAAATGGCTTCTGAAGAAGACCTTAAAAGAACAGGTTTGGTAGCGGGCTTTATCTCTCCTGTAGGTCTTAGTCAATCAGATGATTTAGCCATAGTAGTAGACCAATCCATAATGGAGGCCTACAACTTATGTGGTGGGGCCAATAAGGTGGATGCCCACTATATCAACATCAATCCTAAACGGGACTTTAATGTGGATGATATTATTGTTGCTCCCATTCGGTTGATTACTGCAGATGATGTATGCCCTCACTGTGGTGGTGAATTGTACGTTAATAAGGGGATTGAAGTAGGGCAAGTATTCAAGTTGGGCACTAAGTATTCCCAAGCTTTGGGTGCTACTGTTCTCGATGCAGGCGGTCGTCCGCGTCCTATGGTTATGGGTTGTTATGGTATCGGTGTGACCCGGACCTTGGCTGCGGCTATTGAACAATCCCATGATGAGGATGGTATTATTTGGCCACGGGCTATTGCTCCATTTGAAGTGGTTATCGTTCCTATCAATGCTAAGGATCAAGCTCTTATGGACTTGTCCAATGAAATTTATGGAATCCTCATGCAAGAGGGAATTGAAAGTCTTTTGGATGATCGTAAAGACCGTGCAGGGGTTAAGTTTAAAGATGCTGACCTCATCGGTTATCCATTACGTATTACAGTTTCTAAAAATACTTTGGAAACGAAGGAAGTGGAAATCCGTGTCCGTAAAACAGGGCAAGCTATCAATGTGCCTGTGGAACAAGTGGGGCCAAAGGTTCTGGAATTATTGGCTAATCTATAAAGAGGTATCCTAGGCTAAGGGTGAGGTCTTATCGTTTATAAGACCTTGCCCTTTTAGGCCACTATGAGATTATAGAAGGGGGAAGTGACTATGTTGGTGGATTTTCATATGCATTCCGTCTTTTCTGATGGCTGCCTCAGCCCTCGAGAATTGGTAGACCAAGGACGTCTACATGGCCTAGGTATGATGGCCCTTACTGATCACGATGAAATCGCTGGTACTGATTCTATGATAGAAGCAGCTGGTCAAGATATAAAAATTATTCCCGGTATGGAACTCTCATCCTCCTATAAGGGAAAGGAAGTCCATATTTTAGGCTATGACTTTGATTGCCAAAGTCCTCTTCTTCACTCTTACTTAGACTACTTTAAGGCCCGTCGCCTAGAGCGTATCCAAAAGATGGTCGACCGCTGTCGGGAAAATGGGTATGCTATTTCTTGGGCTGATATACAGGCTATTGCCCCTAAGACATCCGCTTATGGTCGCCCCCATATAGCTCAAGTATTGGTTCAAAAGGGCTATGCCAAGGATACTAATGAGGCCTTTGATAAGATTCTTTCTTCTAAGGGAACTTGTTATGTGCCAAAGCCTAAGGAGGCGGTGGATAGGGTTATCGATGTCATCCATGATGCTGGAGGTTATGCGGTATTAGCTCACCCGGGTCTCATCAAGAACGATGATTATGTCAAACAAATCCTTAACTTTCCTATCGATGGAATTGAGGCCTATCACACTAGCCATAATTTTAGTCAAGAAGATAAATATAGGTCTATGGCCGAACAGCGAGGCCTCTTTGTAACCGGAGGGTCGGACTTTCACGGTATCGAGGGTCGCTATCCTAGTTCTATCGGTGAATATACAGTAGAATCTGAGCTAGTAGAAGAATTTATCAGTTTAGTTAGCTGTGATTAGGAAGTGTGTATATAATGGAAGTTATCGCCTTTGTAGGGCCTTCGGGGACGGGTAAGAGTCATCGAGCTCAGCTTATAGCTCATGAAAATGACATACCTGCCATCATAGATGATGGTCTTCTCATTTACGCCAATAAGATTGTAGCTGGCAAGTCTGCTAAGAAGGAGGAAAACCGTCTTAAAGCAGTGCGCCGGGCTATCTTTCAAGATAGGGCTCATGTAGCGGATGTAAAGGGGGCTATTGATCGGTTAGGTCTCAAAAAAATTCTCATTATAGGTACATCAGACAACATGGTTCAGAAAATTACCAAAGCTCTTGCTATCCCTAGTCCCCATCGTTATATTCGGATAGAGGATGTGGCTACGCCTAAGGAGATTGAAAAGGCCCAATACGCTCGACTCAAAGAGGGGAAGCATATCATCCCTGTACCGGTGGTGGAATTAAAACCTCACTTCAAGGGCTATGTAATTGACCCAATTGTAACCATGTGGAAACGTGGCTTTATGAAGAAAAAATCAGATGACATAGGCCATATTGGATCTGAGGGGTTTGAGAGATCTGTCGTTCGACCTTCTTTTTCTTATTACGGTCGACTCACATTCTCAGACCATGTTATCATTGCCCTCATCCGCAATAGTCTTAGCAAGGTAGAGGGAGCAGCGCCGGGTTCTACTATCCGTTTTAAAAGGTCTTCAAGAGGTCATAACGGATTGGATATTACCCTTCATGTTATGGTTTATAAGGGACGGCCTATTAAGGATATTATGCAGTCCGTACAAAAGGTTGTAGTTGGTGAAATTGACTATATTACGGGTATGTCCGTAGAAAAATTGGTCATGGATGTTAAAGAAGTGGTCGATTCCAAGCGTAAACTTGTACAGTAATAGATTAGGAGATACATGAAGTACTATCATATTATTACCTATGGTTGCCAGATGAATGTAGCGGACTCCGAGCGGATGGCCCACCAACTAGAGGAGGTGGGGTATGTGGAGACAGCTGATGTTGATCAGGCTGACCTTATTATCATTAATACCTGTGCTGTCCGGGAAAATGCGGAAATAACCACCTATGGTAAAATTGGGGAACTCAAGAAAAATAAGATGAAAAACCCTAATTTAATTTTGGCTATCACCGGTTGTATGGCTCAAAAGAATCAAGCTGATATGTTTAAAAAGGCTCCTCATATTGATATTGTCTTGGGTACTCATAACCTTAAACACATCAACGAAATGATTGAGGAAGTGGCTCATACCAAGAAACATCAAATTAATGTGGATATGGATAATACGGTCTTCCATGAGTTGGAGGCTAAACCTTCTGGAACTTTTTCCGCCTGGGTTCCCATTAATAATGGTTGTAATAAGTTTTGCACTTACTGTATCGTACCCCATGTGCGGGGCCGTGAAATTTCTCGTCCCTTAGAGGCGATTGTGGCAGACGTGACTAAGCTGGGTGGTCAGGGCTATAAGGAAATTACCCTTTTAGGGCAGAATGTAAATTCCTATGGTTTGGACTTTAAGGATGGTACAGACTTTGGTACTTTGGTAACAGCTTTAGACCATATACCTGGGGTAGAGCGGATTCGCTACATGACCTCTCATCCTCAAGATATGACCAAGGCTATGATTGATGCTATGGCTGCATCGTCTAATATATGCCATATGATGCATTTACCATTACAATCTGGATCTCCTGAAATCTTGCGCCGTATGAACCGTAAGTATAGTCTAGACTGGTATAAGGAATTGGTGGCTTATGCCCGCGACAAGATGCCTGACCTAGTTATGACCACAGATATTATCGTAGGCTTCCCTGGCGAAAAGGAAGAGGACTTTCAAATGACCCTAGAGGCTCTTAAGGAAATCCGCTATGATATGGTTTATTCTTTTATCTACTCTAAACGGTCTGGCACCCCTGCTGCTGAATTTGGAGACCAGGTGGATGAGGAAGTTAAACGAGTCCGCTTGCAAACCCTTATGGATGTACAAAATGAGATTTCCTATGAGCGCAATCAGCCTATGGAGGGGCAGACCTTTGATATCATTGTAGAAGGTCCTAGTAAGCGAAATGAACACATGTGGTTCGGTCGCACAGATGGCAACAAGATGATTCTATTTCCAGAAGATCCAGATCTCCGTGTGGGAGATACGGTTAAGGCCAAGGTGGACAAGGCCCAAACCTGGGTTTTGTATGGAACAATTCAAAAATAAAAAGATACCCTAACTGATTTGTTTTTAATCTACAATCAGTTAGGGTATTTTTGTAATTGCTATAGGTGATTGATAATTTCTAGGCTTGTATCGATATCATTGAGAGGCATGATATGGACACCAGCGGCCATCTTTTTAATTTCTTCTAAGGTTTCGATGGCGATTTCTGTGCCCGCTTCCTTGCCGCCCTTTTCAACGCGGTCCAAGATGTCTTGGGTCAAGTGGATACCAGGTACCTTTTCATGAAGATAGGTGGCCATCTTAAAGGATTTGAGGGGAATGAGTCCTAGCATGATAGGAATATCGAACTTGGACATACGGTCGATATAGCGTTTAGCCTGATCTAAATCATAAATAGGTTGTGTTTGAATAAAGTTAGCCCCATTCTTGATCTTAGCAGCTAGCTTTTGCTCTTCTATAGTAAGGTCATCAGCACCTGGATTACCAGTGCCCCCAATATAGAAATGAGTCGGTTGGTCTAGGCTATTACCAGCCATATCTTTACCTTCATTGAGTGTTTTTGCAATATGTAGGAGCCCCATAGAGTCAACTTCAAAGACCGATTTGGCAAAGGGATGGTCTCCATGGTCCGGTTTATCACCTGTAAGGGTTAGGATATTGTTTACACCCAAAGCAGCAGCCCCTAATAACTCTGATTGGAGACCGATAATATTGCGGTCTCGACAGGTCAAGTGGAAGATGGTTTCGATCCCTTCCTTGTGGTGAAGGAGGAAGGAAAGGGATATAGGAGACATACGCATCTTAGACATAGGACTGTCGGCGATGTTGATGGCATCTACCTTCCCCTTGAGGCGGGCTGCTTGCTCGAAGACCTTTTGGGCAGAGGACGACTTAGGAGGATCTAATTCCACGGTGATGGTAAACTGTCCTTGTTTGTGTTTTTCTCGTAATGTCATGCTAATCTCCTTAATGTGTATGGCCTTCGAAGAATTCGTTCGCCTTATTAACAGCAGCTATGCCATCCTTGGCATAGAGGTCTGCGCCAGCTTGGTCTGCATAGTCTTGGGATACTACAGCACCGCCAACCATAACTTTTGTATCTAGGCCAGCTTCTCTAATGGCTGCAATGGTGTTATCAATTTGTGGCATGGTGGTGGTCATGAGGGAACAGATTCCAACCATGGAGGCTTTATTATCCTTAATGGCTTGGACAATAACTTCTGGCTCAACATCCTTGCCTAAATCAATGATTTTGTAGCCATTATTTTCTAGGAGGGCGGCCACGATATTTTTACCCAGGTCGTGGATATCACCCTTAACGGTAGCTACCACAACAGTTCCTTTATCTAAGCTGTCAGAAGCAGGGATAATTTCCTTAATGGTGTTGAAAGCCGCTTGCATGGTTTCTGCGGCCAACATAACTTGTGGCAGGAAGAGTTTTCCAGAACCAAACTTTTCCCCTACGACGTTCATGGCTTCCGAGAGTCCTTTTTTAGTTATATCTAGAGGGTCAATACCGTCGGCAAGGGCCTTTTTTACTAGGTCTACAATGGCTTCTTTTTCACCTTGTTCCACACAGGTCCTGATGTTGGCTAGAGGGTCATTAGAGTCAAAGGAGGCCTTAGCAGGACCCTTTGGAGCTGCGTTACCAGGGGCTGTTGTTTCATCCTCATAGCCGTAATCCTTGATAAATTGAGCTGACCCAGGGTCCCAACCTAAGAGGGTTGTAGAGGAAATAAAAGCCTTTTTAGCGGCATAGTTCAGTGGATTCATAATCGGCGTAGTCAGACCAGAGGCCAAGGCCATAGTTAGAAATTGACCATTTAGGTATGGCCTTTGTGGCATTCCGAAGGAAATATTGGATAAGCCCATAACCGTAGGGAAACCGAATTTTTCTTTGTAGAGTTGGAGTGTCCGCAAGGTTTGGCGGGCCGAATCCTCTCCAGAAGCTAAGGTTAATACAAGGGGATCCAAGAGGAGGTCCTGCGGCTTAAGGCCGTATGAGTAAGCCCGGTTGACGATAGAGTCAGCTAAGGCTACACGTTCTTCTGCTTTTTCTGGCAGATCCCCTGAACAGATAGGAAGGCAGAGGAGGGCTGCGCCATAGCGTTTAGCTAAAGGCATAACATGGGTGATAGATTCTTCCTCCCCGTTGACGGAATTAATAAGGGCTCGGCCAGGATAGTTCTTGAGGGCTATTTCCATAGCTGCTGGGTCTAAGGTATCGATAGAGAGCGGTGTTTCTACTAACATGGAGAGGTCAAAGATAGCTTTTTCCATGAGAGGGCTTTGATCCATGCCAGCTACGCCCATGTTGACATCTAAAATGTCAGCCCCTGCTTCCACTTGGTCTAGGGCATCTCGTTTAACCCGGATGAAGGATCCATCTCGTAGTTCCTGTGCCAGGATCTTACGACCAGTTGGATTGATCCGTTCTCCAATGATGAGGGGTTTAACACCATGACCTAGCTCTAAGAGCTTAGTTCGGCTAGTGATGATCGTTTTAGCCTCTACATGAGGACGTTTCTTAGGTGTATGATCCTTGATGGCATTGGCTATAGACTGAATATGGGCTGGAGTTGTGCCGCAGCAACCACCTAGGTAAGATGCTCCTGCATCAGCAATAGGAATCATGAGAGGGCCCATATCTTCTGCTGAGAGGGGGAAGACAGTTTGTTTGTTGATAAGTTGAGGCATGCCCGCATTTGGTTGGCAGGAAATAGGTAGGTTAGTAACGGAAGCAATCTTCTTTATGAGAGGTTCGATTTGCTCTGGTCCTAAGGAGCAGTTGATACCAATGATGTCAGCCCCCATAGCTTCTACGATGGTAGTGGCAACCTCTGGTGGAGTGCCGGTGATGGTACGACCATCTTCAGAGAAAGAAAATTGGCAGATGATTTGTACCTGATCTTTGGTCTTACCTGCTGCTTGTCTTGCATCTAAGGAAGCTAAGAGAGCTGCCCGCATTTCTTGTACATCGATAATGGTTTCAATGATGATGAAGTCGACCCCTGCTTCAATCAGAGCATCTGCTTGTTCTCGATAGGATTCATAGATAGAGTCAAAGGACATATTACCAAGTGGTTGTAAAAACCGACCCGTTGGCCCCATAGATCCAGCTACGCGAGCTTCTGGCTTATACATGGCAATAGCTTCTTTGGCCACTTTAACAGCAGCTGTATTGATTTCGGCTACACGGTCTTGGAGTCCATAGTCTTCCAACTTGAGGCTACAGGCCCCAAAGGTATTGGTAGTAATAATATCAGCCCCATGTTGGAGGTAGTTACCATGGATATCCTTAACGACATTTGGTTTTTCTACATTAAAGAGTTCAGGGCAGTAGCCTTCTTCTAGGCCTGCTGCTTGTAACATTGTGCCCATAGCACCGTCAAATATATACATAAATTCTATCCTTATCTATAGTTAGTATCGTAAGTTAGCGTAGTGTGAGTTCTTAATCCTTGGATGGAAGTTTTCGAGATTGGCAGTCCTTTTGTGAGCAAGAGGAGCAACCCCGTTTGGTTGTTAAACATTGGTCTCCTGGCATACAGCCTATGATGGCTGTGACGGATTTACGGGGGAAGAGGAGGAAGTTATTAGTAACCTCTAAGCCTATTTGCTCTGTTTTGATAATTTTGCCCAACTGGGGCTGAATTTCCAAAGGCCAGTCCCCATAGCCTGGGGAGAAGCGCCAGGTTGTAGCATAGCCTTGTTTTTTGGCCTTTTGATCGATTACTTCGTTGACTTGATCGGCTACTTGTTCCACTGCAGTAGTGGCTGCCGCATCTAGTAATAGGCCTAAGGTGTAATTTCCTTCTTTAAAGAGGGCGGAAGACCGCTCTTCCACATCTTCTCCGACGGTGACGCCAAGGACATAAACTTTAGAGGATTTCTCTAAATGTTTTTCTATAATTCGACCTTCAATCTTGAGCGGTGGATTGGAGAGAATGGTCTTGCTTTCAGCATCGTAGTCGTATTCTTGATAGACCCCCTTGGGCGTAGCTAGTAGTTGGATTTCCTTACAAGCTTCTTGCACTAAATTTTCAGGAAAGTCTTCCGCATGAGCTATGCCCGCATAGCGCTTTACTTCCTCTTTGTTGATAAGGGGTAGCATTCCATTATAAATAGCCATAAAGGCCTCCTATATTTTTATTAGAATTAATTCTATAGTATGTGTCATTAAAACTATAC
>URSE01000003.1 GCA_900550455.1 uncultured Veillonella sp. | reverse complement strand
AATTCTTGAAATAAAATTTACTATTTTCTCGTGGAGGAGGTGAGAGTATGCGTATACAGGGTGTTTTCCATATTGTCAGCCTTGTTATATTTGTATTTTCCCTCTTCTTTTTAGTACCTCATGTAGCGAGTTTAATGGAGGGGCAGGGGGAATATGTCTTTATGGGTTCCTGTCTTTTAGGCCTGATTTTAGCAGGATTTTTACGCCTCATAGGACGGACTCAGAAGACCTATACCCTACGAGATGGATTCTTGTCCGTATCCCTCATTTGGATTTTAGCCATCCTCCTTGGGGCGATTCCTTTCAAGATGGGGCATGTAGTACCTACTTGGTATGATGCTATCTTTGAAGCTACCTCGGGTTTGACTACTACCGGAGGCACCATCATCGATGATGTAGATGACTTGTCGCAAACCTATATTCTCTGGCGGTCCCTCCTCCATTGGTTGGGGGGCTTGGGGATTGTGGTCCTCTTGGTGGCCTTTGTTAAGTCCCTAGGGGCCCAATCCTCCTATTTCTTCTATGCTGAAAGCTCCGTCCAGGATGCAGGTGGTCTGATTCCTCGGGTTCGGCAGATTGCCCAACATCTTTGGTATGTTTATATAGGGATTACCCTGGCCTGCATAGGTTCCCTTTACTTAGCTGGGGTATCCCTCTTTGATTCCTTAAATTATTCCCTATCCCTTATGGGAGCGGGGGGCTTGTCGCCAACCTCTGCAGGCGTTATGGCCTACAATCATGCGCCTTTAGTGGAGTGGGTTCTCATCATCTTTATGATTCTAGCTGGAGGTAATTTTGCCCTGTATGTATCGGGGATTCGTCGTCGTAAGCTGTCACTCCTGTGGAAGAATTCGGAAATTCGCTTTTACGGTCTTCTCTTAACACTAGGCTCTCTCTTGGTTATTATTTGCTTAGCCTTGTCGGATACTTCTATGGGGCCCTTAGAATTACTATCAACTGGCGCTTTTATGTATGTATCCATGCAAACGGGGACTGGCTTTGCCGTGGTGGACTATACAGATTGGTTTGTAGGGGCCCAGGGCGTCCTTTATGTAGCCACCTTCCTAGGAGGCTGTACGGGATCCATGACAGGGGGGATTAAGATGTTCCGTATCCTAATCCTTTGGCGGCAATTGGTGCGTAGCTTACGAGAAGGGGCTCATCCCGATGCCATATCTCCTGTGCGCCTCAACAACCAGGCCGTTAATCAAACAACTCTTGATAGGGCAGCCCAGTTCTTCTTTCTCTATATTTTGACCTATATTTTGTCGGTATTAGTCTTGACCAGCCTAGACCTATCGGTAGAAAACTCCTTGGGTATTGTTGCGGGTATGTTAGGTAATGTAGGCTTAGCCTTTGGAGACTTTGGGCCAACGGGATCCTTCTCTGGTCTTAGCGATGGGGCTAAGCTGGTTTGCATTGTAGATATGATCTTAGGGCGGCTTGAAATCTTCGCCATTTTGGTCCTCTTCCTCCCATCCTTCTGGAAGGGCTACCTTCACAAATAATATAGGAAAAAATCCTAAATCCGTATTGACAGAAATTCTGAGAACACATATAATAAGCAAGTACCTGAGAAACGGCCCCGTGGTGTAGCGGTTAACATGTCGCCCTGTCACGGCGAAGATCGTCAGTTCAAATCTGATCGGGGTCGCCATTTTTTTTTACAAAAAATCATGCCTCGGTAGCTCAGTTGGTAGAGCAACGGACTGAAAATCCGTGTGTCGACAGTTCGATCCTGTCCTGAGGCACCATACTAACACACAACATGCGGTTGTGGTGGAACGGCAGACACGCCATCTTGAGGGGGTGGTGAGCATACGCTCGTGAGGGTTCAAGTCCCTCCAACCGCACCATAGCTAAGGATCTCACTTGGGTGGGGTCCTTTTTTCGTGGGAGAGATCGACACACTAAGGCCTCTGCGTCGCTATGCTCCTAGAGACCTAAGTTGTTTACGTATCCCTCCAACCGCACCATAGCTTAAAGCACTTTGTTTCGACAGAGTGCTTTTTTCTTGACACACTAGAGAGTGGATATTAATATATATTCATTAAGTGGCATAAGTCACAACCCATAAGAGCATAAAAGACAATGACGTCTTGTTAGATTTAATCTAGCAAGGCGTCTTTTGTTTTATAGGCCTTCTTTGGGAGTCGGTATATATAGTTTATAAAGGGGAGCCTCTTATGTTAGATACGGGTAATGTGGCATGGATGTTGATGTCTACGGCCTTAGTTTTCTTTATGACCCCAGGACTAGCCTTCTTTTATGGGGGTATGGTGCGGTCTAAGAATGTTTTGAATACCATTATGCACTCTATCTTTATGATAGCCCTCATTACCATTGAATGGGTTCTGATTGGCTACACCTTAGTTTTCGGAGATGATATAGGCGGTATTATCGGTAGCCTTAATAAGTTGGGGCTGGAACATGTAGCAGGCCATATTATGAAGGATACTGGGATTCCAGAGCTTCTTTTTGCTGCCTTTCAATGTATGTTCGCTGTTATTACACCAGCCCTGATTGCAGGATCTTTTGCGGAACGAATCAAGTTCAAGGCCTTTGTTGTTTTTGCTCTCCTTTGGTCTTTCTTCATTTATAACCCTATGGCCCATTGGGTATGGGGTGGGGGCTGGTTAGCCCGCTTGGGCGCTCTGGATTTTGCAGGTGGTTTAGTTATCCATATCTTGTCCGGTGTGTCCGGTTTAGTACTCTGCATTCTTTTGGGAAAACGCCATGGCTATGGCAAGGCGCCTATGTTGCCCCATCATTTGCCCATGGTTGTGTTAGGGGCTTCCATGCTTTGGTTCGGTTGGTTCGGTTTTAATGGAGGTTCTGCCTTAGGAGCGAATGAATTAGCTGTTAATGCCTTTATGACCACGCAAGTATCAGCTGCTGCAGGCGCTTTAGCCTGGGTTTTTACAGAATGGCTTTTGCAAGGTAAACCGACCCTCTTTGGTGCCGCCTCTGGCTGTGTGGCAGGCCTTGTGGCTATCACACCAGGTGCTGGCTTTGTAGGTATCCTTCCTAGCATTTGGATTGGGGCCCTAGGTGGGGCTATCTGTTATTTAGCCGTGGCAGTATTAAAAAATAAATTGGGTTATGATGATTCTTTAGATGCCTTTGGTGTCCATGGTGTCGGCGGTACTTGGGGTGCTATTGCTACCGGTATATGGGGGTCTGTGACCATTAATCCAGCTGGGGCTAACGGCCTTTACTATGGAGAAACGCATATGTTCTTAGCTCAAATTCTTTCTATCGTCATCGCTTATGCCTTAGCTATAGTAGGATCTTACCTTCTCTATAAGGTCATTTCCCTCGTTATGGATATGCGGGTAGATATCAGTGCAGAAACAGCTGGTATGGATATCGTCCAACATGGTGAAAGTGCTTATAACCACTCTATCTTCTCTACTAACGCCTTATCTGCTAGTGGGACGGGGAGTGAGTTGGATAAATTGGTAGCCTCTATGAATCATAAGGAATAAGATCCTGTATAGTGAGCTTGAGGTCACTTAATAGCAGTATAATAGATGGAGACATATCATATTAAAAACTGTAGAATACATATAACATTGTATGATTCTTAATAACTGTGATAGCTTTCATAGGAAATGATTAGTAAGAAAGAGACTATATAAGGGAGGAGATTAGCAGATGGACAAGATGACCAAGATCGATATCATCGCTCGCCCTGAGCGTTTGGAAGATTTAAAAGAAGCCTTGAATACTATTGGTGTACAAGGGATGACGGTTAGCCAAGTGTATGGTTGTGGCTTGCAGAAGGGTCATAAGGAAGTCTACCGGGGCAAGGAATATAACGTGAATTTAGTTCCTATGGTCAAGGTAGAAACCGTAGTTTGCCAAGTTCCGGTTGATGCGGTTATGGAAGCGGCTCGAAAGGCCTTGCAAACCGGTAAGGTGGGGGACGGAAAAATTTTCGTCTACGATGTAGCTGACTCCATGCGGATCCGGACTGGGACGCGGGGGTCTAAGGCCGTGATTGATGATGAAGCCCTTCTTGTTGAATAGGCTTTTGGTTAGCGCCCTCTTGTAAGGCTGCTCCTCACCTTGCCTTGCCTCTTGTCATGAATGGGAGTATACTTTTCTCGTATTGACTATACTAATAGTAGCCTGATTCAGTCTCTTGACTGGTTTGTGCTTGTATTAATATAAGGGTGAAATAATGTCTGAAGATGTGATTCGTTTGTCTGCTAGTGCAGACAATGTGTATCGCGCCATGGCCGATGCCTTTGTGAACTACTCTAATGAAGTGATTCAAAAAACGGGAGCCTGCGTGGTAGGAATTACGGGCGGTTCCGTTGTAGAAGGTCTTATGGCGGTTTTGGTAGATCCTCTCTATAACCAGAAGGTCAATTGGGAGGACACCTATTTCCTCTGGACTGATGAACGATTTGTTGATTACGATGACCCTGATTCTTACTACGGTCGAATCGCACGCCTAGTAGATGGGGCGGTATCTGATGTGGTCCACCTCTATGGCGTGCCTATGTCGGGCGGTTCTCTCATGAACGCTGCTGCTGAATACGAGCAAGAACTAAAAAATGTCTTACGTGGCTTGGATAAAGCGGCCTTGGACCTAGTTATTTTGGATCTAGGGCAGGATGGGCATATTGCGGGTCTTTTCCCTAAATCATCTGTTCTTACCGATACAGACCATTGGGCGGTCCCTGTGAAAGATGGCAAGGTGTGGGATCGGGTTTCCATGACCTTCTCCTTCTTGGCCAAGGCCTCCACCGTATGGTTTGGCGTTGTAGGGGAACGAAAACGGGCGGCCCTTCGCAAAGTTCTCTATCAACGGAAGGATTTTGAAGGATTTTCTTGGGATGAACGTTTACAAGAGGTCTTGCCAGGTGCAGTTTTATGCCAAGATGATATCCTTTGGTTCGTTGATCAAGAGGCCTATGAAGGAGCTACTCTAAGACAAGGCTAGTTTTTATAAAAACTGAAGCTCTAAGATTGTCAAAACTGGTCAGCAGGGGCATAACATGATACACTAAATTATAGACCTAATTTAGGCATGAGTGAGTACTAATTAAGGAGTATAGATATGGGCGGCATTGGCGTACAAGAATTAATCATCGTCTTGATTATCGCATTGGTTATCTTTGGTCCTGGTAAATTGCCAGAAGTGGGCAAGGCCTTGGGCAAGTCTTTGAATGAATTTAAAGGGGCTATGGGCGGAGCTAAATCCACTGTGGATGATGCTAAAAAAGAAGTAAAAGATGCCACTACTATCGATGTGACAGCAGGTGCTGTTAACGAGCAAAAAGATAAACACGCAGACGAAAAATAATCGTTGTTGTAAGGAGGTATTTTATGTGTAAAGAATGTGGCTGTGGCCAAGAAAATGGTGTAGTAACAAAAGTATTTGTTGTGCCTGGCATGATGTGCAATAACTGTAAGGAAACTGTTGAAGGTACAACCCTCGGTTTGCCAGGGGTTTTGTCCTCTCATGTAGACTTGGGCGATAAAACAGCAACGATTTCCTTTGAAGAAGCAAAGATTGATGAAAATACTATCTCCGCGGCCATTGAAAAAACTGGTTTCGAAGTCAGCGAAGTGAAACCTTACGTGCATAGCCACGGCGGCTTCCTTGGTGCCATTAAGAAATTGTTCGATTAAGAATGAGATAAGAGCCCTTTAGGGGCTCTTTTTTATAGGTGTACTATGATTAAACGTTTTAATGTAGATGATTTTACCTGGGAGGGTACATCCACCCTAGTTTATAAACAAGATGGGTCTCCTTTTAAGGATGTAACCCGGCAGGTCCTCTTTAATGGGGCTTTTGATATTCCTTGTCAATTTCGCTACTTTGAGGTTAAGCCTGGTGGTTACTCTACCTTAGAATGGCATGAACATACCCACATGGTCATGATATTTCGCGGCCATGGTCAATGCCTCTTGGGTGATCAAATTTACGATGTAAAAGCGGGTGACTTCGTAGAAGTGCCCGGCAAGACCCTCCATCAATTTAGGGCTAATAAGGGCGACTATGTGGGCTTTTTATGCCTGGTTAATAATGACAGGGATAAGGTAAAACTCTTGAATGATCAAGAGATGGAGGACCTTAGAAAAAATCCTAAGATCAAAGCCTTTTTGGAATCCTGCTAAGGCGCTTAGGTAAGAAAGATTAGCTGACCTCCAGAAAGCTTTCCACATAGGGCTTAGATTAAAATTAAAATATCATGTAATTCTCATTTGTAAACCTTATACTAATTGCAATTGCATACATGAGAATAGGTGTCCTATGACTTAATAGAGAAATCGGTGTAAAGCCGGTGCGGTCCCGCCACTGTATGGACGAGCGACTCTCAATATACCATTGGAGCAATCTGAGAAGGGGAGAGAAGCGATGAAGCCAAGCCAGGAGAACTGCCTATTTAAGAATCTCCGTTTTAATCTACGAGCGATAGATAGGTGATTATAGTAGGTGTCTGCCAGGTATAGAGGCAGGTTTATAAGCTGACTATAAGAGCGTATTATCCCAAGATAATGCGCTTTTTTCATGTGTGTAATGATAGATTTAAAAAAGGGATATGCTATGAATAAACAATCTAAATGGATCTATCTTTGGGCCCTTCTTGTTATGCTGCTCATTGTAGTAGCTTCGCTCCTTCTAGGGACCATTGATGTACCTGTTCTGGGTGCTTTTAAAAGCCTTCTTCAGGTCTTAGGAGTGGCGTCTGATCAAGTGACCTATTTAACACCGGAGCAGACAGCAGCCTTTTGGTATCTCCGTATGCCCCGCATCTTGGTAGGCCTCTTGGTAGGTGGTGCCTTGGCCTTGGCGGGTACTGTTATGCAAGGCCTATTTTCTAACCCCTTAGCGGATCCAGGTATCTTGGGCCTGAGCTCTGGGGCAGGATTGGGGGCCATTCTTGCCTTGGTAACGGGGGCGGCTACCCTGTCCTATTGGGCCATGCCAGCCTTTGCCTTGGTGGGGGCCTTTGTCACATTGCTTGTGGCCATCGTCATTACCCTTAGAGGGGGGCGGATTAATCCTTCTATCCTCCTCTTAGCCGGGCTAGCAGTCAGCCTCTTTTGTGGAGCCCTCACATCGGGTCTCTTGACGACCCTTCCAGACCTACAGATTAAGACCTTCCTCTTTTGGATGATAGGCGGTCTTGAGGCTCGCCACTGGTCTCATGTGGCTATGGGCTTGGGACCTATCCTAGTAGCAGGGGCCATCCTCCTCATCCTAGGCCGACAGCTCAATGTTATGGCCCTTGGTGATGTAGAGGCTAAAGCCTTAGGCTTACCGGTTACAGCCTATCGTGTCCTCTTTATCTTCCTCGCTTCTATATTGACAGCTACGGCTGTGTGTATTAGTGGGACCATTGGATTTGTAGGCTTGGTTGTGCCTCATATCATGCGTCGCTTGGTAGGGCCTGATCACCGTCGTCTCTTACCAGCCGCAGCTATGGGTGGGGCTAGTTTCTTGGTAGCCTGTGATACACTGGGGCGCCTTATACCCTTTGCGGGAGAGGTTCGGGTAGGTGTAGTTACGGCCCTTATCGGGGCACCCTACTTCCTCTATCTCTTGTATGGTATGCGGAAGGGAGGTAGGCTATGAAGCTTTCGGTAACTGATGTAAGCCTTAGTCTAAGCGGTCGCCCTATAGTAAAAGATATCTCCTTAAACTTGGGCAAGGGAGAATTGGTGGGCCTAGTAGGTCCCAATGGGGCCGGTAAGTCAACCCTCCTTAAAGCTATAGGGGGATTTTTACCGCTTACCCAGGGTAGTATTACCTTTGATGGTCAATCCATTCAGGGCTTATCTAACCAAGATTTGGCTAAATGCTTGGCTTATATGGAACAAGATCCTCCAATTCCTGTTGGTTACTCCGTAGAAGAGTTAGTTCTCTTAGCAAGGACCCCCTATCTCAAGTGGTACCAAAAGGAGGGGGCAGAAGACCGTGAGATTGTTAAAAGGGTCTTGGAGAAATTGGGCCTTTGGAACTTGCGAGGCCGCCTAGTGGAGAGTCTATCTGGAGGCCAACGGCAACTGGTCTTTTTGGCTAAAGCCTTAGCACAAGAAACGCCTCTCTTATGTTTGGATGAACCTGTATCAGCCTTGGACCTAGTTAATGGGGAAGGGCTGTTTAATAAGGTGCGCACCTTCACCCAAAAGGGAGGAAGCGCGTTAGTGGTTGTCCATGATTTAGAACTAGCTGCCAAGTATTGTAATCGTCTAGTCCTTTTGAAAGAGGGACAGGTTTTAGCGGATGGTGGACCTAAGGCCGTTCTAACAGGGGATAATCTCCTGAAGGCCTACGGTATGAAGGCTGATGTGTATGATGATGGGCGGCATGGTAATCGCCGCCTCTATATTTTGAACGAGGAGGTTTGAGATGAAGTTGAAAAAATCTTTTGCCCTAGCCCTCCTTGTGGCTCTGGTTACCTGTGTCCTTAGCCTAACTGGATGTGGCCTGCCGAGCTTAGGTGGTAATGGGCAGCGTGACCTAGTGGATAACATGGGGATACATGTCAGCGTACCTAAGACGCCAAGCCGAATTATTTCAGTAGGGGCGGCTACGGATGATATCATCCTCTCATTAGTAGATCCTAATCGAGTGGTGGCTATATCGGGAACGGCTAATAATGTGCCAGATCAATCCGCACAGGTGCAAGGTCGGGTTAAGTCCTCTGTAGAATCTGTAGTATCCTTTAATCCAGACCTAGTCATTATCCCTGATTACGTGGGGGCTGATGTGATTCAAAGCTTACGGGATTCTGGTTTACCAGTGTATGTCTATGTGGTGCCCCGCAGTATAAAGGAATCAGAAGAGTTAATCTTAAACTTGGGTGACCTTGTCAATGCTACTGATAAGAGCAAAGCCTTAGTTGAGGATATGGATGCCAAGGTAGAATCGATTAAGAAATCTACTAGTAGCTTTACTCCTCAAAAATCTGTTGCTTATATGACCGCGACAGGTTTGACTGGGGGAACTGGGTCCGTCTTTGATGATATGACTCACTATGTACATTTTAAGAATGTCGCATCTGCCTTGGGCTATACCCAATATGTAAATGGGTCTAGGGAGGATGTAATTGCCTATAATCCGGATGTCATTATCGTCCCTACTAATGACTACAGTAGCCCTAATAGACCGGATACGACTGTAGATGATATTATGAATGATCCAGCCTTTGCTCATGTAACAGCGGTACGAGAAGGCCAGGTTTATCAGATTGATGCAAAACCTCTTATGACCTATTCCCAATATATGGTGGATGCCATGGATGCACTAGCTCATGACCTCTATGGCTATTAATACTTGAGATTGTATTGTATTGTATTGAAAGGAAATATTATGAAAGTAACAACCAAGCAACGCCTTGCTTTAACAACTCTAGCTGTCTTAGCTGCTACGACCACTTCCGTATGGGCAGTAGATGCTAGTACTGTAGAATACCCTAATTTTGATACCTTGGTAGTGACAGGTACGCGGACAGAGGAACCTGTATCTAAGGTCCCTGCTAATATGTCTGTAGTGACTGGTAAGGAACTCCAAGACCGCCATGTGACAAACATGGAAGAAGCGCTTCGTACTGTGCCTGGTGTCTACCAACAAGTATTTGCTCCAGCTGGTTATGAGTCTTCTAATGCAATTCGGATTAATGGATCTAACAATGTGCAATATTTGGTAGATGGTCTATCTATGACCATGCCTAATATCGGTTATTTCACACCGGTGCAAACGTTCCAAAATATTGACAATGTTGATCGGGTAGAAGTTCTTAAAGGGGCTGCTTCATCCCTCTATGGGTCTAACGCAGTAGGGGGCGTTATTAATGTCATTACTGCTAAACCACAAGAAGGGATGAAGACAAAGGTCCGTCTCATGGGTGGTTCTTACAACCAAGAACAATATGGAATTGCCAATGAAGGCCGGCAAGGCAATATCTACTGGCGTGCTTCTTATGTAAAGGATCATATGGGGGACTTCAAAGATGCCCGTGGTCAAAGAGTTACTCAGTCCAATCATTCTCATACGGCATCTTTCATGGTGGGCGATGAAATTGATAAGAACAATGATGTTCGTTTAGCCTATGATTCTTATCGGGCTAATGTGACTTATGCAGATAGTATGCGTAGCTTGAACCATATCCGGAATGGTCATCGTAAGTATGATTCCTTCCGAGCTGTTTGGGATAATCGGATTAACGATAATTGGAAACATTCCTTGCATGTGGGTCGTAATGAATATGATACGCGCGACAATGATCCAACCTATGGAGCTAGTGCCCTTAAGGTTCGCGGTGTACAAGTAGGGGACCAAGTAACTTATGCAAAAGGTAAGCATACGGCTATAGGTGGCTTCGAATGGGAACAATATAAGGCTATGACAGTAAACAATAAAAAAGTTACCAATATGGCTTATTACATTCAAGATGCCTATAAGATCGCTCCTAAGTGGACCTTGACACCGGGCCTTCGTCTTGACCACCATTCTGCCTTTGGCACCCATACGTCGCCACATATGTCTGTGGGCTATGATGTGAATGATAAGACTAACGTTTATCTAGCCTATAACCGTTTCTTTGTGGCACCGTCTGCCTACCAACTCTATGATCAATATTCCGGTAATGCTAATTTAAAACCGGAACAAGGTTATGAGTGGTCTGCTGGGGTACATCATAAATGGGACCAAAGTCTTTCCGGTAATGCTTCCGTATTCGCCCGTAAAACAACTGACAAAATCGGTTATGTAGCACATCCTACACCAACAAATCCATATGCAGGGGCTTATGAAAATGTAAATGATGAGAAGGCTTACGGTTTCTCTGCAGATTTACAAAAGAAGATAGGTGCTAACTGGGCAACTCGTATAGGCTATACCTATACTAATGTTAAGGCTGGTGCTAAGTCTGCTGCTAATATCAATGGTTATGTACCTAAGCATGAAATTGTCACAGGTCTAGACTATGCACACAATAAGTGGGATGCTCACTTTGATATGCGCATCGCCGCTAACCGTCGTGGCCCTGTATCTTCTCATGGGCCTGCTTTCCCACGTAATTCCTATGCAGTGGCTAACTTGTCTGCCAACTACCAAGCTAATGAAAATATTAAAATCTTTGGTGCTGTGAATAACCTCTTTGATACTTATTATGCAGAAGCAACGAATGTTAGTTATGGTGGCGCAGGGGACTGGTGGTCTATGCCAGGTCGCAACTACCGCTTAGGCGTAGAACTTTCCTTCTAAGATAAATGTCTAATGAAAATGGACAAAAGTCCATGGAAGCCATTGTCTAAATGCTCTTGAAATGGTACACTGAGTACTATACTAGGCATTGAAGGTGGTATGATTTTTCCTCGCTCTTGGGCGAGCTTAAAAAGGACGATTCCTAGGAATCGTCCTTTTCTGCTTTCTAGCTATATACAGGGCTTTGGCCCAAAATCATCTTCAAGTGAAAGAGGAGACCATCATGAGTAGAAGTGATAATTTGACACAAGGTGCTGCTCGCGCGCCACATAGATCCCTGTTAAATGCTTTGGGTTTTGTAGACGAAGAAATGGGGAGACCTATTATTGGTATTGCCAATTCCTTTAATGAAATCGTTCCAGGCCACAAGGGCCTCAAAGAGCTCGTTCAATCCGTTAAGGATGGCATCCGTAACGCCGGCGGGGTACCTATTGAATTTAACACCATCGGTATTTGCGATGGCTTGGCTATGAACCATGTGGGTATGAAGTATTCCTTGGTTACCCGTAATATCATTGCTGACTCTATCGAAGCAACTGCTATGGCTACTCCTTTTGATGCGATGGTCTTTATCCCCAATTGTGATAAAGTAGTACCAGGCATGTTGATTGCTGCAGCTCGACTCAATTTGCCATCCATCTTCGTATCTGGTGGGGCCATGTTAGCAGGCGTTCACCACGGTAAAAAAGTAGGCCTTTCCGATGTTTTTGAAGCGGTAGGCAAACACCAAACCGGCCAGATGGATGATGCAGAACTTCATGAAATCGAACAAGACGCTTGTCCTACTTGCGGGTCCTGCTCTGGCATGTATACGGCCAACACCATGAACTGCTTGACCGAAGCCTTGGGTATGGGCCTTCCAGGCAATGGGACGATTCCTGCCGTTTACTCTGCCCGTCAACGTTTGGCTAAGTCCGCTGGTCAACAAATCTTAAAGGTTTTACAAGCTAATCTTCGTCCAAAAGATATTATGACTCGCCAAGCCTTTGAAAATGCGGTAGCTGTAGATATGGCTTTGGGTGGGTCTTCCAATACAGCTCTTCACTTGCCAGCTATCGCACATGAAGCGGGTGTTGAACTCACCCTAGATGACTTCAATGAAATCGCACAAAAAACACCACAGCTTTCCAAATTGTCTCCATCTGGTAAGTACTTCATCGAAGACCTAGATGCAGCTGGTGGGATTCCTGCCGTTATGCAACGCTTGGCTGAAAATGGCCGTCTCCATAGGGATGCCAAGTCTGTTACCCTCCACAGTCAAGGGGATATTGCTAAGTTGGCTGTTGTTAAAGACCAAGATGTTATCCATCCTTGGGATAATCCGGTACAAGCTACTGGTGGCATCTCTGTTTTAAAAGGGAATTTAGCAGTCGATGGATCTGTTGTTAAGTCCGGTGCCGTAGATCCTAAGATGCTCGTTCATTCCGGTCCTGCTAAGTGCTTCAACTCTGAAGAAGAGGCATGTGAGGCTATTATGGGTGGCAAGATTGTCAAGGGTGATGTAGTTGTTATCCGCTATGAAGGCCCTAAGGGTGGTCCTGGCATGCGTGAAATGCTCACACCTACCTCTGTTATTACAGGTATGGGCTTAGGTGACTCTGTAGCGCTTATTACGGATGGTCGTTTCTCCGGTGCTACTCGTGGTGCATCCATTGGCCACGTATCTCCAGAAGCTGCTGCTGGTGGAACCATCGCTATCGTACAAGATGGGGATATCATTAACATCGATATTCCTAATGGTAAGTTAGAAGTTAAATTGTCCGACCAAGAAATTGCTGATCGTAAGGCTAGTTTGAAACCATATAAGGCCAATGTAACAGGCTATTTGAAAAAATATGCTATGCACGTATCCTCTGCTGCGCAAGGGGCTATTGAAATCTTAGAAGACTAAGACTTAGCAAATTCATAATAGGGCCGATGGACTAGCAGGATTTGCTAGTCCATCTTTATAGGTCCCTAGAGAGTAGATGAGGAAAATCTATGCATAAACTTTACAACTATATCGAAGCCAAGGAGCGCTTGGGGACGGTGACGGTAAAAACAAAACTCATTCATTCTGATGTCTTCTCTGAAGAATCTGGTAATGACGTCTATATTAAGCCTGAAAACCTACAAATTACAGGATCATTCAAGGTACGGGGCGCCTATAATAGGATTTCTAAATTGACCAAGGAAGAAAAGGAACGGGGTGTTATAGCCGCCTCTGCGGGCAACCATGCTCAAGGGGTGGCCTTGGCAGCTCAACGCTTGGGAATTAAAGCGGTTATCGTCATGCCTAAACATACCCCTTTGATTAAGGTCAATGCGACTAAGAAGTATGGGGCTGAGGTCGTCCTCCACGGAGAAATTTATGATGATGCCTACCAAAAGGCCCGCCAGTTACAGGAAGAAGAAGGCTATGTATTCGTCCATCCCTTTGATGATGAGGATGTCATCGAAGGGCAGGGGACAATTGCCTTAGAAATTCTAGATGAGTTGCCTGATGCGGATGTATTGCTCGTCCCTGTCGGTGGCGGTGGTATCATATCTGGTATTGCCGAAGCGGCAAAGCTCAAAAATCCACAAATCAAGATTATCGGTGTAGAGCCTGCAGGCGCTGCTTCAGCTTTGGCGGCTCTGGAAGAGGGAGAACCAGTAGCCCTGAAAGAAGTGGCTACCATAGCCGATGGTACAGCGGTGGGCCTCATCGGATCTAATACCTTGAACTACATCAAGGAATATGTAGACCAGGTCATTACCGTAACGGATTATGAACTGATGGAAGCCTTCCTCCTCCTGGTAGAGCGGCATAAGTTAGTGGCAGAAAATGCGGGAATACTTTCCTTGGCGGCCTTGAAAAAGTTGAACTTCCGGGGTAAAAAGGTGGTATCTGTCGTATCTGGTGGTAATATCGATGTGCTTACCATTGCCTCTATGATCAATAAAGGGCTTATTGTACGGGGGCGGATCTTTACATTTTCCGTTAACCTACCTGACAAACCAGGTCAATTGGTCTTTGTATCCGAACTTTTGGCGCAAGAAGATGCCAATGTTATTAAGCTAGAACACAACCAATTTAAGAACCTGGACCGCTTCCATGAAGTGGAATTACAGGTAACCGTAGAAACCAATGGGGAAGAGCATATCAAGCGGATTACCGATAAATTTAAATCCCATGGCTATGATATTCATCGCCTTAACTATGTAGATGATACTCTAGGCGACTAGGGTGATAAAAAGGAGCATACTATGAGTCAAGAGACTATCAAGGGGGCACGGATTGTCCTCGAAACCCTTCACCGCCTCGGCGTAACCGATATGTTCGGTTATCCTGGGGGGGCCGTGATTCCGATTTTTGATGAAATCTATTCCTTTCCTGAAATTAAGCATTATTTTGTCCGACATGAACAGGGGGCAGCCCATGCTGCAGATGCCTATGCTCGTGTATCTGGTAAGGTAGGTGTCTGCTTAGCTACATCTGGACCGGGTGCTACTAATCTGGTAACTGGCCTTATGACTGCCTATATGGACTCCGTTCCAATGATTGCTATTACCGGCCAAGTGGGGCGGATGTTGATCGGCAAGGATTCCTTCCAAGAAGCGGATATTCAAGGGATTACTATGCCTATTACGAAGCATAATTACCTGGTTCAGGATATCAAGGACCTTCCTCGCATTATTAAGGAGGCCTACCACATCGCCTCTACAGGTCGTCCAGGTCCTGTCTTGATTGATATTCCTAAGGATATACAAACTACTTCCATCCCTATGGATGAGTATAATACCCTCTATTCGGCACCGATTCATTTGGAAGGCTATACTACAGAGTGGCCTAACCATGTGGCTCAAGTTGAAGAAGCGGCAGCCTTGATTAAGGCTGCCAAAAAACCGATGATTATCGCTGGTGGTGGGGCCATTCGGTCCAGTGCAGCGGAGGCTCTAAAGGCCCTAGCTGAAAAAACTCAAATCCCTGTGGCTACTACCCTTATGGGACTGGGTGCTTTTCCTAGCGACCATGATCAAGCCTTGGGCTTTATCGGTATGCATGGGACGGTTGCCTCTAACTTTGCCTCTGAAGAGGCCGATTTGGTGATTGCCGCAGGTATCCGTTTCCACGACCGCTATACGGGCCTTCCTAGCAAGTTCTTGCCTAAGGCTAAGGTTATCCAAATCGATATTGACCCTGCGGAAATGAATAAAAACTGCGCCGTTGATTTGCCGATTGTAGGGGATCTGAAGGAAGTCTTGTCGGACCTCACTAGCCTTGTTGAAGCAGGCCAACATCAAGATTGGTTGACGCAAATTAAAGCCTGGAAGGAAGAATACCCTATGGAGGTACCTCCAGCCATGGATGATCGCCTCATGCCACAAGCTGTCTTAGAAGCGGTAGATCAAGTGCTTAAGGGGGAGGCTATCATTGTAACTGACGTGGGCCAACACCAAATGTGGGCGGCCCAGTACTTGACTTGCAAGGCTCCTAAAACCTGGTGTACCTCTGGTGGGGCTGGCACCATGGGCTATGGCTTGCCTGCTGCTATGGGGGCGGCTGTGGCGGCCCCTCATAAGACCATCCTCCTCATCGTAGGGGATGGGGGCTTCCAAATGACTTCTGAGGAACTCATGATGATGAGTCAATATGACCTCAATGTAAAAATCGTCCTCATCAATAATGGCTACTTGGGCATGGTTCGCCAATGGCAAGAACTCTTCAATGACCGTCGCTATTCCTTTGTAGATTTAGCGGTTAGCCCTGACTTTAACAAGTTGGCAGAGGCCTATTCTATTCCTTCTGCTAAGATTGAAAGTCAAGCTGATTTGGCTCTCTTGCCAAGCTTACTTACAGAAGGTCGTGGGGTCCTCATCAACTGCTTGGTGAGCCGGGAAGCCAATGTATTACCAATGATTCCTGCCGGTAAAAACGTGCCTGATATGATGGGCCATAAGGGGGTACTGGACCATGAATAAAGAACATCAAATACTTGTAATCGCTAAGAATACATCTGGTATTGGGACCCGCATCTTGGCCCTCTTTAACCGCCGTGGATTCTCTGTTACCAAGATGACTTCTGGTGTAACCAATAAGCCTGGCTATGCCCGCATCACGCTGACCGTTGAGGCGGATGATCGGTCCCTAGATCAAATTGAACAACAAATCTTCAAGCTAGTTGATGTGGCTAAGGTTAAAATTTTCCCTGCAGAAGATGTGGTTCGTCGAGAACTCATGCTCATCAAGGTAAAGGCCACCCACGAGACCCGGTCACAAATCGTGCAAATTGCCGATGTTTATCGGGGGAATGTCTTAGACATATCTCTGTCTTCTATGATTATTGAAGTGACCGGCAATGTAGAAAAACTCCGTGGCTTCATTAAAATCATGGAGGGCTATGGAGTTTTGGAAATTGCTAAAACCGGTATTACTGCCATGAGCCGTGGTCAGGACATGTAGGGGCTGTTTATGACAGTAGAACATGAACTCTTACACTATGAGGATATATGCTTCCGCCGGGATGGTAAGGATATCCTCAAGAGCTTAAATTGGCATGTTAAAAAGGGGGAGAACTGGGCCCTTTTAGGCCTCAATGGGGCGGGTAAGTCCACCATGCTCTCCTTTATTCCGGCCTACCAAACAGCTACTTCTGGTACCCTTAGGGTACTGGGGGAAGAGTTTGGTAAGCATATCTGGACGGACATTAAAGAACGGGTAGGCTTTGTGTCCTCTTCTCTCAACCTTTTTGCCTCTACCTTAGATAGGCAGACCATTGAAAATGTGGTTATATCTGGGGCTTATGCCTCCATTGGGGTCTATAAGAATGTAGATTCAGAGGTAAAGACCAAGGCGCAAAATCTTTTAGAAACGTTTAACATAATTCAACATAAGGATAAGACCTATGGATCTTGCTCTATGGGGCAACAACGACGGGCTCTCTTGGCTCGGGCCCTCATGGCAGATCCAGACCTACTCATTTTTGATGAACCTTGCGCTGGCCTCGATCTGACAGGGCGGGAACTCTTCTTGAAAACCTTGGAAACCTTTCAGAACAAATATGATAAGGCCTTTGTCTATGTAACCCACCAGATTGAGGAAATTATCCCAGCCATCACCCATGTGGCTATCCTTAAGGATGGAGAAATGGTCTTTGCGGGCCCTAAGGACCAGGTCATTACGGAAGAGGGTTTATCGAACCTCTATGGATTACCTATTAAAATCATCTGGGAATCTGGGCGCCCATGGGTGATCGTCAAATAGCAGTGGTCTGACGGTCAGAATTATGACCAGAAATATATCGAGTAAATACGAAGTAAAACCCCTTGTATTTATTGGGGGGACAAAAGATATGGGGTATATGAAAAATGGATATTTGTGCTTTACATGCGGACACTGAACAGGTATTATATCCTGTATAGGGTTCTCCGCCTGTAAAGGAGAACAAATGTATGCAAATTGGAGGAAATAAGAATGGCAGGATCTATCCTTGGCACAAAAGTTTTCTATGATGAAGACTGCAACTTGAAAAAATTAGAAGGTAAGAAAATCACTGTATTGGGTTATGGCTCCCAAGGTCATGCACATGCTTTGAACTTGAAAGAAAACGGTTGCGACGTGACAATTGGTCTTCGCAAGGATTCTTCTTCTTGGAAAAAAGCTGAAGAAGCTGGTTTGACTGTAAAAGAAACAGCAGAAGCCGTTAAGGGTGCTGATATTGTTATGGTCTTGATTCCAGATGAATTGCAAGCAGAAGTATATGCAAAAGACATCGCTCCGAACCTCAAACAAGGTGCTTACCTTGCATTTGCTCATGGCTTTAACATCCATTTCGGTAAAATCGTGCCTCGTGAAGATGTAAACGTATTCATGGTTGCTCCAAAGGGTCCTGGTCATTTGGTACGCCGTACCTACCAAGAAGGTTCCGGTGTTCCTTGCCTTTATGCTGTAGAAAAAGACCCATCTGGGGATACTGAAGAAGTGGCCTTGGCTTGGACTTGCGGTATCGGTGGTGGTCGTGCAGGTATCTTGGAAACTAACTTCAAATCCGAAACAGAAACGGACCTCTTTGGTGAACAAGCAGTTCTCTGTGGTGGTTTAACAGCTTTGATCCAAACTGGTTTTGAAGTCCTCTGCGAAGCAGGCTATGAACCAGTAAACGCTTATTTTGAATGCTTGCATGAAATGAAACTCATCGTAGACCTCATCTACGAAGGTGGCTTTGGCAAGATGCGTAACTCCATTTCCAATACAGCTGAATACGGTGACTACTATGCAGGCCCTCGTGTTATCACTGCAGATACTAAAAAGGCTATGGAAGAAATCCTTCGCCGTATCCAATCTGGTGAATTCGCTGATGAATTCTTGGCAGACTACAAGGCTGGTCAACCATTCTTGAAAGAAAATCGCCAAAAAGCAGCAGATCATCAAATCGAAGCTGTTGGTAAAGAACTTCGTGGCCTCATGTCCTGGTTGCAAAAATAAGTCTATTGACTTAGTAAAAGAGTCTCTCTTAGGAGGGGCTCTTTTTTTATGGGGTGGTGGGTTGTGTGCTATAATAAGAGGACATATTATAGCAGTAATAGGAGGTCTTATGGACTTTTATACATTGGCTTATGTACAGAGCCAGGCGTCTACTAGACAGCTTTGGGCTCTTATTGTTTTCGTTGCTATCCTCTTGGCTCTTTTAGTCGTTGGAATCCAGGTTTTGCGTAATGGTTTTACTAGCCGCTATCGGGATTTAACGGTAATCTTATCCCTTATTGTGGTTTTCTTCTTGGGCTTTGAGTACCAACAGTACAGCCGTATGAAAAACACATCAGAAGATTTTTCCCGGGTCATGCAGTTTATGAATGCCTTCTCGGTTGATCACAATGTGGATACTAGCCAACTAGCAATCGATTCCTTGCGAATGAAGGAAACCATGGTGTTGCGGGTAGGCGATGCTCACTACCAAGTGCACTTTAACCCTTCCTATACGACTTATACTCTGGAGCGGGTCTATACGGTAAGTCCACAAGACCGGATTATTGATAAGCAATAGGAGACTATACTATGTTTGAATCATTAGTTGCCTATGGGATGGTTATGGCCAAATTGGGCATAGGTCTCTTGGCTATTATTTTACAGATTAATGTCATGGGTAAGGGCAACCTAGCCCCTACTTCTGCATTGGATCAACTACAGAACTATGTTCTTGGCGGTATCATTGGGGCGATTATCTACAATGATTCCATTGGTATTCTACAATTTATTCTAGTTCTTATCATTTGGACCATCTTGGTTATGACCCTGAAAGTTTTGAAGGGTAACATTGGGTTCTTCAAACGTCTCCTTGATGGGCACCCTGCTATCTTGGTGGAAAAGGGGCAAGTCTTAACGGATGAATGTATCCGCTATGGCATCCAGGCAGCAGAACTTAAGTTGAAATTGCGAGCTGCAGGCATTCAATATATCAAGGATGTAAAGCGTGCTGTGTTAGAACAAAATGGACAGCTGTCCGTAGTCCAATTTGGAGAAGATAATATTCGTTTAGACCTTATCACAGATGGACAGATTAATGACTTCGTATTGGACTTGATCGATAAGGATGATGAATGGTTGCGGGACCAAGTGGAACGACAAGGCTATAAGATTCGCGATATCTATATTGCCGAATACTTAGAAGGCAAGGTTATTCTCTATCCCTTTAAAAAGAAAAAGGGTCGTTTGGCGCGCATGCAGGAAAAGGCTTAAGTGTTTATAAAAGACTCAGGTTTGTAGGACTAGTTGCCAAATAGCTAGGTGTGATTTGTCAGGAGGAGCTATGAATCACAATGACTTGCTCAATAACTTAAAAGATCTGGCTTCCCATGAGACTAACCGCTGTCAAATCAATCCACATGCCCGTTGGAAGGTAGGCTTAGCCTATCCTAATACCTATTTTGTAGGTATGTCCAACTTAGGTCAGCATATTATTTACAAGGAAATTAATGATCGAGATGACTCCGTTTGCGAGCGTTACTTCATGCCGGAGAAAAAAGAGTTTGAAGCTTATGTAAAAACAAAGACCAAACTCATGTCCATTGAAACACAACGGCCTATGAGCCAATTGGATGTCTTGGCTATTGGTGTTACCTTTGAAATGGATTACTTCAACCTCCCCCTCATGCTTAAGCATGGGTCCATCCCTGTTTTTTCAAAAGACCGTACTGAGTTTGATCCGATTGTGTTGGCGGGTGGTCCTTGTGTAACTTTTAATCCAGAGCCCTTTGCAGAATTTATCGATGCTTGCATTATCGGTGAAGGGGAGGGAATTACAGGCCAGGTGCTAGATGTTATCTACCAGGGTAAGGAAGAAGGCTTGGACCGCCAACAAATCCTCTTTAACTTAGCCCAATTGCCCGGTGTCTATGTGCCCTCCCTATTTACCCCTAAGTTTCGTGAGGATGGCCGCTTTGATGGCTATGATGTGGCCCCTGGCGTTCCCAAAACTATCCGTCGTTATTATGAACCCCTCACTAAGGAGGGGGAGACTGTCATTGCTACGGACTATACGGAATTTGGAGCTATGTACATCGTAGAAGTAGCTCGTGGCTGTGGGCGGCATTGCCGATTCTGCATGGCCGGTTACTGCTATCGGGTACCCCGTATTCGAGATCTAGATCAACTCAAGGCCGGCGTAGATCGGGCTGCAGAACTCGGCAAAAAGGTGGGCCTCATGGGGGCCGCCATTTCCGATTATCCACAAATTGATGAATTGGTTAACTATATTCGGTCTAAGGGAATCCGCTATTCTTGCGCTTCCTTACGGGCTGATTCCTTGACTCAAGACGTAGTGGATGGGTTGGCGGATTCTGGTCAAAAGACCATCACCATAGCACCGGAAACAGGCTCTGATCGCTTGCGTGATGTGATCAACAAGGGTATTACTGAGGATGACCTCAGAAAGGGAGCTCTTTTAGCCGCTAAGTCTGGTGTCCACCATTTGCGCTTTTATATCATGATTGGCCTTCCCACAGAGGAAGAGGAAGATATCCAAGCTATTGTAGATTTGGCTGTACGGACTCGTAAGTATATGGAAGAGGTGGGATCTAAAGGCCGCTTAACCCTCTCTATCAACCCCTTTATCCCTAAACCATTTACTCCCTTCCAGTGGATGGCTATGGATAAGCAAAAGTCGGTGGAAAAGAAATTGCAATACATCAAGAAAGCCTTGCAGAAGGACCGCCGCATAGAGGTCCTTATTGAGTCTCCTAAGGAGGCCTATATCCAAGGGGTTTTAGCTAGAGGGGATCGGCGTCTGTCACAGGTTCTCTACCAGTGTGCTATGGATCGGGGATCTAAGTCCTTTAAAAAGGAACTTAAGGCAGCAGGCATCGATATGGATCAGGCCAATTATCGGGAACGAGAGATGGGCGAGCCCCAACCTTGGGATATGCTAGATATGGGTCTCAGGGAAGGTTATTTAGAAACTGAGTGGTATAAAGCAGTGGCCGGTAAGTTTACCGCCCCTTGTATGGATGGGTGTAAGCGCTGTGGCGTATGTGATCAATAAGGAGGTTCCATGGCAACCTATGATGATGAAGTAGCTCTTGTTACAGTTATGGATCAAGAGGCGGATCCTTGGTACTATGAAAAACCAATCTTTGATAGAGATTTTAAAAACTTAGTCTGGGCTTCTACCTATCGGATGGGTGGCCTGTCTGAGGCGCCTTATGATTCCTTTAATATGGCCTTTCATGTGGGCGATCAAGAGGATCATGTTATGGCTAATCGTTTGGCCTTAGCTCAGTATCTAGGGGTTACAGTTGATCGGCTGACCAATGCGAACCAGGTTCATGGCCTACGTGTGGCCAAGGTGGACTCATCCCAGGTAGGAGCAGGAGCTTTTGGTTTGGAAGAGGCCATCCAAAATACAGATGCCCTCATGACAAATGTAAAAGAAGCACCGCTCCTTCTCTTTACTGCTGATTGTGTGCCTGTGGGGATCTATGATCCAGTTCATGAGGCTATAGCTGTAGTTCATGCCGGTTGGAAGGGAACTATAGGACACTTGCCTAAGTTGACCTTAGCCGCTATGGCTGATGCCTATGGTACAGACCCTAAGGATTCGTATGCCTTTTTGGGGCCTTCTATTGGCCCTCAATCCTTTGAAGTTAGTGAAGATTTGGCAGAGCGTTTTCGGATGGAAGAAGAAGGCTTTATCCAGGAGGGCCATGATACGGTAGTGGCGTATCACAAGCGATCAGGCGCTAATCACGAGAGCCCTCATGTAGATCTATGGGCTTTTAATCTCTACTCTCTTCTGGAGGCCGGTATGAAGCGAGATCACATAGTGGTATCCGGCACGGACTCCATGACCTCGCCAGCCTGTTATTCCTACCGTAGAGAAGAGGGAAAGACAGGTCGTATGGCCATGGTGATGATGCTTAAATAGGGATCTACCTAGAGCCGTAAAACCGATAGTAAGAAGAGGCTCCCATTCTTGGATGGGGGCCTCTTGTATTTGATGAATAGGGTCTAATGAAAGGCTGTTTTGTATACTTTTACAGGAAAATACTATATAATATTAAATAATTATAGGGTAAGGTGTGCATGTGACAGGGTCGCATGCCGCCTTGGCCTATGAATGGAAAGCTAGGAGGCTCGTATGATTAAAGAGAATGTGAATGCGGTTCAGCAGCGCATGGCTAATGCTATGGCCCGCGTAGGGCGGACCGATACAGCCCTACTTGTGGCGGTCACTAAAAATCATCCAGTATCCGCCCTTGAAGAAGTGGCTGCCTTAGGGTGTACCCATGTAGGAGAGAACAGGGTACAAGAGGCTAAGGAAAAGCAACTTCTCTATAAGGGACCTCAATTGACATGGCATTTAATTGGCCATCTACAGGCTAATAAAGTGCGTCAGGCAGTTCCTATGTTTGATCTCATCCACTCTGTGGATAGCATTAAGCTTTTGGACGAAATTGAGAAGGTTGCCACTAAACATGATAAGGTGCAAGATATTTTGCTCCAAGTTAATGTAGCTCGTGAAGCTTCTAAGTCTGGCATGTCTGTAGAGGACTTTCCTGCCATCCGTGATTATGCAAAAACCTTGCCACATGTCCGCGTTTGCGGTCTCATGTGCATAGCGCCTTTCTTTGACGATTCGGAAGAGGCCCGTCCTATCTTCCGCTTGGCTCACGCCTTGTTTGAAGATATGAAGGACCACTTTGAACCGGGACAAATCAAATTCTTATCCATGGGAATGACACATGATTTTGAGGTTGCCCTTGAAGAAGGAGCTAACATCGTTCGCGTAGGCACGGCTATATTTGGGGAGCGCGTTTATAACTAGCGCAAGTTAAGGAGGATATTATGGCTTTCAGCGAAAAATTCAATAAATTAAAGGAATCCATCGGTCTTGGTTCTAGTCAATATGAAGACTATGATGATGATTATGAATACGAAGACGACTATGATGATTTTGCTGATGCCAAGGCAGAAGCGCCAGTGGCTACAGCAGCCCGAAAAACAGGAGGTACAACTATGACACAACGCCCTACGGCTATGAAGGTAATCGTAATTGAACCAAAAACATTTGAAGATTCTGCCACCATCGTAGACCAGTTGCGCGGTATGCGTCCTGTACTCGTCAATTTTGAAAACACAGACCCTCGTGAAGCAGCACGTGTGGTTGACTTCATTTCTGGTGCTACGTACGCCTTGGATGGGCACCTTGAAAAGGTGGGTAAAGACATATTTATGTGTGTTCCTTCCAATATTACCATCGACCACAACCAAGAAACTGGTAAAACTGATTTCTCCGACCAAGTATCTTGGTCTACAGAAAACTAATATACGATTTGATAAGCCGTACAGTCTCTGTACGGTTTTCGTCGCATGATATGCAGAAATAGGGGGGCTTCTATGGGTGACAACAAAGACAAATTAATACGCTACTTTGAGGCTTCTGGCGCTGGTGATCAGGCTCGTCGTATGATTGATCTAGCCGATCAGGTTGTAGGGGGTAAGCCCTTCCGAGTATCTGATTTTACATCCCCTGCTGGATTGGCCATTGCCGATGCGGTGAAGGCCAATTATCCCGGGATTCGCGTGGAATCCTTTGGCGGCTACCAAGGGGCAGAACGTATCCGTATCGCCTTTGTGGACCAAGATTTCCAGGGCTCGGTGGATATGGGGATCAAAGCCCTTAAGGTAGCTTGGGATCCACGTTTTCGCTTGCTAAGTCACCGGGATGTGTTGGGCTCTCTCATGGGCTTGGGCCTAGAACGGGAAAAGTTCGGTGATATTCTCGTGGCCCAAGGGGGGGCTACCATTCTAGTAGATGCTAATGTGGCAGATTTTGTGGTACAAAATTTTAAAAAGATTGCCATGGTTTCGGTGGAGGTTACCCAACTCGACTTGGCTGACATTGCTCCTAAGGAAGAAAAGGTCAAGGAAATCCGCACCACTGTGGCTTCTCTTCGCCTGGATTCCGTGGCATCATCGGGTTTTTCTCTCTCTCGTACCAAGGTGGTAGAAGCCATCAAGGCGGGTCTCTTACAGGTCAATTGGCAAGCAGCTAAGGGTCCATCACAAGAGGTATCTGAAGGGGATATTATCTCTATGCGCAGCCGGGGCCGAATGACGGTGGAAGCTATTACAGGCCAATCCAAGAAAGGCCGTATAGGCGTTTATCTCAAACGCTTTATGTAATATGTTACCAAGATTGCAGAATAAATTCTTTGTAAGGAGTAAGCTATGATTACACCAATGGATTTGGAAAATAAGAAATTCTCTACTAGCATGCGGGGCTATAGCAAGAGCGAAGTAGATGCCTTCATGGCAGAACTGGTTAAGGAATATGAGACCCTTTACCGGGAAAATCGTGAAATGAAAGACCAATTGGAGTCCATGGAAAATCGGGTCTTGGCCTGCGAACGTGTAGAATCCAATATGAATAAGACTTTGGCAGCAGCCCTTCGGTCCAAGATGGAGGGGATTTTGAATGCCCAACTCAAGATGTTGGAATCTGAATTTGATGATGAACAGTTAACCACCTTGCTCCGCAATGTGAAAACTGAAAAGTAAGTATCCTTGAGGAGGGAGTGGCTTGGGCTGACTAGTCAGCCCTCCTTGTTAGGAATTCAGGCAGTCGTGTGTATAAGAGGTAGTCTATGGCAATGATTGAGCTTTTAATGAAGGATCGTCCCATCCTCCTTCTAGGAGGAGGCCAGGTTGCCCAAGACCGCTTATCTAGACTAGTGCCTGAAGACCCTTTGGTCACGGTTTTGGCGCCTTACGTGACGGAGTCAATAAGATCTTGGTGGCGAGAGGGAGCCTTAGTTTGGTGGCAGGAAAGACTGTCTTTGGAGTCTGCTAGTGGTCGGTTAGAGGCCTGGATGGAATCTTTTGGAGGTCAATCTAATTTAACTCCTCTAGTTATTCTGGCTACGGATGATCCAGTGGTAAATAGTCATGTGGGGCAGTTAGTTCGTGCTAGAGGCTGGCTCTTGTCAGGTCCTGAGGAAAGGGCTGATATGGCCTTTGCTAATGTTTCTTACTTGGGCGGCTTGGGGGTCAGCTTGACGACAAAGCCCGCTAGTCCCCGCCTTAATGCCTTGATTCGTAGGGATTTAGAAGACCGTTACCAAGCCTTACAGGATAATCCTACTATCCTAGCTGAATTGGGTTGCCTGCGAGATTTAGTTAAGGATCGGGTACATACGAGTAAGGAGCGGCGTGTTTTTTGGCGACGCTATTTAGATGGAGAGACCCTGGCTCAAATTCGAGCGGGTCAATGGACATGTGTTAAAGAGAGGTTAGAAGATGCAATTAGTTCTCTTGGGATTGAATCATAAGACGGCACCAGTAGAGGTGAGGGAAGCCTTTTCCTTTACCCCGGAAGAACAAAACAATGCCTTGGAGTTCCTCTATAATTATCCAGGTATCATTGAATGCGTAGTCCTCTCTACCTGTAACCGCATGGAGATTTACGCCTTGGTTAAGCAATGCCAAGACCCTCACGACTTGATCTTCAAGGCCTTGTGTCAGATTCGATCCATTGCAACGGGTTATGAGGAGGCCTTTTATTGCAAGACTGATCGCGCTTGTGTAGATCACCTCTTTCACGTTTCCTCTGGCCTGGATTCCCTCGTAGTAGGGGAAGGTCAGATCTTGTCTCAATTGAAGGCAGCCTACCTACGTGCCTACCAAGGTGGCTATACTGAAACTGTATTTAATATCCTCTTCCAAAGGGCTATTCGCATTGGTAAGCTCGTGCGGACGCGAACCGCTATTGCCGACACACCGGTATCCGTATCCTATACGGCCGTCAACCTGGCGGAAAAAGTGCTTAATAAGCCTATGAATCAGGCCAAAGCCCTCATCCTAGGAGCAGGGACCATGTCCGAACTCACCGCTACCCACCTCCAAGCCAAGGGGATTAATACGATATTCGTATCTAACAAAACTTACTCCAAGGCCCAGGCCCTAGCAGAACGTTTCGATGGCCAGGCTATTCGCTTGGATGATTATGTGGAACTCGCTAAACAAGCTGATATTCTTATTACCTCTACAGGCGCACCTCACTATTTGGTGGGTCTAGAAGCAGCCAAGGAAATTGCAGCTGCTAAGAAGGGACAACCCTTTGTCATGATTGATATAGCTGTTCCCCGGGATATCGACCCTGTGGTGGAAACTATCGATGGTATCCACCTCTTTAATATCGATGCCCTAGAAAGTGTTGTAGAGAACAATCGTAAACAACGTTTGGATGAGGCCCACAAGGCGGAACCACTTATCGAAGAGGCCGTAAATGAGCTCTTTGAGAAGTTGGATTATTTGCGGGTTCGGCCTATGATGGCTCTCTTGGCGGATAAGGCAGAGCAAATTCGTCAACGGGAACTCCACCGAGCTATGGCCAAACTATCGGACCTTCCTGACCATGAACGGCGTATTATGGAATCCATGAGCCGCATGATTGTCCGTAAGCTCTTACGGGATCCTATGATTCATTTGCAACACGTAGAAACTGTGATTAGCAAGGAAGAGGAAGACCAGTATTGGGCAATCTTCCGTGATATGTTTAACCTGCAAAAGGAGAAGTAATATGAGACCCATCATCCGCATTGGTACCCGTCAAAGTGCTTTGGCCCTCTGGCAGGCTCATCATGTAGCAGATCTTTTGAAAGAATACTACCCTGGCCTTGAAGTGGAAATGGTTCACTTTAATACTAAGGGGGATAAAATATTGGAAAAATCCCTAGCTGAAATTGGTGGCAAGGGTCTCTTTACGGCAGAGCTAGAAGAGGCCATGCATAAGGGTGCTATTGATATAGCTGTACACAGCCTTAAAGATATGCCTACGGACCTTCCGCAAGGGCTGATTTTAGGGGCCATTACCCAACGGGAAATTCCTTTTGATGCCCTCGTATCTCCACGGTATCAGACCCTTGATAAACTGCCTCAAGGGGCTAAGGTAGGGACTTCCTCCCTCCGTCGCCAAGCGCAACTCTTACATGCCCGCCCTGACCTAGACATTCATGTCTTACGAGGCAATGTACAAACCCGCCTCAAAAAGTTGGAAACGGAAAACTTTGATGCTATCGTCTTGGCCCAAGCTGGTTTGAAACGGTTAGAATTAGACCAGCTTATCACTCAAGTTTTCACACCAGAAACCATGTTGCCAGCCGTTGGTCAGGGTGCCTTGGCGATTGAATGTCGCCAGGATGATAAGGAAATGTTAGATCTGCTGGCCCCGCTTAATGATCAAAATACCCGCTATGCAGTAGAAGCGGAACGGGCCTTCTTGCGGTCCCTTAATGGGGGCTGTCAAGTACCTATGGGCGTTTATGGGACTGTGAAAGAGGGGCAATTACATTTAGAGGCCCTCATTTCTTCCCTTGACGGGACCCAAGTCTACCAAGGACACATGGATGGTCCTGTAGAAGGGGCAGAGGCCATGGGCGTAGACTTAGCTGACCAACTACGTAAGGAAGGGGCTCAGGCTATTATTGATGAACTCTTACAAGAAGGTGTCCTACAATGACCGGCCTGGTATACTTGATTGGCGCTGGTCCGGGCGATGCCAAGCTCATCACCCTCAAGGGGCGAGAGTGCATTGAAAAGGCTGACGTGGTGGTCTATGATTATTTGGCAGATAGTCAGCTTCTGACCTATGCAAAGGATGATGCAGAGCTCATCTATGTGGGAAAAAAGAATCGGTCCCACCACATGGAACAGGACCAAATCAATCAAATTCTCATTGACAAGGCTAAGGAAGGCAAGTTAGTAGCGCGCCTCAAGGGGGGCGATCCCTTGGTCTTTGGCCGGGGCGGGGAAGAAGCGCTATCCCTACGCCAAGCAGGCATCCCCTTTGAGTTTGTTCCGGGTGTAACTTCAGCTATATCCGTGCCCGCTTATGCGGGAATTCCTGTGACCCAGCGGGCTATGGCCTCCTCCTTTGCAGTTGTAACCGGTCATGAAATGGCCCATAAGGATACTATCCATTGGGAGGGCTTGGCGACGGCTGTGGATACCCTGACTTTTGTCATGGGAGTAACCAATGTGGAAACTATTGCCACTAAGCTCATGGCCCATGGACGTGACCCTAGAACACCGGTAGCTCTCATTCGTTGGGGGACCAAAGCTTGCCAAGAAACGCTGGTGGCTACCTTGGAGACTATGGTAGAGACGGTGCGTAAGGCCCACTTAAAGCCTCCAGCTCTTATCGTTATCGGCGATGTTGTGTCTATGAGAGACCAACTGCAGTGGTTTGATAATAAGCCCCTCTTCGGGAAGACTATTGTTACCACAAGGGCCAAGGGCAAGGCCGCTGACTTTGCCGATGCTCTTCGTGACCGAGGGGCTCAAGTTATTGAGGCTGCCGCCATTCGAACCCAGGCTTTAGCGCTAACAAAAGAGGATCAGAACTATTTAGACCGATTGGGGACCTATGATTACTTGACCTTTACCTCTGCTGAGGGTGTTAAGTACTTCTTTAAGGCTCTCTGGGGGCGCCATGAGGATAGTCGTGCCATAGGAAACTGTAAGGTCTGTGCCGTAGGGACGGCGACGGCCAAGGCCCTTATGGACTATGGCATCATAGCTGACCTGATTCCAGCTAATTACAAGGCCGAATCTGTGGCAACAGCCCTGGCCAGTGAGTTGCCAAAGGGGGCCAAGGTCCTCCTGGTACAACCTAAGGTGGCCCGGTCTGTTATACAAGATAGTCTCTATGAAGAAGGAATCTTAGTGGATACAATCCGTCTCTATGAGACCCTTTTAGATCAGTCGCAGAAGGAGGCACTCTTGGCAGCCTTTGAGGAGGGGGTAGACTATATTACCTTCACCTCCGGGTCGACTGTAAAGAATACGCTTAAACTTTTGGGGACAGCAGGGCGAGATGTCCTAGGCAAGACAAAAATTGCCTGCATCGGGCCAATTACGGCAGCAGCTGTTGTAGAAGCTCAATTGAAGCCAGCTTTGATTTCAGAAGTATATACCATGGATGGCCTCTTAGAGTCCATCCTCGATGATGTAAAATAGGAGAAAAAGAAGATGTACGATTTAACCTATCGTCCACGTCGCTTGCGTACTAGCCCAGCTATGCGCGACCTCGTGCGTGAAACTAGCTTGGATGTAAGCGATTTGATTTACCCTATCTTTGTGGTACCAGGAACTCAAGTGAAGGAAGAAATTTCTTCTCTTCCAGGCCAATACCGTATGTCTGTTGATCAAGCGGTTGAAGTTGCTAAAGAATGCCATCAATTGGGCATTCGAGGTGTTGAAATCTTCGGCATCCCAACTTATAAGGATGAACAAGGGTCTGCGGCTTGGAATATGGAACAACCGGTTCAACAAGCTATCATGGCTATTCGTAAGGCGGTACCTGAACTTATCGTCGTCGGTGACGTATGCCTTTGTCAATATACATCCACAGGTCACTGCGGTTGCATTGAAGACCATGAAATCTTGAATGATGAAACGCTACCACTCTTGGTAAAAGTAGCTGTATCTCAAGCCAAGGCGGGGGCTCAAATTGTGGCGCCTTCCGACATGATGGATGGTCGCGTAGGGGCTATCCGTCAAGGCCTAGATCAAGCAGGCTTTACTAATGTAAGCATCATGTCTTATGCGGCTAAATACGCATCTGCCTACTATGGACCTTTCCGCGATGCTGTTCACTCTGCTCCTCAGTTTGGCGACCGCAAGTCCTACCAAATGGACCCTGCCAACCGCATGGAAGCTATGCGGGAAATTGAATTGGATATCGCTGAAGGAGCGGATATCATCATGATTAAGCCAGCTCTCTCTTACTTGGATATCGTACGGGAAGCGCGTGACCAGTTTAATTATCCATTGGCTGTTTACAATGTATCTGGTGAATATGCAATGATTAAGACTGCTAGTGCAGCTGGCGTGGTGGATGAACAGCGAATTACCTTGGAAACCCTTCTTTCTATGAAGCGGGCCGGCGCTAAAATCATCATTACCTACCATGCTATGGACGTAGCACGTTGGTTGAAGGAGTCTAAATAATATGTGGCAATTGGGGAAATCTGAAAAAGCTTTTGATGAAGCTAAGCATTATTTACCAGGTGGGGTTAACTCTCCTGTGCGATCCTACCGTAATGTGGGGTCTCAACCACCTTTCATTTCGTCCGCTGCAGGCTCTCGTATTTACGATGTGGATAATAATGAATACATCGATTACGTTTTATCTTGGGGGCCTATGATTTTAGGCCATGCCAACCCAGAAGTTATCGCGGCCATCCAGGAGGCTGTGCCACGTGGGACCTCCTTCGGGGCACCAACCACTTTGGAAACGGAACTTGCTAAGAAGATTCAAGCTTTCATGCCTAATATGGAAATGATGCGCATGGTGTCCTCTGGTACGGAAGCAACTATGTCAGCCCTTCGTGTAGCTCGCGGTTATACCGGTCGTGACCTCATCGTTAAGTTTATCGGCAACTACCATGGCCATTCTGATTCTCTGTTAGTAAAAGCAGGTTCTGGTCTAGCTACCTTCGGCGTCCCTGATTCTCCAGGAGTGCCTAAAGGAGTAGCAGAAAATACAATTACCCTTCCTTACAATGACCCACAAGCTGTTAAGGACCTCTTTGCAGAAAAGGGCGACCAAATTGCCTGCATCATCGTGGAACCAGTAGCAGGTAACATGGGCTGTGTGCCACCAGAACCGGGCTTCTTGGAAATCCTTCGTCAGGTGACTACAGACCATGGGGCTCTTCTCATCTTTGATGAAGTTATGTGTGGCTTCCGCGCTTCTGCTGGAGGTGCCCAAAAGCGTTACCATATTAAGCCAGACCTTACCTGTCTAGGGAAAATCGTCGGTGGTGGCATGCCTATGGCTGTCTTCGGTGGCCTAGCTAAAATTATGCAAGAAGTGGCACCATCTGGTCCTATCTACCAAGCAGGCACCCTCTCTGGTAACCCTATTGCCGTAACGGCAGGGTTGGCGACTTTGTCTGGTCTACAACGAAATCCAACCATCTTCAAGACCGTAGAAGAAACGACAGAAACTCTTTGTCAGGGCCTAGAGAAAGCTGCCGCTGAAGCCGGTGTGGATGTGGTTGTCCAACGAGTGGGGTCTATGTTCACCCTCTTCTTCTCCAAAGGGCCTGTGAAGAACTTTGATGATGCTTGTGCTTGTGACCAAGATAAGTTCAAGACCTTCTTCCACTATAACCTTTCTCACGGTATTTACTATGCACCGTCTCAATTTGAAAGTAACTTTATGTCCTATATGCATAAGCCTGCTGATATTGAGCACACCCTTGCGGTGGCAAAAGAGGCTTTTGCATTAATCGCCAAAGGCTAAGCTTGTTAAATTCATAAAAGGGCTACTTCCATCTAATTATGGGAGGTGGTCCTTTTGTTGTTTTCATTTCTTCTCAATAGGAGGCAAAAGGTGTCAAAATGCACAAAAAGTGGTAAAATTAACTGTATATATTCTAAAAGGAGTTAGTTTATGAAACCATTTGGCATCTTAATTGCCATCGTATCTGTGGTTATCGCTACTGTTTTAACGGCGGTTAGCTACAAGACGGGGGAAACGCCCTTGGAATGGGGGAAATCCTGGATCCATGGTCAGTCCCTAGGACCTACAGCGACAAGTCAATATACAGAAACATACCCTTGGTTAGATCGCTCTGACACCAAGATGGTTCACCCTAAGGGACTTCCTATTCTCATGTATCACAAAATCGGGGATGATAAGGATAATGATGCGGTCATTCGCGAGGACCTTTTCCGCGAGCAAATGCACTACTTAAAGGACCACGGCTATCACCCTATTACTATGGAAGAGCTTTATGATTATGTGGTTAATAATAAGCCTGTTCCTGAAAAACCTGTAGTTTTAACCTTTGATGATGGCTATGCAGATACCTATACGGTGGTTTATCCCTTGCTCAAGGAATTAGGCTTCCCTGCTACGGTGTTCGTCAATCCTGGCGATGTAGGAACCCGCCTCACATGGGACCAACTTAAAGACATGAAGGATCATGGAATGACCATCTCCAACCATGGCTATCTCCATAAGGCGATGGGGGAGATGACAGAAGCTCAACAGCGGGACAATATGGAGAAGGGGCAAGAAGGCTTGGCCCAACACCTAGACCTTGCGGATAATAAGTGGTTCTGCTTCCCTTATGGCTCCATGAATCAAACCTCTGAAAAATTAGCTAAAGAAGAGGGCTTTAAATTGGCTCTTAGCATGAAATCTGGTTGGGCTCATGCTGGTGATGATCCATTTAATTTAAAACGCGTATGGATTGGTAATGCGGTGGATCTCAAGCATTTTGAAGAACGCTTGACCACAGAGCATTACAGCGACTTATAGATTCGAGGTACTTATGAAATCCTTCTTTTCCAAGACTTGGGTAAAGTTTATACTCCTAGTATTTATCTTTACAGCAGTCACAAGCCCTTTTGTGGTCTTGTTTGGCCCCTTCTCCAATTTGAAGCGGACCGTGGTAGGGGCTATTTTACAATCCCGCCATCCACAATATGTGACCTGGCTCTTTAGCCCTGATGAGTTAAAGCATATCTTAGGTTCCGTAGGGACTGTTAAAAGCCAAGACCTTTTTAAATTTAAGGCCAAGGAAGACGATAGCTTAACCCTTCATAAAATTGAATCTAGCCGGTATGTAGGTTTTATCCTGGAAATTCCAGATCCTCGTCGCATCCAAGTGGCTACGGCTCAGAATATTGAGGAAAAGGGAGATACCACCTCTAATATTGCCAAAGCGAATGGTGCTGTAGCGGCCATCAATGCAGGGGGCTTCTATGACCCTAATGGGACGGGTACAGGGCGCCTCCCTTATGGCTTTATCCTACGCGATGGAGACTACATTCTTGGTAAGGATGTAGGGCCTGATGAAGACGTAGACTTCGTAGGCTTCTCCAAGTCTGGCAACCTCATTGCGGGTAACTATAATAAAACCCAACTTAAGGAAATGGGTGCTGTAGAAGGGATTACCTTTGGGCCACCACTCATCGTAGATGGTAAGAAGATGATTACCGAAGGTGATGGCGGTTGGGGCGTAGGCCCACGAACTGCTATTGGTCAAAAGAAGGATGGTACGGTTCTCTTCTTGGTTGTTGATGGCCGCCAACCAGGTTATTCGTTAGGGGCTACCCTGCGTGATGTACAGGATATCCTCTATGAACAAGGATGCTATATTGCAGCCAACCTGGATGGGGGATCGTCGTCCACCTTGTTCTATAATGGATCTGTCGTTAATAAACCAGCCGATTTGTTGGGTGAACGCATGATTCCAACAACCTTTATCGTTAAATAGGAGGGGCCATGAAGCCGTTTACCAAAGTTCTAGCAGCCTTTGTTCTAGGCTTGACCCTACAAGGTGGCGTGTATTACTACCTTGATCAAGTGCTATTTGCACCGACAGCATCCTTTAGCTTGGCTAAAGATAAGAATGTTAATGACAAGAATTTTCCAGATGTGAAGACCTCTGGCAAAAAATATTACTCCTACGACCACCAATACATGGCAGTCGTAACTACTGACTCCGTAGAAATCTATAAGGCTAATGAGTCTAAACCGACCAAGATTAACCTGAAAAATAAGGAAGTGTCCTACTTCGAATGGATGGAAGATCGGAACTTGGCCATTATGGGTCTCTACAATGATCGTCACGTTACCATGGCTCGGTTAGATCCAGCTAATCCCGATCATGAAGTGGATACGGAATTAGAAGATGCGCCACGGGGCTCTAAGATTGTGGATGCCGCATACTCTACAGCAACTAACGTCGTTTACATGAAGTTAGAAGTCGGCAAGGATAAGTATCGGGTCTACCGGACGGATGCTAACTATGATACCCGTCGTGTTTATATGCAGGCTGATAACATTGGTCGCATCGCAGTCTTCTATGACAAGGATGAATTCTTCTATGATAATGCTTCTAAGGGTGATATTTACGCCTTTGATGGCATTGAATCATCCTGGCGGGCTATCAATCCTTCTGGTCGATGGCGTCTAGTTGGTGTTGATATGCATGATAATATTTACATTGCCCATGTTAATAGCGATGACCAAGTCCTATCTGTTTCTAAGGGCAAGCTAGGCAAGGGTTTTGATAAGGTGTTTACCTACAAGACACCTACTGTCCTAGATGATGTGACGATGGAAGCGGTTAAGGAGATTGAAGAAAATGGGTCCGATCAGGTAACAACTGATGACGATAAGGACTCATCCTCTAAAAAATCTGAATAGTGAAAGTCTCTGGTTAACCAGGTTAATCTGGCCCTGATAGGGGCCGGCTTTGCCTGGTTTAATTTTTGTTTATGAATGTATGCTATAGTGTCAATAACTAGAGTTTGGCCCATTGTATATAGGAAGGGAGGGGACGATGAATATTCTCTTTGTCAGGTTGTCCTATATTGGAGATATCCTTCATGCGACGCCAGCCGCTAAGGCTTTAAAAGAACGGTACCCAGAAGCTAAGCTTCATTGGATTTGCACCCCTTCTTTGAGTCCACTGCTAGAGGGAAATCCCTATGTAGATGAGGTTATCCCTTGGGAGCGTGATCTTTATGAGGCGCATTCTAAGAAACTTCACTTACCTATTATGTATAGGATGTATAAGGAACTCCGTCAAAAGCTCAAGTCGTATCATTTTGATATGGCTGTAGATGTTCAAGGGCGCCTCATATCAGGCCTAGTTCTTATGGCGTCTGGTGCACCACGCCGGCTAGGACTCTGTGGAACTAAGGAGCTCAACTGGCTCTTTACCAATGAAAAGGCTAAGGGGCATTACGACCATGTTATCAAGCGTTACAATGATGTAGTAGCCCTAACGGGGGCGGATGTATCAGATACCCATATGGTCCTGAATCTCTTTCCACAAGAGATAGAATGGGCTAGGAATGAGCTTGCCGTCCTAGAGGCTGCTAAACCGACTATAGGCCTCGTATTTGGGACTTCCTGGGCAAGCAAGGAATGGACTGAGGACCATTGGCATAGCCTGCTTAACTCTATCTATCCTTGGGCCAATATCCTCCTCTTAGGTGGTGACCGGGAGAGGAAACTGACAGACCGAATTATTTATGATGTACCTCTGGAGGCAATTAATACCTATGATGCAGTAGGACAGACCAATCTCAGGGAGACCGCAGCCCTCATCAATGAATGCCAACTCCTTATCACAGGGGATACGGGGGCTCTCCATATAGCGGAGGCTTTAGATGTGCCTTCTATAGGTATCTTCGGTCCTACGGATCCAGCTATCTGGGGAACTTTATCTGACAAATCACTGAGTCTTGTTGCCTCTGGGGTGGATTGCTTGGGCTGTCGCAAAAGAACCTGCCCTCGAGGTGACCACCTTTGCATGGAGGCTCTTGCACCAGAAAGGGTGGAAAGGGCTATACGTAGGCTTCTAAAGATGGAGACCATGGAAGCCCTAGTTTCTGAATAACTTCTCCACCTTAGCTTGAGAGGGCCTTTAGTGACTTGTCTGTGTCTACCAGTTAGAGTACTATGGTCCTATAAGGCTTACCATTAGCCTGTCACGAGAAGATAGTAGATGATAAAAAGGAGATATATATGGCAAAGCATACAAAAATCCAAAAGGGCTTATCTGATAAAGATATGTTTAAGGGCTGGGTAGAAACAGCACCAGCAGAAGAGCAAATGATGGAGGAGCAAAAGAAGGCAGAAGCTGTTAAAAAACCGGCCCCTCGCTCGGCTAAGGAAGAACTTTATCGGGAATATTTAACCGAAAGCTTGGAAACCCAAATCGGAAAACTCCTCTTGGATGTGAAAATGGATTACTTCAAACAAGGAGAAGGAGACTTTTCTGTACAAGTTAAACGGGATGGAATGAATATCATCTTGCAAACAGCTCCTAAAAAAGTAAAGTAGGAACCGATAATAAGCTCTCTAATGGGTAATAAAAAAGCCAGGAAACAGGTCCGTTTCCTGGCTTTTTTGTGGTTCTTAATGTTATTTAACAGTGGCGATTTCCTCGTTGATGAGGCGGGCTGCCTCTCTGCGGTCCTTAGCGGTGGTAATAGGCCGGCCTACTACCAGGCGGGAAGCCCCATCTTGGAGAGCCTTAGCTGGTGTGGCAATCCGTTTTTGGTCGTCACTAGTGGCGAAGGAAGGTCGAACGCCTGGCGTTACGATGAGGAAATCAGGACCACAGGCCTGACGGATCATCTTTGCTTCCAAAGGGGAGCAAACAACCCCGTCCATGCCAGAATCCCTAGCTAATTTTGCCAACTTGATAACTTGGTCAGCAATGGGAAGTTGGCCACCAATTTTAACCCAGTTTTCATCGTCGAAGGAGGTAAGGGCAGTAATAGCTAGGAGTTTAGGCTGCTCCACACCTAATTGAGCAGCCGTTTCCTTGGCTGCTTTTACAGCTTGCTCCATCATGATGGCGCCCCCTTGGCCATGGATGGTGAGCAGGTTGGCACCCAAGCGGGTGAGGCTAGCTACCCCATGGGCCACGGTGTTGGGAATGTCGTGCAACTTGAGGTCTAAGAAGACTTGTTTTCCCTCTTCTTGTAGGTAGCGGACGGTTTGTTCCCCCTCTGCATAGAAGAGTTCCATCCCTACCTTGTAAAAAGATACGGAATCGCCTAAGGAAGATACGATATCCTTCATTTGATCCATTGTGGAAACGTCGAGTGCGACGATTAATCTTTCATCTGCCATTAAAATGCTCCTTATATATGCCTATAAATCTCTGTCTATTGTAGCGAATTTACAGGCTTACTTTCAAGGAAAATGCTATAATAATTAGGATAGTTGGTCTATCAGTATAGATATATATTATGATTCTCTCAGGTCTCTATGAAACCGAGAATTCCAATAGAAAGAGGTTTATATGTTAAACTTTGTGGCCATAGACTTTGAAACGGCCAATAAATTTCCTAACTCTGCCTTGTCACTGGCTTGTACAGTGGTGGAGAATGGGGCCATTAAGGATACTTGGTATTCCTTGATTAAGCCCCCCTTCCAAACTTTTGATCCAGACTGCACAGCAGTACATGGTATTCAACCCAAGGAGGTTGCTAATGCGCCTACCTTTGATCAGCTTTGGCCTGATATTTATGAAACCTGTTTGAAAGACCGCATCATACTAGCCCATAATGCTCGCTTTGATGTGGGTGTCCTCCGGGCCACCTTGGACCACTACAAACTAGCTTGGCCGGACAACCAATTTGCTGATACTGTAAAGATCGCCCGTAAGGTATGGCCAACCTTGGTCAACCATAAGCTCAATACGGTGGGGGCCTACTTGGGCGTGGAATTTAGGCACCATTATGCCTTAGATGATGCGGAAACCTGTGCAAAGATTGCTACAGCAGCAGCTAAGGAGACCCATACAAACTCCCTGCCAGAACTCTTGTCTGTCATCAAGGTTCCCCTAGAGGACTTTATCGAAGACAAGCATAGGACTCGTCAGGCAAAACTGCAAGAAGAGGAAGCTGCTAGTCAGCAAACTAGCCTCTTTTAAGGTATAATAATTACAGTTTCTAATGTTATTGGAGAAGTCATCATGGAACAATACAAACACGACTTTATCGAATTCGCCCTGTCCCGTAAGGTTTTAAAGTTCGGTGAATTCACACTGAAATCCGGTCGCAAATCCCCTTATTTCTTTAATGCCGGTCTTTTTAATACTGGGAAGGACCTGGCTAAGCTTGGCGAATTCTACGCCCAAGCTATCCAAGCATCCGGCTTGACCTACGATGTCCTCTTTGGCCCAGCTTACAAGGGGATTCCTATCGCGACTACTGTATCCGTAGCCCTCTTTAACAAGTACGGTGTGGATACACCAGTTTGCTTTAACCGCAAGGAAAAGAAGGACCATGGCGAAGGGGGTAACCTCATCGGGTCTCCTTTACAAGGTAAAATTCTTCTCGTAGATGACGTTATCACAGCGGGTACGGCTATCCGTGAGTCCATGACTATTATCGAGGAAAACAAGGCTCAATTGGCTGGCGTTTTGATTGCTCTCAATCGCAAGGAAAAAGGCAAAGGTAACTTGTCCGCGATCCAAGAGGTAGAACGGGACTACGGCTGCCAGGTCTTCTCCATTATCGATTTGGATGATTTGTTAGCCTTCATAGAAAAGAACCCAGAGTACGCACCACACTTAGATGATATGCGGGCCTATCGGAATCAATACGGCGTATAAGAGAGAAGGTCTTGCTCATGAAATTGAAATCATTAATTCTGACTGGTATGGCTTTCATGATGGCCAGTTCTGTTTGGGCTGCTAAGCAATACGATTATGTACCTGATGATGGGATGGCTACCTTTACCCATGATAAGAAGGCTCTCTTGCGGGATGTGCCCTTCATTCGGGATACTATGAAAGTCCGCTTTGATAACCAAAAGAACCTAGTCATTGTTTTGCCTGGTACCTTGGCTGCGTCTGACGATAGCATTGCCAATGGCCGTCGCTATGTGCGCTATGAGTACCCAGAACTCTACTATCCAAAGGATTCCTCTACAAGTCCTCAAGTGTACCTAGATGTTCAAAAGGCTCCTTATGTATCGCCAGATCCTAAGACAGCCCCTTTGGAAAAGGTTTTTGAGGAAAAGACCGTCGATCTAGGGGGGAATCCTTACCTAGTTCGCATGGCTTCCTCTAGCCAGTACCCTAAGACCAAGAAGGATTATTTCCCCTTGGTTATGGACGCAGCTACGGCTAGCTTGGATACCTTTGACCCTAGTAAAACTTACTATACCCAAGACCGTATCCCTTGGAACATGATGGAAGCTATTCAAGGTTCTTGGGGGTCTAGTACTTATAAAACCGTTCTTACAGTTAAGGACTATAAAATTAATGGTAACCCTGTAGAAGCAATCTATAATGTGTCCGATCAAGATGGTAAACTGTCCATGTCTATTATTACAGTTAATGGGGAGGCCGTCCATCGTTACCACTTAGTTTTAACAGAAGAAGAATCCTCTATTATGACTAAGGAAAAAGTCTTGTATGTAGATGGTGTTCGCACTAGTCAAGCTAAGGATTTTGGCTTTGCCATGGGCGTTGATCGCTAGCCAACCTCTAGTAATACCACACATACTATAAAGAAGATAAGAAAAAGCCTGTAGGGCATGTTCTTGGAACATATCCTACAGGCTTTTATTTTGTTTCTTGTTTTTGATAGGGGCTTTTTGCCAACTATTAGAAGGCTGGCAAGATTGCGCCTTGGTACTTATCTTGAATGAATTTCTTTACTTCAGGGGATTGTAAAGCTTTCATAAGTTTTTGGATTTCCGGACGATTTTGGTCTCCGTCGCGTACAACCAAGATGTTTACGTATGGAGAGTCGTTACCTTCGATGGCGATGGCATCTTTAGTAGGATTGAGACCTGCTTTGATAGCAAAGTTAGTATTGATGACAGCGATAGCTACGTCATCCAAAGAACGTGGCAATTGAGGTGCTTCTAATTCTACGAATTGAAGGTTTTTAGGGTTAGTTGTGATATCCGCTACTGTAGATTTAACAGAGCCACCGTCTTTCAAGGTGATGAGACCTTGTTTTTGTAGGAGAAGGAGGGCACGGCCGCCGTTGGATGGGTCATTAGGAATAGCTACCTTAGCTCCATCTGGGACGTTTTTGATGTCCTTGATTGTGTGGGAATAGATTCCCATAGGTTCGATGTGAACGCCCCCAACGGATACGAGGTGAGCATTATTGGACGCATTCCATTCATCCAGGTATGGTTGATGTTGGAAGAAGTTAGCATCGATTTCCTTTTCGTTTACCGCGGCGTTTGGTGTATTGTAGTCGTTGAATTCTTTGATTTCAAGGTCAACACCTTCTTTAGCAAGGATTGGTTTAATCTCTTCTAAGATTTCAGCATGTGGCACTGGTGTAGCACCTACGATGATCTTAGCATTCCCATTAGAAGAGGTTGGGGTGTTTTTGTCGCTGCCGCAGCCTGTCAAGAGGAGGGCTGCAGAAAGAGCAGCGGTTGCTGCAATAGCCCAGATTTTTTTCATAGTCATTCTCCTTA
>URSE01000002.1 GCA_900550455.1 uncultured Veillonella sp. | reverse complement strand
AAAATTTAGGCAAAAAATAATGTTAGACCATACGATACCTAATTGTGGTTGATTTTTATAAGGAGGAACAATGGCTGAGCAAAATTACGGAGCCCAGAATATCCAAGTTCTGTAAGGCTTAGACGCAGTTCGTAAACGTCCTGGTATGTATATCGGGTCTACTTCTATTCGTGGTTTGCACCACTTGGTATACGAAGTAGTCGATAACTCCGTGGATGAAGCCCTCGCAGGCTATGCGACACACATTGAAGTGTCCATCAACAAAGATAATTCCATTACCGTTGTGGATAATGGGCGTGGTATTCCAACGGGTATGCATGAATCTGGTATGTCTGCCGTGGAATTGGTATTAACCAAACTCCATGCAGGTGGTAAATTTGGTGGTGGCGGTTATAAGGTATCCGGCGGCCTCCATGGCGTAGGTATTTCCGTTGTAAATGCCTTGTCTGAATGGACTAAAATTCAAGTTCATCAAAATGGGATTATTCAAGAAATCTCTTTTGCTCGTGGCCATAAAACATCCGAATTGCATGAAATCGGTAAGACTGACCATACAGGGACAACCGTTTTGTTCAAACCAGATGCAGAAATTTTTGAAACCACTGTGTTTGATTTCGATACTCTCAAAGTTCGCTTGCAAGAGTTGGCTTTCCTCAATAAGGGTCTTAAAATTACCATTTCTGATTTGCGTGGTGAAGAGCCTCGTGTGGAATGCTTCCATTACGAAGGTGGCTTGTCTGAGTTCATCAAATTCATGAACGAAAACAAGGAAACCATCAATACTAATATCATCTCTATTGATAATGAAAAGGATGACGTTGTTGTAGATGTAGCCCTCCAATATAATGATGGTTACTCTGATAATATCCTCTCCTTCGTTAATAACATTAATACCGTTGATGGTGGTACCCATTTATCCGGTTTCCGGTCTGCTTTGACTCGGACTATCAATGATTACGGTCGTAAAACTGGTCTTATTAAGGAATCTGAGTCCAATTTGACCGGTGATGATGTGCGGGAAGGTTTGACAGCTGTCGTTTCTGTTAAGGTGTTAGAACCACAATTCGAAGGGCAAACTAAGACTAAATTAGGTAATTCTGAGGTTAAGGGGATTACCGATGTAATCGTATCAGAAGGGCTCAAGACTTTCTTCGAAGAAAATCCAGCGGATGCTAAGAAGATTATTGAAAAGGCAACTATGGCTAATCGGGCTCGCGAAGCAGCTCGTAAGGCTCGCGACTTGACTCGTCGTAAGAATGCCTTGGAAGTATCTTCCTTGCCTGGTAAATTGGCTGACTGCTCTGAAAAAGATACATCCATGACTGAAATTTACTTGGTCGAAGGGGACTCTGCGGGCGGTTCTGCGAAATCCGGTCGTGACCGTCGTTACCAAGCTATCTTGCCATTGCGTGGTAAGATTCTCAATGTAGAAAAATCCCGCTTGGATAAGATTTTGGCTAATAATGAAATCCGGTCCATGATTACCGCTTTTGGTACAGGCATTGGGGAAGAATTTGATATCACTAAATCTCGCTATAACAAGATTATCATCATGACTGATGCCGATGTGGATGGAGCTCATATTCGAACCCTTCTTCTCACCTTCTTCTATCGCTATATGAAGCCTTTAATTGAAGGAGGTCACGTATTCATTGCACAACCACCTCTTTACCAAATTAAGAAGGGTAAATCTCACTGGTATGTATACTCTGATGAACAATTAACGGCTAAATTAGATGAAGTGGGTCGTGAAAATGTTACTATCCAACGCTACAAAGGTTTGGGTGAAATGAACCCTGAACAATTGTGGGAAACGACCATGAATCCTGAAAATCGGACCATGTTCCAAGTATCCTTAGAAGATTCTATCGAAGCGGATCGTATCTTCAACGTACTCATGGGTGACAAGGTAGAACCTCGTCGTAAGTTCATTGAAGACAATGCTAAATATGTTCGTAACTTGGATTTGTAGGAACGTGATAGCATGGCTGAAGAAAGAAAATTACGACGTAGTTTAAAATCTCGTCATATGATGATGATTGCCTTGGGTGGTTCCATCGGAACAGGCCTCTTTGTGGCTGGTGGGGAAACTATCTCCACTGCTGGTCCTGGTGGTGCCCTTGTAGCTTATGGCCTCATCGGTCTTATGGTTTACTTCCTCATGACAAGTTTAGGTGAAATGGCTACCTACTTGCCAACATCTGGTTCCTTTGGAACCTATGCCACTCGCTATGTGGATCCAGCTTTTGGCTTTGCCTTGGGTTGGAACTATTGGTTTAACTGGGCTATTACCTTGGCTGCAGAAATTTTGGCGGGTGCCCTGATTATGAAATATTGGTTCCCTGATGTACCTGCCTCACTTTGGTCGGCCCTCTTTATAGGGGCCCTATTCCTCATCAATATCCTCTCCACCCGGTCCTTCGGTGAAAGCGAATATGTATTCTCTTCTATCAAGGTTATTACAGTCTTCGTATTCCTCTTTATAGGATCTCTTCTTATTTTAGGTATTGGTGGGACTTCTCCTGGATTTGAAAACTGGACAACTGGCGAAGCTCCGTTCGTCGGTGGTTTGGGTTCCATCTTAGCTATCTTTATGGTGGCTGGTTTCTCTTTCCAGGGGACAGAACTCATTGGTGTGGCTGCAGGTGAATCAGAAGATCCTGAAAAGAATGTGCCAAAGGCTATCAAATCCATCTTCTGGCGGATTTTGATGTTCTATATTGGTGCCTTCATTGTCATTGGTTTCCTGATTCCTTATACGGATCCAAATCTTCTTAATTCTTCTATTGAGAATGTATCCATTTCTCCATTTACCTTGGTATTTGATCGCTTCGGCTTTGCCTTTGCCGCTAGCTTTATCAATGCCATTATCTTGACAGCTGTTTTGTCTGCTGGTAACTCTGGTCTCTATTCCTCTACCCGTATGCTCTATGCATTAGCTAAGGAAGGACAGGCACCAAAGATATTCCTTAAGCTCAATAAGCGTGGTGTCCCTGTACCAGCCCTCTTGGCAACAACTGCTGTAGGTCTCTTTGCTTTCCTTACATCCTTTATTGGTGAAGGCCAAGCCTACAACTGGTTGGTCAACATATCTGGTATGTCTGGCTTTATTGCCTGGGTGGGGATTGCTATTTCCCACTATCGTTTCCGTCGGGCTTTTAAGGCACAAGGACGGCATCTTAGCGAATTGCCATTTACAGCCTCTCTCTTCCCATTGGGGCCACTCTTAGCCTTGGCTATGTGTATCTTTATCATTGCTGGTCAAAACTATTCGGCCTTTTTGGGTGATGAAATCGACTGGTATGGCGTATCTGTTGCCTATATTGGGATTCCAGCCTTCCTCCTTCTCTACTTCGGTTATAAGCTGAGTCGCAAGACTAAGCTGGTACCATTAAAAGAAGTGAATTTGAGTAGAGAGGAATAAAATTACATAAGGTATATAAATAAAGACCACTAGGAAACTTTCCTAGTGGTCTTTATTTGCTTATTGATTTTCTTCTAAATTTTCTTTTGGTTGATAGGTAACGAGGATTTTATCAATCCTGGTATTATCCATATCCATAACTTCGTAGATATAGTCTTCCCAGATGACCTTGTCCATTTCTTTTGGAATACGACCAAAGAGATAGGTGAGGAAACCACCTAAGGTCTTGTAGAGATCATCTTCTTCGCCAGGAAGGGGCTCTTCCATGTGGAAGTATTCCTTGAATTCGTCGATGTCTAAGAGTCCATCTACCAGCCAGGAATTTTCACTGCGGGAGACGATGCGGTTTTCTTCTTCCTTTCGTTCTTCTTCACCGGATGGCATAAGACCGACGATTTCTTCCATGATGTCATGGAGGGTAACGAGACCAGAGAAAGAACCATATTCATCGAGAACGACTGTTTCGTGAACGCCTTCTGTACGGAAGGTATCGATGAGCTTCATGAGGGAGAGGGATTCAGGAACCATAATAGGATCCTTGAGGCATTGGGCGATAAGGTGTTTAAGTGGTTTATCCTCATCGTTTTTTAGTATTTTTCCTAATACATCAGACACAGTGATAAGGCCTTTAAGCTTATCCAAAGAATCATGGGCTACTGGAATACGGTAGTTAGAAGAATTAGAAAGAACTTCCATGATGTGTTCTTCTGTGTCATTGAGGTCAATCCAGCTTACCTGTGTACGCGGTGTCATGACGTCGCCTGCATCCATGTCAGCCAAGTGGAAGATGTTATCGACCATGATTGGTTCTTCTTCTTCGTAAGCACCCTTGGCAACACCTTCTGTGAGCATTTGGTTAATTTCTGATTCCGTAACTGCTTGTTCTTCATGGATTTTAACACCTAAGATTTTTAGAACTAAGTCTGTAGACCAAGCCAAGATAGCCACGATAGGGCGAAGAGTCAGGCTAAGCACATAGATAGGGCGAGCAATCCAGATAGAAATAGTTTCCGGGCTGTTAATGGCTAAACGCTTTGGCACCAATTCGCCAATGATTAGAGTTAGGTAGGTAATGAGTACGACGATGAGAATAGAAGAGATAGATCCTGCATAGGAGCCTAACCAAGGCATAGCTTCTAAGAGTACTTCTTTTAGAGAATCAGCAAAGGTATCACCGGAATAGAGACCAATAAGGATGGCTACCAAGGTAATACCAATTTGTACAGTAGAAAACATTTGGTTAGGATCATCTGCCAATTTGTGGGCTAGGATAGCCCGTTTATCACCAGCTTCAGCCAGTTCTTCTAATTTGTGCTTACGGGCGTTGATAACGGCTAACTCGGACATGGAGAACCAGCCAGAGGCCACGATGAGGACGAGAATGATTATAAAATCTATGATTAGGGTAGAGTCCATATACATATCCTTTGATAAAAAAGTTTAGGTAAACATTAAAATTATACCATAAAGGGTCTATAAATAATGTGGTAGGCCCTAAAATAGAGTCCTAAATGTGGTATAATTAGGCATAATTACATGGATTTTAGGGGGTCTCATGAAACACTTTGATCGATTATGGAAAGGCTTACAACAAGAAGGAAAAGTCTTTATTTTTTTTGTAGTTCTCTTGACCATTTTTCGCATCGTATTTTTAGGCATTTTTGCTAATACCCTAGCAGATGTAAAGTTCCACGATATATGGATGACACTCTGGTACGGTTTTAGAATTTCTTTGAAAACTATTGGGGTTATTTGCCTAGTACCATTTGTTGTTGCCACTCTAGTTCAAACCTTTAGGGCTACATGGCCAGCGCAAGCCATTCGTCGTATTTGGTACTCCTTGGCAACCATTGTTATGACCCTCTTATTTATCATCCGGATTCCTTATTACCATATTTTTGAATCTGGTTATAACCTTATGTTGGTTAATGGCGCCCACGATGATATAGGAGCTATTATTAATACGGCTATTAATGAATATCATGCCATACCCTATTTGATTGTGGCTATTATAGCTTGTGCTATTTTGGTTAAGGTCATTAATAAAATCTTATCTAAGGAACCAATCTCCTGGGAACCTAAGAATCCTGGACAATTGTGGGTGCGGACAGGAGAAGTTACCATCCTTTTGGTTATTTTTGCCATATTCTGCCGATGGGGCGGAGCCTTTAGCTATACTCATTCTATTAACTGGGAAAATGCGACTCGCATGTCTTCAACCCTTCTCAATGAAACCATTTTGGATGATGCGCAAGCCCTCTATCGGGTAAGAACAATTCATAAGCGAATGCAACAATTCCATAAGGTGGATCTAACAGAAGAGCAGTTAAAAGAAAAAATCGTAGCCCTCGGTGGTAAGCCTGCTGGGACTATCGATGAATCCTTTAAGCACACTATTGATAAAGAAAAATTGCCGATTCAACCGCAAACGGTCACCTTTATTTTGGGTGAATCCTATGGCCTATGGCCTATGTTGCCTCAATACGCATCGTTCGGTGATTATGTGGCTCACGAAGGTAAAAGTCTTACCCAAAAGGGAATGTCTGCAGATTATCTCTTAGCCCAAGGGACAGGGACAATGCCGGCTGTTAACGGTTTCCTTACAGGGATGCCTGATGTAGGTCTCTTCCCTAACTATGAACCAACAAGCTACCAAGCTTCTTATGGCATGGGTATTGCTAGTGTTATGAAGGGCCTTGGTTATAAGACTGTCTTCTGGTATGGGGGCTTTGGGTCTTGGCAGGATGTTAAACGCTTTGTCTTGTCTCAAAATTTTGACGAGTTCCACGATGCTTCTGACCTTAACTACCAAGGGGGTAATGCTTGGGGCGCGCCTGATAAGGATCTTTTTAAGGGTATCGAAGCCTATACGGAGGCCCATAAGGGAGAAAAAATATTTAACTTCGTCCTCACCACGACTAACCATCCTCCTTATAATATGGATTTGGCTCAAGAGGGCTTTGATCAAAGTAAGCTGGGTACTCTTCCAGATGATATTGGCAATAAGCCAGATACCATCCAAGAAATTGGTACCTTCTGGTATGCGGACCATACGATGGGTCAATTTGTGAAGGCTATGCAAGCTCAAGATCCTTCTGGTCTATTTATCATCACTGGCGATCACAGCGAACGCTTCAACTTTGCTAAGGAAGTAAGTCCTATGGTGCGCTCTACTATCCCAGCTATTTTTTATGGCCAAGGATTAGAAAAATCTTGGATGCCTGACCATCAATTTGGCATGGCCATTCAATTGATTCCAACTATTGCACAATTGGTCGGTAGACCTGGTCAAAGCTATGAAGCTATGGTACCAAGTTTGTTTGATAAGCAATCCTTTGCCTTTAACCACGCTTTGTGGTCTGATGGCAAAACAATTCATAGCCTAAAGGATCCTATGGATCAAAACAACAAGGATTGGATGGATACTATGCGGCAAGTGAGTGCTTGGCGGATTATTAAAGGGAATAATTGGTAAGTATTGTGAAGATGTAAATGAAAGGGGTATTTATGTCAAAAATTACTGCGATTATACTTGCCCGTAATGAAGAGGAACATATCGTAGATTGCATCAAAAGCATTCAATGTGCTGATGAAATACTAGTTATTGATGATGGTAGTACGGATAAAACGGTAGCACTAGCAGAAGAATGTGGTGCCAAGGTTATTCCTCATGCCCTTAATGGCGATTGGTCTCAACAGCGGCGATTTGGTATCAGTCAAGCATCAGGTGATTGGATTCTGTTTATTGATTCAGATGAGCGTATATCTCCAGAATTAAATGGTTCTATTAGAGAAGCTGTAGAGGATGGAGAGAAAAGAGCCTATTGGTTATGTCGTCATAATATATTCCACTATAACAAGGCTAGCCATGGATCTATGCGGTCTGATAAGGTGTTGCGTTTAATGCCTAAGGAAGGAGCTAGTGTAGAGGGTTTCGTACATGAAGCTTTTATCAGTCCCTATCCACAAGCTACTTTACAGGGAAAATTATTCCATTATACATATGATAATTGGACACAATACTTTACTAAATTCAATAAGTATACATCTGCGGCAGCAGAAAAATATCATGAAGAGGGAAAGGGCTGTTCTTTTTGGAAGGATATTATTATTAGACCTCAGTGGGCCTTTTTTAAGATATATATCTTACAAAGAGGTTTTCTTGATGGGAAAATAGGATTTATATTGTCCCTATACCACTATATGTATACGGTAACAAAGTACGTTAAGCTGTACTATTTAAATCAGTCAAAGGGCAAACTATAATAGGGATAGAGTGTGTAATGAGAACCATTATAGCGTAGGAATTAATAAACCATGAGCGAGCAATTTTTCTTATCCCTACAACAAAATATTAAATTGATGATTTGGGCTCCTATTTTGAGTGCCATATTTCGGTTCATCTTCATGCATGTATATAATCCATATCCTTCCTGGCAAGGGCGGTGGGCATCTGTTTTAGGTGCATGTAAGTATGGATTTTGGTGGGGCATGGATTTTGATGCTTATGTATTTCTGGTTCCATTGGTATTTGTTACCATACCTGCTCTTTGGATAGATGCTTACCATCAGTATGAAGACTTGGTACGGTTACTTGCTTTAACCTTGTATTCCTGTGTTTTGTATGCGGCCTTTGCGGGCAAGATGATATTCTATAAGCATTTTCATGACACTTATAATTACATGGTTCATTATGGAAAGCATGCAGAAAAGAAGAATTTAGTAGATGTGTTCTTAAATCAGGATCACGGTGTATTAGTATTACTTGGTTTCCTACCAGTTGCCATCCTATCTTGGTTTATGGGGCATGTGTTTCTATCTTTACCGTCTATTGCCTACCCTGGATTTGACGATACTTGGCAAATCATTCTGTGGAATATCTTTTTGATTATCCTATCAGTACTAGGTTTTTATTGGTTCCGCTATGGTGGGAGCTTATCTCATGATGATAAACCAGAATGGGATACAGTTCCTACCGTAGTGAAAGAAGATATTTTCTTCGCCCGTGCAACGGTACCTGACTTATGTGCTTTGGAAACGGTCTATAAGCATCCTTTACGGTCGGAATTCCAAGTATCAGAAGAAGATATTGATGAAGCGATTAGCCATCTTGTACCAGAGCAATATAGGGATAATTGGCATGACTTAGAAAATCCTTTATATGCGTTTAAGCGTGTGGCTAAGGGTCCAAGGATTAAGAAGCCAAAGCATATCTTTTTAATTGTTGGTGAAAGTATACCTCAGTGGTCAATCGATAAACCTTATGAGTTATTAAATGTTTGCCCCGGTTTATGGAATTTTAAAGAGGATAAGCATACGGTTGGCATTCCTAATTTTTTGCCTGCTGGGAATGTTTCAAGACCATCTATTGTAAGTTTGATGAGTGGTCTCTATGATGGGGGCCTTGAGATTAATGAACGAGAATCTTTTTGGCAAGGGGCGTTTCCTACATCTTTTGCCAGTCAAATGAAGGCCTTGGGCTATCAAACTATTTATTGGTATGGAGGGAATGCATCCTATGGGAACTTTAATCACTTTGGTAAGGCACAAGGCTTTGATAGAGTAGAAAGTGCCTCCATATTCTGTGGTCCTAATGCACCTAAAACTTGGGTTGGCGTCTATGACCATGTATTTTTAGAAACTATAGCTGAGCAAATTAAAGGGCTTGATCAACCAACCTTCCACTTTATTTACACTACATCTAATCATGGTCCTTATAAAATGGAAGACTCGCTATTGGATTATGACCCTAATAAGGTTATGCCAGAGGTAGGAGAAGATTTACGAAGCAATAAAACTCGTAATAAGGAATTGGCAACGTATCGGTATAGTGATAAGGCCATTTTTAATTTTGTTGAGGCTATGAAAGAAGAATATCCTGATAGTCTCTTTTTAGTGACAGGGGACCATTCAAATCTTCTGGGTAGCCTTAGAAACACATCTCTTATCCGTCGAGACTATACTTTGCGTGATATGTTCTGTACAGTTGGTTTACTACAACATCCTGAACTAGAACAAGCTATGTTCGCAACTCAAAAAGGGACCCATATGAGTCTGATGCCAACGATTATTGAAGCTATAGCACCTAAGGGATTTGAGTATTATTCAATTACCCCTTCCTTGTTTGATAAACAAGAAGAAGTATTAGTTACCCCATATCAATGGATTACTGATACTATGATGGGGGATGTGCGTATGGATTATGGTGAGACTAATATACCTAGTGCAGAACCTGTGAAACAAGTACGGCCTGTTGATAATCATGCGGATAAGTCTCGCGATTGGACCCTCTTAACTACATGGTTTATTAATCATGAAAAAGAATTATTTACTAAGGATTAAATGATAGTCAGTTTGTAATGGATTGTAATTGCATCTACTGCATCTACTATGAAAAGGGGAATGTCTGTGACTATACTGAATATAGTGGGCGCCAAAGTATGGGGCGGTGGTGAGCAGTATGTATATGATATGTGCGATGAATTCCATCGACGAAAGATAGAATCTTTTGTTTTAATTGATGAATCTAACCAGGAATTTAAGGAACGGTTTCGGCCCATAGCAGGGATTATTACTGGTAACTTATATTCTGTAAAGGGATTTAGATCAATTAAGGCTATAGCTAGGGAAATGAATCGTCACCAAGTAGATGTTATTCAGTGTCATTCTGGTAAATATATCTTGCTATGTATAGCCTTAAAAAAGTTAACTGGTGCTAAGCTCATATTTTATAAACATAATATAGTTGCGGCTAAGCATGATTTTTATCATCGATGGATTCAATCGCAAGTGGATGCTTTTATCTGTGTTTCAAAACGAGTGTATGAGGCCCAAGTAATTTCAGCTTTAAAAGATAAATATAGACTGGTTTATAATGGGATTAATACCTATCGCTTTCCTGAAATACCTAATAATAGTAAAAAGGAAAAGGATGTTTTTACCGTTGGGTATGCAGGACGTATAACAGAGAATAAGGGAATTTTTGAGTTATTGGATGCCCTTACTATGTTACACCAGATACCTAAAAGTATTCGTATACGTATTTGTGGTGATGGTTTGCCAGATAATTTGCGAGATTTACATCACTATATAGCTCAGCAGGGGATGGAAGATTATGTTGAGTTTTTAGGCTTTCAAAAGGATATGAATGCCTTTTATCGGTCCCTTGACTGTTTGGTTGCACCATCTAAGGTAGAAGAAGCGTTTGGCCTTGTGTTGTGTGAAGCCATGTATTGTGGAGTACCTGTCATTGCCTCTACATCAGGGGCACAAGCTGAAATTATTGATTCTGGTTATTCAGGAATATTGATTGATAGGGTAGATGGTCAATCTATTGCAAAGGCTATACAGGGTTTGATGGATCATCCACAAGAAAGGGCCTACATGATTCATAAGGGTTATGAACGTGTACTTGCTAACTTTACCCTTCCCAAAATGGTAGATTCGATTTGTCAGATTATAAAGAGTGTATAAGTTGAGGTAAGATTGTGTTTGAGTATATACGAAGTCAATGGTTAAAAGGTCGTAACATATATGGAAAGCGTACGTGGAGGGAAACACGTCGCGTTGTATTACACACGGCTCGCTCTATGAATCGTCAACAAGAGATGAAACGACTGGAGCATTATTTTGCTAACTATACACCAGATTGTCATATATTAGAGAGACAGGTGGGGCTGTATGAACTGATGACTCGCATCTTTTTCTTTAAGGATTCAAAGGTAGAAGAACGTTTAGAAGCTATTATTAATCATTTTGACTATATTAAAGAGGTTTTTACGGACCAAGCTATTCAATCTATGTATTCTGTTGATCCGGATAATTTTTTAGACGATGTAAGTCGTATCAAGCGAGGAATTGTCATCTGGCAATCTGAAGAATTAGCTATGAAAGCGCAATTATACTATGGTGCTGGACAGCGTAAGGAAGGCTTATTAACTCTCTTAGTAACCTTGGAAGGTAAGGGTCTTTATCATGCTAACCTCCGATTTGGTAAGGGGTTGAACGGGGAAAAAGCCCTGTGGATTGGCACCATTCAAGGCTATAAAGATGGGCTTTCTAATGCTAAGACAGCAACTAAGAAGATGTTTGGGTACCGGCCAAAAAACTTCATCATGTATTTGCTTAGAATGATAGCTAAACAAACTGGTGTTGAAGCCATATATGCTGTATCCGATGAAGGATTTTATGCTAATACCCATTTAGTGCGGGGGCATCGGGCTAAGGTAGCAGAATTGGATTCCTTGTGGAAAGAATCTGGTGGGGAAATTACGAAAGACCCAAGGTTCTATGAGATTCCTTTAGAAGAATATCGCAAGCCTATTGAAGAAATTAAGTCTCAAAAGCGGAGCCAGTATCGTAAGCGCTATGAAATGCTAGATCAATATGATGGGGAAGTAGCAGAGAATTTAAAGTCCTATATAAGAGAGAGATAATTTTTAGCGTGTAAGTGGTTTGTGTGTAAAGGTGATATATATGAAAACAGTCATTATCTCTGATGTAGATAATACATTGCGCCGCCAGAATGTAAAAACTGAAACGAGTAGAGTAGGACTCGATTTTACTTTTTTTGATGCCATTATGGCCAATCGCATGGACCCAGATGAAGTGGCATCAAAAGCTTTGCCTAATACCTTTTTGACAAGTGGCGAGATTGGTTGCGCCTTAAGTCACTTAGGTGTTATGAGGGAATTCTTGTCCTCTGAAGGAAAGAGCATACTTATCTGTGAGGATGACATTTATTTTACAGACGAATTTTCAGAAGAAAGAGTTCATAAAATCCGTCAATTTGTTGAGTCTACAGATGAGCCACGAGTGGTAGTCCTACAAAAAAGCAGATATCACTATAAAAATATACAAAAGGTTGATGATACCTTACATATATACTCCGCTGTAAATCTCTTCTGTATGCATGGTTATATACTCAACCGTAAGGCTGCAGAAAATATCATGCAAATTCAAACTCCACTCTGTTTTGAAATTGATGCCTTTAAATTTTATTACTGGTTACAAAAGTGTGACCTCTATTGCTTAGATAAGGATTTAATTATTCAGGCTGGAGAGAGTAACATTCCATCAACAATTTTAGGTAGAAAAGATGATGACACAGGCAAGCTCACTAAGAAAGAGTCATTTAAGATTTTATATAATCGCCTGTCCTTTACTGATAAATTGATTTGTAATTGGCGAAGATTAAAGAAGGCCTTACATAAGCCCTTTGAATCACTGGATTATTAAACTTCTAAGTATGATGTTAACAGCACTGGTTTTATATTTTAATCAATTGAAAGCTTGTGGAGTATGTTATGAAAAATCCTTTTTCTCTTCGTCTCTCACAATTTCATATACCCAAGACTAAGCCCCGGTCCTTTGAGGAGCTTGGACTTAATCGTCAAGCCTTGATCAAACTCATCCTAAAAGGAGCCTTAGTTGGCATTGTTGCGGGATTTTTTGGAGCCACCTTCCGCTGGGGCATTCTGACCTCAGAACATATCCGCTGGCATCTTATGGAGGGCATTACGCCCTTAGGCATTGTCCTTTGGCTGATCCTCATGGTGGTCATGGCCTTTATCATCGACCGTTGCCTCAAGTGGGCTCCTCTTTCTGGTGGGTCTGGGATTCCTCAGATTGAAGGAGAAATGGTAGGTCTCTTTGACATGAAGCCCGGTCGCACCTTAATTTCTAAGTATATTGGCGGCATTCTGACAGGCCTTGCTGGGTTTTCCGTAGGCCGGGAAGGGCCGGCTGTTCAGTTAGGAGGGTCTGTAGGCAAGCTTATTTCCTACTTCCTTAAATCCTCCATTCGTGAACAGCGCCTCCTTACATCAGCCGGATCGGCAGCGGGTTTAACAGCGGCTTTTTCAGCTCCTGTATCGGGGGCCATCTTCGTCTTTGAAGAGGTCCATAAGTCCTTTTACCCACTCTTAGTAGTACCGACATTTGTAGCTACTATTTGTTCTAACTTTGTCACGTCTACCATTTTTGGTCTTGAACCAGCTCTGGGCTTTTCCGTTATGGAAGGCTTGCCCATTAACTACTTTGGCCTCCTCCTTCTTATGGGAATCTTTATGGGACTAGTGGGTGTATTCTTCTGTCGCATGATCTTCCTCATGAAGGACTTCTTCGCCTGGATGAAGGTTCCTTCCTTTGTGAAGTTAGCTATTACCTTTATCACTATTGCTCTTATCGGTTTTGATTCTCAACTCCTCTTGGGGGGCGGCAATGACTTAGTAGGTCAATTGGCTTATGGGCATTATGGAATCCTGCTTTTAGCGGGAATAGTTCTAGGTAAGGTTTTGGTGACAACCTTCTGCTATGGGTCTGGTGCGCAAGGGGGCATCTTCCTCCCTATGTTAGTTATCGGTGGGGCTGCAGGGGCTCTCTCTAATGGGGTTTTTCTCCACTATGGTCTCATTGGGGATGGCTATACAGCCCAGTTTGTCATCTGTGCCATGGGTGGGATGTTGGCAGCTGCTATGCGGACCCCGCTCCTAGCCATCCTCCTGGTCTTGGAGATGACCGATTCCTTTTCCAATATCTTCGCTGTTGGTACCGTTACCATGGTGGCCTACTTGGTGGCAGAAATGTTGAAAGAGCCTCCAATTTATGATTCCCTCCTCCAAGCTATGACCAAGGATACGAATGTGGAACCGGTTCAAACCTTCTTCCAAACCAAGGTTCCTGTGGTCAGCCCTTACATTGGGGTGGCCCTCAAGGACTTGCACATCCCGTCTGAAGCATTAATCGTATCCATCAATCGTAATGGGGACTATATCGTGCCCTTAGGAGATGTAAAGTTAGCCGCTGGGGATGAGGTACAGGTATCCTGTAAGCGAGGTTGTCTCCGGGAGGCCAAGGCCTTCTTCCAGGCGACGACAAATGAATAATAGAACTATTGCTATGTAGTTATTTAGTCGGGTCGTCCACAGTAGGTGGGCGGCCTTTTTTACGGTTCAGAGACTGGATCTTTTGTACACTCATAGGAGGACTTCTAAATTAATAAATAGCTTAAAGCTATGAAGAATGGGTAGAAGCAACTATTTTTCTATCTTATATCCCTCTGCTATAGTAGGTTCATAGTCTATTTTCGATATTTGGAGGATTCTTATGACCCTACAAGAACGTATTAATACAGGCCACATGACCACCTATCAGTGGGGCGTGGTCATCTTAGCTACGGCCCTCAACCTCTTAGATGGTTTTGATGTGTTGGCCCTGGCCTTTACCGCTTCCGCTATCAAAGGGTCCTTGGGCCTAGATGGGACCCACTTGGGCTACCTCTTATCTGCCGGTCTGGTGGGTATGACCCTTGGCTCTGTGGGCTTGGCCCCTTTGGCTGACCGTATAGGTCGTCGTAAGTTGTTAATCTTGTCCCTAATTTTGTCAGCCATCGGCATGTTTGGGTCCGCCCTGTCTCCTACAGCGTTTGAATTAGGTATCAGCCGGGTTATCACAGGTTTGGGTGTAGGGGGTATCTTGGTAGGGACCAACGTTATCGTCAGCGAGTATTCCTCTCGTAAGTGGCGGTCTTTGGCCATTTCTATCTTTGCCTCTGGCTTTGGTATTGGTGCCCTCTTAGGTGGTACCTTCGCCGTAGCCTTACAGGGCCTCTATGGTTGGCATTCCGTCTTTGTATCCGGTGGGATCTTGACCCTCCTTTGCCTTTTGGCCGTTCTCCTTTGGTTGCCTGAGTCCATTGCCTTCATCCAAGTTAAGGGGGGCGACCTTGCTAAGGACCGCTTGGCTAAGTTAGCTCATAAATTAGGCATTACAGAGGACTGGGATCTAGGCCAAATAGGGGAGAAGAAGGCTTCTGCCTCTGTCTTACAATTGTTGTCTACTGATTACCGCCGGTCTACCCTAGCTATTTGGGGAGCCTTTGTAGCGGTTATGTTCTCCTACTATTTTGTATCTTCTTGGACACCAGCCCTCTTGAAGGAGGCGGGTATGTCCCTAGAACAATCCGTCAGTGTAGGTATGATGATCTCCTTGGGTGGTACCTTGGGGTCTTTGGCCTTCGGTGCCTTGGCTAGTCGCTGGTCCGCTCGTAATGTTCTTATGGCTTTCGGCCTAGGGTCGGCTATTATCGCCTCTATCTTTATCGCCTTGGCGGCCCATCTCTGGTTGGCTATCATCGCTGGTATCTGGATTGGCTTCCTCATGAATGGTTGTATTTCTGGCCTTTACGCTATCAATCCAACCCTCTATGCCACCCATATCCGGTCTACTGGTGTGGGTGTGGCGATCGGCGTAGGTCGCTTAGGGGCGATCCTGGCACCGACTATTGCAGGGGCTCTTTTAGACGGAGGTTTTGATAAGCAAGACCTCTATATGGGAGTTGGCCTTGTCATGGTCTTGGCAGTTATTTCTGTTGCCTTCTTGCGCAAGCAGGAAGGACAGGTTTAGCTGTTCTTATACTTCCTAAAATGTACATGAAGAATAGACAAATGTATTCTATAAATAGAATTAATCGCGTAAAACTATTGTCTTACTAGCTTTTATACAGTATAATATCTGTATTACAGCAAAAAACGTTGATCGGGTATAAAGTTATAGCCAAAAGATCTCAAGAGAGTTGCCGGTTGGTGTGAGGCAATGGTCGGGTTATAGTGAAACTCTCCCGTGAGTTGCGATGGTGAAAGCAGCAGTAGTCATCGAGGGTGGTCACCGTATAGCCACACGAGCATCAACTAGGGTGGTACCGTGTTATAGGAAACCTATGACGCCCCTTGGAATAACCATGTTATTTCAAGGGGCTTTTTATATGTGTTCATAGAGATAGATGGTCCCTATGAGCTCTTAGAAAGGATGTTTCAGATGGATACAAATCGCGTTTATTTCTTTGATACCACTCTTCGTGATGGGGAACAAACACCAGGTGTAGCTCTCCAAACTCCGGAGAAGATTGAAATTGCAAAGGGTTTAGTACGACTTGGTATAGATGTTATCGAAGCAGGCTTCCCTGCGGCTTCCCCTGGGGACTTTGACGCGGTAGCTACCATTGCACGCGAAGTAAAAGGGACGACTATTTGTGCCCTAGCTCGCTGTAATGAGAATGATGTTATTAAGGCCATCGATGCTTTGAAATATGCGGAACGTAGTCGTTTACATGTATTTATTGCTATTTCTGAACTACATATGCAGTATAAGTTGAAGATGACTCGCCAAGATGTCTTAGATAAGGTTAAGACTATTCTTGAACTTGCTAAGGGGAAGGTTGATGAAATCGAATTCTCCGGCGAAGATGCATCTCGTGCGGACTTGGATTTTGCCTGCCAAGTATTTGGTGTCGCTATTGCTGGTGGTGCTAGCATTATCAATGTTCCTGATACAGTAGGTTATATGATGCCAGGTGAGTTCGCAGAAAAAATCCGCTATATTAAGGAACACACACCAGGCATAGAAAATGCGATTATTTCCGTTCACTGCCACGATGATTTAGGGCTTGCCAATGCCAATTCTTTAGCCGCTGTGGCAGCTGGTGCACGACAAGTAGAATGTACGGTTAATGGCCTAGGTGAACGGGCCGGTAATGTGGGGATTGAAGAAGTAGTTATGTCCCTTAAGACGCGGCATGATTACTTCCATGACTTGGATGTAGCTATTGATACTATCCAATTCACGCGCCTATCTCAATTGGTAGCGCGTTTGACTGGCGTAGCGGTACCACCTAACAAGGCTATTGTTGGGTCTAACGCCTTTGCCCATGAATCTGGTATCCACCAACATGGTATGATGAGCAATCCTGAAACCTATGAAATCATGACGCCAGAATCCGTAGGGGCTGGTAAGACCCATATTGTTCTTGGTAAACACTCCGGCCATCATGCCTTTGTAGACCATTTGGCTAGCTTGGGCTTTACCCTTGATGAAGAGAAGGCTAAGGACCTCTTTACCAAGTTTAAAGCTTTGGCAGATCGCAAAAAACAAGTTTATGATGATGACATTATTGCTCTTGTTATGGATAATATGCACCATAAAAAGGCCGTTCAGGTCCTTCGTCACCAATACAAGTCTGATGAACATGGGTATGCCTATGCGGATATCCGTCTAGAAACACCGGAAGGAATCCGGGAAGATGCAGCTGTGGGGGACGGGCCTGTAGATGCCTCCCTTAAGGCTGCGGAACGGGCTCTAGATATGGATATTGAGCTTAAGGAATTTAAGATGCGCGCCATTACAGAAGGCAAGGATGCCTTGGGAGAAGCAGTTGTGAAAATCGCTATCGGTGGTAAGGTATTCCAAGGTCGCGGGATTTCGACAGATATTGTTACATCTAGCGTGAATGCTTATGTGTCCGCGGTTAACTCTATGTACCTATCCCGTGAGTTAGAAGAGGAGAAACACTAATATGGGTATGACCATTACTGAAAAGAATATGGCCCGCCATGCAGGCCTAGATACTGTGAAAGCAGGACAAATTATCGAGTGTAAGTTGGATGCTGTTCTCATGAATGACATCACCTTCCCACCAGCCCTTCGGGAATTCAAGAAAATCGGTAAGCCTGTCTTCGATAAAGACCGTATCTACTTGATTCCTGACCACTTCACGCCAAATAAGGATATCCAATCCGCTACGCAAGCTAAGGTTATGCGTGACTTTGTTAAAGAACAAGGGATTACCCACTACTACGAAACTGGCCGGGTAGGGATTGAGCACGTTATTATCCCAGAAAAGGGCATGATCGCCCCTGGTGAAATGATGATTGGTGCGGACTCTCACACTTGTACTTACGGGGCCCTCAATGCCTTCTCCACGGGCGTTGGCTCTACGGATGCGGGTGTGGCCATGGCTATGGGTCAAACTTGGTTTAAGGTGCCAGAAACCATTAAAGTTGAATTAGTTGGTAAACCAGCCCCTTACATCACTGGTAAGGATGTAATCTTGGAACTCATCGGCCGTATCGGCGTTGATGGGGCCCGTTATATGGCCCTCGAATTCGCTGGCGATGGAGTTCAATATATGACCATGGCAGACCGCTTGACTATCTGTAATATGGCCATCGAAGCGGGCGGTAAATGTGGTGTATTCCCTTATGATAAGGTGACAAAAGACTACCTTAAGGGCCGCGTGACACGGACCTTTGAACCAATCGCTGCTGACGAAGATGCAGTTTATGCCCAAACAGTAACCATCGACTTAGCTGGGCTGAAACCTGTGGTGGCCTTCCCTCACTTGCCTTCTAATAAGCACTATATAGGGGACTTTGAGGAAATTAAAATTGACCAAGTCATCATCGGGTCTTGCACCAATGGTCGCTTCGAAGACTTGGAAGCGGCTGCAGAGATCCTTAAGGACCATAAGGTAGCACCGTTTGTTCGCTGCATCATCATTCCTGGATCCCAAGCTGTTTACGAAGAAGCTATGAAGGCTGGCCTCATCCAAACCTTCTTGGATGCAGAATGCGCCGTATCCACACCAACCTGTGGTCCTTGTCTAGGTGGTTATATGGGTATCATGGCCGAGGGGGAGCGGACCGTTTCCACGACTAACCGTAACTTCCGGGGCCGTATGGGTCACGTAGATTCTGAAGTATACTTAGCTAGCCCATATGTAGCAGCTGCATCGGCAGTCTTAGGTCGTATTGCTGGCCCTGAGGAGGTAAAATAATGGACTTTGAAAGCAAAAAAATCTGGCGCTACGGCGACGATGTAGATACAGACGTAATCATTCCTGCTCGTTACCTCGCTATCGCCGACTGGAATGAATTGGCTGAACATGCTATGGAAGATATCGATACTAGCTTTGCCCCTAATGTGAAAGCAGGGGATATCATGGTAGCGGGCAAGAACTTTGGATGCGGTTCCTCTCGTGAACACGCACCAGGAGTTATCAAGGCTAAGGGCGTACCTGTGGTTATCGCCCACTCCTTTGCACGGATCTTTTTCCGCAATGCTATTAACATCGGCCTTCCTTTGGTGGAAATCGGCGATCAAGTAGACCATATCAAACCAGACCATGCCATCGGCGTAGAGTTGGAAAAGGGCTTGGTTCACAATTTGACGACAGGGGAAACTTATCAAGGTACAGCCCTGCCTCCTTTCATTCAAGAAATTGCTAAGGCCGGTGGTCTTGTAGAGTTCGCCAAACACCGAAAATAAAGCAGGATAGGATTTACCGAATTGTAAGACTGGTAGAGGAGATTATTATGAGCCAAGTGAAAAATATCGTATTGATTCCTGGTGATGGGATTGGTACTGAAATTTGTGATGTAGCTCGCAAGGTCTTGGATAAGGCCTTCCATAAGGTTGGTGTCACAGCTAACTGGATTGAGAAAAAAGCAGGAGGTGCTTCCATCGATGAGTTCGGGGTCCCTTTGACAGAGGACACCATCAATGCTTGTAAGGAAGCTGATGCGGTTCTCTTGGGTGCTGTAGGCGGCCCTAAGTGGGATAACCTAGATCCTGCTATTCGCCCAGAAAAAGCTATCTTGGGCCTACGCAAGGCCTTGGGTCTCTTCTGTAACTTGCGGCCTGTTAAAATTTACCCAGCTCTTAAAGAATATTCTCCTTTAAAGCCAGACTTGGTAGAGCATGTAGACTTTGTTATCGTTCGCGAATTGACTGGCGGTATTTACTTCGGCGAGCGGGAGGAAGCACAGGGACAGGGGCCTGAGGAATACGCTTGGGACAAGGAAACCTATGCCCGCTATGAAATCGAACGGATCATGGATGTGGCTATGGAAACAGCCCGTAAACGCAATAAAAAAGTGGTCTCCGTAGATAAGGCTAATGTCTTGGCTTCTAGCCGCCTGTGGCGGGCTATTGCCAAGGAAAAGGCAGAGGCTAACAAGGATATCGCTGTGGATTACTACTATGTAGATAATACAGCCCAACAATTGGTTGTTCGTCCATCCCAATTTGACGTTATCGTAACCACTAACCTCTTCGGTGATATCCTCTCTGATGAAGGGGCTGTTATCTCTGGTTCTATTGGTCTTTTACCATCGGCCTCTATGGGCACTGGTACAGCCCTCTATGAACCAATTCATGGGTCTGCGCCGGATATTATGGGCCAAAACTTGGCTAACCCATTAGGGACAATCCTGTCTGCGGCTATGATGTGCCGTCATTCTTTGGATCTTCCACAAGTAGCTGATACCATTGAAAACGCTGTAGAAGCTGTTTTGAATGACGGTTATCGGACTGGTGATATCTACCGTGAAGGCCTTAAAAAGGTGGGTACTGTAGAAATGGGCCAAGCTGTTATGGATCGTTTATAAGAAGGCTTTTAAATGGTAAGAAAAGGCGATGAAGCTGTGTGCCTCATCGCCTTTTTACTGCAAAAAAAAGGGAGTTCTATCATTGATAGGACTCCCTTATAAATGGTTAATTATTTTTGTAATTTTCGTAAGCCTTTTGGAAAATTGGTGTAGGAATGCCTAATTCTTTCCCCTTTTTCACCACATAGCCTACCATGAGGTCTAGTTCTGTATCTTGAGGTTTTTTACCAGATACTAAATCCCGGTAGAGGGAGGTAATAGTGTCGTCGGGACTCGTTAGGAATTTATCCTTAATGGTTTCAATATAGGATTGGTGCATGATGACACCAGCTTCAGCGGCTACTTCATGGATTTCGCGATAGGCTCCATCCACGATTGCCTGGTAGTTAGATTGGCTCTTAACATAGCCTGTATTGCCTTTGTAGTAGCAAAGAATAGCAGACATAGTACCGGTGATAGCCAATTTTTTCCAGGAGGCCAATTCAATATCTTGGGTTACTTCCGTTTCTAGGCCTGCCTCTGTGAGCATATGGGCAATGGCTTGGAAGAATTCAGGATTTTGTCCTCCTTGAAGGCCAAAGCGGATATCGCAAGGGCCACCGTCTTGGACTATATGGCCAGGTTCTTCTACATGGCTAAAGGTGCGGATGATACCGTCGGCTAGGATACAAGGAGGCAGGTGGTCTTTGAGTTGGTCTGATACAAGGACCCCATTGAGGAGGGGGATGACTATGGTGTTTGGACCCACCATAGGAGCTAGGTCTTGGCAGACCTCTTTTAGGTGGTCCCCCTTAGTGCAGAGGAAGACTAGGTCTACTTGGCCAATGGCTTGTGGGTTATGAGAAACCATTTTAGGTTTTACAAGTATGTTGCCTAGTTTGGCAGAATCTAACCGAAGACCCTTGTGGGCAATGGCCTCCTCCGTAGCGCCGCGGGCGTAGAAGTAGATATTATCATAATGGTTAGCTAAGGCGCCACCAACTAGGCCGCCGATACCGCCGATGCCGAAGATTAAGACTTTCATAGGATTATTCTCCTTATCCATTAGGCCTGTGGCCTTATAGCTTGTAGTGTATGGCACATGGCCATGTTTATATCAATCTATATTCAGTATAGCAAAGACCTATATTTTTTCATATGTAAAGAGAAATGTATACATAGGACTTAGCTGTGATAAAATTAATAATTATTGTGTTTTGTAAAGGAATGACTATGGTAACAAGATCTCAATTATTGAAAATGCTAGTAGTCATCGCCTTCGGTGCCATTCTCTGGTTCTTGCCTCATACGGAGGCTATTAATCCGCAAGGTTGGCATCTCTTGGCGGTATTCGCAGCGACAATTTTATCATTTATTCTTCGTCCTTGGCCTATCGGTGTTATGGCCTTCTTCGGTATTGCATTTGCCGTTGGGACTCATACCATCGAGATGAAAGAGGCCCTAGGTGGCTATACGGATGCCAATGTTTGGCTTATCGTATCCGCCGTATTCTTCTCCCGGGGCCTTATCAACTCAGGCTTGGGCAAGCGGATTGCCTACACCCTTATCAAGTACTTTGGGACCAGCTCCCTCAAGTTGGCCTATGCCTTGGCTATGACAGACCTCATCATCTCGCCGGCAACCCCATCTAATACGGCTCGAGGTGGGGGGATCATTTATCCAATCGTTCAGAATATTTCCCTCTGCTTCGGTTCTCGCCCTGGGGAAACAGCACGCAAGATTGGGGCCTACCTCATGACCACAGCTCACACGGTTAACACCTGTACGGTAACGGTTTTCTTGACGGCCTGCTCCGGCAATCTCCTCATCACTTCCTTGGGGGCCAAGCTTTTTGGTTATGAAGTAACCTGGATGGGGTGGCTCATGGCTGGGGCCTTGCCTGGTCTCGTGTCTATGTTGGTCATGCCTTACTATATCTACAAGATCTACCCTCCAGAGATTAAGGAAACCCCAGAGGCCCGTACTATGGCTGAGCGAGAACTAGAGGCCTTGGGTCCTATTACCAAGATAGAAAAGTATGTGGCTGCTATCTTCGTAGGTTGTATCATCCTCTGGTCTACCACGACTTTGACCCATTTACACCCAACGGTTATCGCCATCTTCGGGGTTTTAGCATGCATCGTTACTGGTTGCTTGTCTTGGGATGATATCCTCAGTGAAAAGCAAGGCTGGGACATCCTCATCTGGATGGGGACCTTGGTTTGTATGGCCGGCCTCTTGGGTAAGTTTGGTGTGGTGAAAGCCTTCGCCGATTTCGTAAAGCTCCACTTGGAAGGCATGGACTGGCGCTATGCGGCGGTTATCATCTCTGCTGTATTCGTCTATTCTCAATACTTCTTCGCATCTGGTACGGCTCGTATTACGGCCCTCTTCTCGGCCTTGGCTTCTATCATGGTAGCCTTAGGGGCGCCGATCTATTATGTCATCATGATGTTCGGTCTCATGAACTCTCCTGGTTGTACCTTGACCCACTATTCTTCAGGGGTAACGCCAATCTTCTTCGGATCTGGCTATGTGCCACAGGGGACCTGGTGGCGGGTGGGCTTCCTCATCTCCGTCGTCTCTTACATCATTCACTTTGGTTTAGGGTCTTTGGGGATCTGGGCCTTTGGCCTAATTTAATACTAGACAGTCTCTCTACTTTAAAGTCTTCTTCTAATCTATTAGATTGTGGAACATTCTCTTAGGTGGAGAGGCTTTTTTATGCCTCACAAGAGGTGGGTCTAACTCTGTCCCACCTGGGCCAAGTAAAGATAAAAAAGATTGTGCACTGCCTATCCTTGTAGACTAGATTAGAGGGGCGTATGATGACCTTGTAATTGTTTTGTCTTGGGAGGTGAAGGTATGACACAAGACCTACATATGAATATGTCCTACATGATTGATTTGCACAAACTCTTGCTAGACTGGCGCCATTGTATGGGATTATCCCAGGGGGAAATCGCCCGGCGGACCCAGCTAGACCAGTCCTACATATCCATGATTGAGCGAGGCGTGGTGGATATACGCCTATCGACCTTGGAACGGATTTTAGAGGGCTTTCAGTTGGAGGCTGTGGAATTTCTTCAGGGACCTCAAGACAATAAGGAGAAAGAGGCCTCTTCAGATGGAGAGGACTAAGTTCTATCTAGAAAAATTATTGATTGCATTAGAAGTTACTTCCATGAGTGAATCGTTTACAAAGCCTGTATATTTGGTATAATCATAGCTAGAGTAAGACGATTTTCCGTCAATTAATAAGGAGGCTTTAATCGTGGACTTGATTCAACAATTAAAAGACAAAGTAAAAGGCGCTAACAAACGCATTGCATTACCAGAAGCAACAGATGCTCGCGTGCTCCAAGCGGCTGTCCAAATTACTAAAGAAGGTTTTGCTGTGCCAGTATTGGTTGGCGACGAAGCAGCTATCAAAGCTGCAGCTGCTAAAGAAGGCGTAAACATCGACGGCATCGAAATCATCAGCCCTGAAAACTTCGATCGTTTCCAAGAAGGCGTTGATACATTCGTTGAATTGCGCGCTAAAAAAGGTATGACACCTGAAAAAGCAACACAAACCTTGCATAATGACCTCTTCCTCGGTGCTATGCTCGTTCGTTTGGGCGTATGTGATGGTATGGTAGCGGGTTCTGCTTCCCCAACTGCTAGTGTACTCCGCGCTGCCTTGCAAATCATCGGCACTAAAAAAGGTTCCAAAACCGTTTCCGCTTGCTTCTTCATGTTCACTAAAACTCCTCAATATGGCGATGATGGGGTAATGGTATTCGCTGACTGCGGCGTTATTCCTAACCCAACTTCCGAACAATTGTCCGATATCGCTGTATCTTCCGTAGATAAAGCTCGCAAGGTCTTGGGCTACACTGATCCTCGCGTTGCTTTCTTGTCCTTCTCTACAAAAGGGTCTGCTTCTTCTCCAGAAGTTGATAAAGTTATCGAAGCTGTTAACATCACTAAAGAACGCGGTGTTGACTTCGAATTCGATGGCGAAATGCAATTGGATGCTGCTATCGAACCAGTTGTAGCTGCTAAAAAAGCACCAGATTCCAAGGTTGCTGGTAAAGCAAACGTGGTTATCTTCCCTGACTTGGGCGCTGCTAACATCGGTTATAAATTGGTACAACGCTTCGGCGGTGCTACTGCCTTGGGCCCATTGATTCAAGGCTTGGCTGCTCCTGTTCACGACTTGTCTCGCGGTTGCTCCGCACAAGATATCGTTGATATTGCTGCTATCGCAGCAGTAGAAGCATTGGATGCTTAATTTCATAAGCTTTCTCCAAAAGATTCTATAAAAGACGAGCCTTAGGGCTCGTCTTTTTTGCTATAATAGAATAATGATAGCTTTTCTTATTATCTATGGGGAAGAATTATGAAACTGTATTTTCTGCACCATTCTGGCTTTATGCTAGACGATGGCTGCCGTTGCTATATATTTGATTACTATAAAGATCCTAAAGGTTTAGTTAAGGGGGTCTTTGATCAGGGGCGAGAACTCTGGTTCTTTGTCTCCCATGTCCACTTTGATCACTATAATGAAGCCATTAAGGAATTTAGTTCCCCTAAGACCCGCTACATAGTTCATGAGGATGTACATATGGGCAGTGGTTTTACGGTGACTGCTATGGCCCCAGGAGATAAGGTGGTTTTGCCAGGCCTTGTGGGAGCGGATGACCCTGAGGTATCCATTGAGATGTTTGGGTCTACGGACTGTGGTGGGTCTTTCCTGGTCCGGGTATCTGGAAAGACCATCTTCCATGCGGGCGACCTCAACTGGTGGCACTGGCTAGGGGATAGTCCTGATAATCTCAAGGAGGCCAAGGCCTTAGCCTGGAATGAGCTAGGTAAGCTCCAGGGCTTACAGGTTGATTATGCCATGTTCCCAGTGGACAACCGACTGGAGGAGGCCATGGAGTGGGGGCTTATTGAATTCCTCCGCCGGGTGACCGTGACTGGCCTTTTGATTCCTATGCACCTTAACGGACCCGCTTGGCAACCGTCTACCTATTATGGTGCTTTATTTGGGCAGGTGCCCCTTTGGAATGTATCCTTGGATGGAGATAGTATATGCGTCGACCAATAGCCAATATTATATTGGGCCTAGCTGCCTTGGTGACCCTCATAGCCTACCCTTGGCGGCAGGATCTGTGGGGGGGCCTCCTCTTCCATATTGGTGGGGCCGCTACCATAGGTGGCCTGGCTGACTGGTATGCGGTGACAGCGCTCTTCAAGAAGCCTTTGGGGATTTCCTTTAAGACTGAGCTCATACCTCGCAACCGCCAACGCTTGGTGGATATGGCTCAAACCATGTTAACGGAGGAACTTCTACGAGTCTCCCACATGTACCAAATCATTAAAAAGGAACATGTCTTGGTTCGCCTCCTAGGTTTTTTCTTATCTCCTAGTGGTAAGGATCAAGTCCGTCAAACCTGCTTAAACTTGGGAAAAGATCTTCTACCCGGCTTAGATTGGTCTCCTATCAGTCGTGAGGCCCATATTCTAGCTAAGGAGGCCGTGGGATCCTGGCGGATTACCCCTCTTTTAGCCCAATTTGGACGGGCCCTCTTGGAACCTAAAACCTTGGGCATCCTATGGCTTCACTTTAACCGAGTCTGCCAAAAGGTGATCATCTCTAATGCGATACGGCCCTATTTGATCCGCATCGTGGAGGCCATTCTCAACCGTTATAGCGGGGTCTCCTTCGCTCGAGGTTTTCTCTTGGCTTTTTCCGAGTCCCTATCACCGGACAAGTTGGTTAGCCTCTTTCAGTCTAAGGCCTTGGATTACCTGCAGGCTAACGAATCTCTAAACTCACCCCTAGGCTCTTATTTCACTAAGCAAATGGCCAAGGTAGTAGATAATTTTGAGTCCAACCAACAGTGGCAGGATTTCATCGAAGATCACAAGAATAAGTACCTCCGTACCTCTATCGATCGTTGGATTGAGGGCTTAGCTAAGGGGGGACCAGAGGCCTTTGAAAGTCTCTTGGATCAAGCGCTAGTCTATGGTCATAAGTGGGGGGAAAAGCTCCTAGATGACCAGGAAGGGCAGGTCCCTGTGGAACGCTTCCTCCTCTTCCGCCTAGTGCCAGCCCTTCAAAAGATTCATACCTATATTGGCCATATGGTTGGGCAGGAGTTGGAATCCTATTCCGGTCAAGACATGGCCCATATGGTTAAGTCTCGACTTTACTATGACTTACAAATGGTTCGGGTCAACGGGTCCGTGGTGGGAGCCTTCCTAGGCGGCCTTATCTACGGTCTGACCCTCTTAGTTAAGGGGGTGATTTAGATGGCCAGGTATAGTCTTATGCATCGGCGGGCTAACTACCTCTTCGCCGGTTCTGCCATCCTATTTGCCTTGGTTTGGATCGGCCAGTTTTACCTGTCTGGACCTTGGTACGATGCCCTCTACTGGGTGTCCCAATCGGCCCTTATCGGATCTGTAGCGGATTGGTTTGCCGTATCGGCTCTCTTTAGAAAGCCTTTGGGAATTCCCTTCCATACGGCCCTCATTCCTCGCAATCGGGACCGTTTTATTCGGGGGACGATTAATTTAGTGGAAACTAAGCTCCTCACCAAGGGACGCTGCCAAGCTATTATGGACAAGGTTTCCTTTGTAGACCTCTTGGATAGGTATCTTAGCTCTAAATCCGGCCAGCGGTCTTTGGCTATCGTTATCGATCAAGCTTTACGGGCCTTTTGGGAATCGCGTAGCCAAGAATCTTGGGCCCACTTAGGTTCTGATAAGGTCAAGAGTTTCTTGCGGGACCAATCTCTCTTGCCTGTCTTGCAACATACTCTCCTAGACTTGTGCGAACATAACCGTTATGAGTCTATGGTGGTAGAAATTATCGAAGCTGTACAGGCCCGCTTGCGGGAACCCGCTCTCCTGTATTGGTTAGCTGCCTTCCTAGAAGAGGAAACGCAAAAGAAGAAGAAGAACTTCTTGTCGGACTTTCTCATTTCCTTCTCGGAAGCATCGGATGTTATCAATTATGAAGACATGGCTGCCTCTATTCTAGTAGAGGCTCATAGGACCTTGGATGCTTGGAAGGAACCTAATAATCCTGAACGCATTGCCTGGCTTCGCCAATGGGTTGGTCCGGTTAAGGGCATGTCCCCTGATTCAGAGGTGGCCCAATCCTTGAATGGAGCTTGGCGGTCCTGGGTAGAGGGGCTAGATTGGGCAGGTCTCTTGGAAATCCATGTCCTACCTTACCTAGATGCCCTTCTAGGCAAGGGGAATCAAGAAGGGGCTTCATCCTTGGCCCGCCTCTTGAGCGAGAGCCTTATCAAGCTTTGGGCTAGGCACCGGGACCAAGAGGACTTCCGGATTAGCTTAGAAGCCAACTTGCACGGCCTAGCTGGTCAAATTCTGGACCAGGCCTATGGCCTCTTGGGTGTTATCATACGCCATGTTTTAGAAGGCTTAACAGGACAAAAATTTGTTGATTTTATCGAATCCAAGGTGGAGGATGACCTGGCCTGGATTCGTATTAATGGCGCCCTAGTGGGCGGCTTGGGAGGTTTTCTCTTGTGGGGCCTTCTCAGCCTAGTAGATTGGATGGTAGCCTAAATGATTTCTCTCTATCCTAGCCTCTATGATAGCTTCGCCTGCAAGGCGGACTCTTGTAAGAAGACTTGTTGTCAACGTTGGGAGATTGATATCGATCCAGAGACATTAGCGGTTTATAAGAAGGAAGAGGGGGCCTTAGGGGACGAACTTCGGCAATGGATCGAGGAAGGCCCAGAGGGGGCTCATTTTTCCTTTGAAGCTTCTGGCTACTGCCATTTCCTTCGAGAAGACGGTCTTTGCCGTCTGGTTTTGGCCAAGGGAGAAGATTACCTCTGTCAGATCTGTCATGCTCATCCTCGCTTTTATGCCTACTTAGGTGATGTGGAACTCTGTGGGGTAGGCTTGGCCTGTGAGGCTTCCGTAGAGGGCCTTTTAGCTGATCGGCGCTTAGGCTATGATTCGGAATGGGTTCCTTGGGAGGATGACCAACTTCATTTTCGGGAGGTCCTTGATCAAGAAAGTATAGACCTATTAGCGGCTGATGGCCTAGATACCAGTCCTCGCCAAGACTTGGGCTTAGGGGATATCCTCTTAGACTTAGGTTTGGTGGGCCCAGAGACCTATTCGGATTCCTATGGGGCGGGCCTTAATTTCCAGCTAGACCTTGACTTAAATAGGGCTCAAACTGTCTTGACCATCATGGGAGCGACAGACCCCATTGATCAAGCCTGGACGAAGACCTTGGAGACGATGGGGCAGACTTTGAATGTTCTGCTTGAACAGTTAGAAAGGGCCCAGGGAGACCAGCCCCTTCTCCGGCGGCACCTTAATCGCTTCTACCAATACATCATGTATCGGCAGTTGCCTTACTTAGAGGAGCTCGCTTGGGCTAACTTAGTGGCTTATGGCCAGCTTAATACACTGTTTGTAGCCCTCTTAGGTTGTTACTATGGGGACCTAGCTAAGGCTATGGTGGATTGGTCAGAACAAATTGAATATGATACGGATAACGTAGACCGTATTTTTATGGCCTTGAACCAGCTCTAAGGAGCTGGTTTTTTAGGGTCTAGGATTTTTAATCCTGTTTTTTGAGAAGGCGGAAATTATTGTGCTAGGACCTCACTCTTTTTTCTTTGGATAGGTTATAATAAAGGGTAAACTTGTATTCGTGAGGAGGAAATATGCAACCATTTAAATTCTTGCAATGCGGTGACCTCCACCTGGGGGCGCCCTTTTATTATGTAGATTGCCCTGGCAAAATTGTTCCTAAGGCTGTGGCCCAGGCGACCTACCAAGGCCTGGATAACATTGTAGACTTAGCCCTCCTACAAGGGGTGAATTTTGTCCTTATCACCGGTGATATTTATAATTCTGAGGACCATAATTTAGAAGCCCAAATTCGCTTTGTCCGCGCTATGGAGCGCCTGGAAACCGCTGGCATCGATGTCTTTATGGTACAGGGTAACCATGATCCCGCTGAAAGTTGGCGGGCCCAGGTAGCCCTTCCTGATAATGTCCATGTCTTTAATTATGAGCCAGAGGGTGGTTTTTTTGCAGACCGTTTCCCCCTCATGGTAGAGGGTCAGGAAATCGGTGGTATCTACGGCCTATCTATAGGTCATGGCAATGAGTCGGATAATTTGTCCCAGTACTATACGCCTGCTGATAGCGATCAGTTTTCCTTGGCCCTTTTACACGGGACTGTTGGGTCTAGCCAAGAGGGAGTTGTAACTGGACCTTGCAGCCTAGAAGGCCTTATTGAACGGGGAATGGATTATTGGGCCCTAGGCCATATTCATAAGCGGGAGATCCTTCATGAGGCGCCCTATGTGGTGTATGCTGGCAATAGTCAGGGCCTTCACAAGAAGGAGACCGGTCCTAAGGGCTGCTATATTGTAGAGGTAGCAGCTAATGGCCAGTGCACCCCTGTTTTTTACGAGACTAATGCACTCCGTTTTGAACGCGTCAAGATTAATCTCCAAGGTTTGACCAAGGAGGGCGATATCGTAGAGATGATTCGTCATAAGCGAGAAATCCTCCGCCAACAGGTGTCGGTACCAGTTCTCTTGCAGGTAGTTTTGGAAGGTCCTACCGATCTTCATGCCCTCTGTGGTCGAGCTGAAGCCCGTCAAGTATGGCTGCAAGAAGCTCAAGAGGATGAAAAGATGCGCCAGCACTTTATCATGCCTTTTGTTATTGAAGACCGGACCCGACCTATGGTGGATTTAGCTTCGCGTCGGGGCTTGGGGGACATGGTGGCCGATTATTTAGCCGCCTATGACCGGACGGCCCATGATAGCCAATCGTTACGGGCTATCCTGGAAGAGCGACCTGAGTTTAAGCGCCTGGGCCTCTATGGGCAATGGTTGACAGATAATCTCTTGGCTAGGGCCTGGGAACGGGCTGAGTCGGAAGGGGCTAGTAAGTTATTGGGGGACGACGATGAACATTAAAAGCTTACATATCGAGCAATTCGGTCCCTACACTGACTGGACCTTCCAGGCAGGCGCCAAGGGGACTCAGTTTATTTATGGCCCTAATGAGAGTGGCAAGACTACACTCTTGGAGGCTATCCGTCTCATGCTCTTAGGGGGTAAGCACCGCAAGTATGAAGATATTGCGGCCTCTATGACCTTGGAGCGAAATGGGGAAGAATTTTACTTAGGCCGGCATAAGAAAAAACTGGACTTTCACCCTCTCGAGGGAGAGTCGATTAAGACAGAACCATCAAAATTGTGGTGGCATGGCTTAGATAAGAAGACCTACAATCGGATTTTTGCGATTACCTTAGATGACCTGCAGGGGTTAGATATTCTTAAGGAAGTGGATGTACGTACCCGTTTCTTTGGTGCTGAAGGTGGGGAAGCCATTTCTGAGGCAGTTAAAGATTTGGATAAGTCCAGTCAGGAACTCCTAGTGGGATCGGCTAATGGCAAGCGCAAGATTAACGTCATCTTGGACCAATTAGAGGATAATCGCAAGCGTTTGGCTGAACTGTCCCGTCAAGAGAGTGCCTATGTGGAGTTGGGGCATGAATTAGACCAGCTCGACCAACAAGAAGCAGAACTCAATGAACGGTTGGCGGACCGTCGTGATTACCATACGGGTATCGATATGGCCCTGCGGGCCTGGGATACTTATCGCCGGGCGGAAGAGGCTCGCCGTCACATGGATTCCCTCAAGGATGGGGAACCGGTAGACGGTGACTATTTTACTAAGTTGGAAGAGGAAATCGATAATGCCCGCGACCAAATGCGGATGTGGAAGGGCCGTGAGGAGGCCCTAGTTCCAGATAACTTTGATCCAAAGAGCCCCTTGGGCGTCTATGAATCCGACATTGAGCGACTCTATTCTAAGGTGGGTCAGTGGGACCAATGGGTGCAGGAATATGAACAAGGTGAGGCTTATATAGCTAATGTTAAGTCTCAGTTGGATAACTTCCGCACTCACTGCTCTACTTGGCGGGGAGACCAAGAGTGGGCGACCCATATTGATTGGCAACAAGGCGAAGTTCTGGCCCGCCAAGTGGCCCTAACCCGTCAACAGTATGAAGAGGCCCGGGTTCAGCAAGCAGTTTTCTCTGGGGGAGACCCACTGGGAACCGCAGGTTTAGATTCACTAGCTGCTGTTTCTTCTAGTGCCGCTTCTAACCAGGGGGCTAACCAAGGCTTAGAAGGAGAGTCTATTCAACATAGACCCATTAAAGAACTCAAGGGAGAGCGGAAGGAAGTTATACAGGCCTTGCAAGATGTCAAGTATGACTCCTCTCATGAACTCTATGCTGGCTTGGGTCTAGGTGGCCTAGTCCTATCGGCTATCATGGTAGCTTTAGGTCTCATGATCGTCCTCTTGCCGCTAACTATTGTTGGTGCTATTCTGGCTGCTATTGCCCTGGGTATCCTGGTCTTTGGCCTGCTTAAGAAGAAAAAGCGGAGCCACAAGTTGGCTTCCTTATCTAGCCAAATTGACCAGTATGACGCCTTAATTGAAGTGGCACAAGCAGCCAAGGAGGCGGAAAAAGAAGCGGCTAAGGCAGCTCCTAAAATCGCCCTAGAAGTCTTGCAAAAGGCTTTGGAAGACGCCTTACATGCATGGCGGGCTTGGCTCCCTCAAGGGGCGGTAGAATCCACTGATGAAACCGGTCTCTTCCTCCTCCGTGATGAGTACACCAAGTACTTTGATCAACTCCGTACCTATGAGGACCAGGTTCAGCAACTCAAGAATTATGGGGAAAAGATCAAGGATATGGAAGCGGTTGTGGCCAACCTTTGGAAGCATATTGGCTATGATGGGGAGACCACACCGGTAGCCCTCAAGAAGGTTTATGCTATGCTCCGCAACTTCCAACAAAATCGTATTCGTTGGGAACAGAAGGAGAGCCAACGTAATTCCTATCACAAGGAATACACTAAGTATGCTCGCTTAGAACAGGACCTCTTGTTCAAGCAAGGTGAATTCTTGACCCGCCATGGTATGAAGACGGCTATGGAATTCAGACAAAAGCTCCTAGACCAAGAGCAGTATAAGCAATGGGAAAAGATTTATGACCAATCCATGGACCACCTTCGTCTCTTGGCACCAGAAGGGGAGACAGAGGGCCTCTTTATCCGTCGTCTTCATGGGCAAAAGAAGGTAGACCTCCAGGCCGCCTTGGATCGGTCTGGTCGAGATCTGGCCGACTTAGAAGGTCAGTTGGCTGAACTCTACGAACGACGGGGCCAGATAACGGAATCTATGCGGATTCTGGTGGATGACCAAGCTCTTCAAGAAGCCTTGCAGGAAAAGGCTAACCTAGAAGGTCTCCTGGAAGAAGCCTTAGAAGAATGGGCGACCCAAGTCTTTATTGCCCATTGTATGGAAGGGGCCCAAGGTAGTTATGAACAACACAAGCAGCCGCAAATGTTGGCTAAGGCTTCTGACTATGTTAACCGCCTCACAGGAGGTAAGTATAGCCTCCACATGAGCCAAGAAGGGGATGTCTTTGCTGTCGACCAAAAGGGTCGCCGGCTGGAAAGCCAACATTGGTCTTCTGGTATGGGTGACCAGGTATATTTAGCCCTCCGCCTAGCCTTGGCAGAACTCTTTAGCCAGTCTGTAGAACCACTGCCTATCATCTTAGATGATATCTTGGTTCGTTTTGATGTTGACCGGCAGCGGCAGGCCTTGGCAGTCTTAGCTGAATTGGGAGCTAAACAACAGGTTATTATACTTTCCTGCCAGCAAGATCTCTTGCATATGGCGCAAGGAATGGAAGCTATCGATTGCTTCCAATTGACTAAGAGGGAGGCTCTGGCTCTTTAATTAGTTTACTGGACTCACTCTTAGAGTATTTACCCATAGCCCTTGGTAGAGAAGCTGAGGCTGAAAAATTTTATAAGAATTGGCTTACCTGTAATAAATACTATAAGCTAAAGCCCCTAATTGTGGTACAATATAAGCGACTACAGTTAGGGGGAAGCGATCTCCCAGGAGGTCGCTTTTTTGTTACTTAGAACGTTCGGGAGGTAGGGTGTGAATAGAACTTATTTGGACATGATTCAGGGTCAAGAGCCTGCTTATACCCCTGTTTGGTTTATGCGCCAGGCAGGGCGTAGTCAGCCTAAGTACCGGGAAATTAAGAAGACCCACTCCCTCTTTGATATCACCCGCGAGCCGGAGTTGTGTGCCTATGTGACTAACTTGCCGGTGGAGGAATACGGCCTTGATGCGGCTATCCTCTACAAGGACATCATGAGCCCTATGACGGCTATCGGTGTGGAGGTAAAGTTGGTACCTGGTAAGGGGCCTGTCTTTGAACGGCCCATCCAAAGGGCAGCTGATCTAGATCAAATTGGGACCTTTGATGGTTCCAAGGTCTCCTATATCGCAGATACCATCAAACTTTTGACATCTGAGGTCTTAGATGTGCCTTTGATCGGCTTCTGTGGAGGTCCTTTTACCATTGCTTCCTATTTGGTGGAAGGGGGGCCTACTAAGTCCTATAACAAGACAAGGGGCCTTATGGTCAGCCAAGCAGACCTCTGGGATGACCTCATGAACCGCTTGGCGGATATGTCCATTGACTACCTATCCATGCAGGTTGAGGCCGGGGCTAATGCTCTTCAAATCTTTGATTCCTGGATCGGCGCGGTGTCAGCTGAACAGTACCATGCCCACATTTTCTCCCATATGGATAAGATCATTTCCACCATGAAAGCCAAATACCCTCATATCCCATTGGCTATGAATGGGGTAGGTAATGCTCATTTGGTAGGAGAATGGGGTCAGTTGCCGATTGATGTGTTGGCCTTGGATTGGCGGTGTCCGATTGACCGTTTGGGCCAATTGGGGATTGATAAGGTGGTACAAGGTAATTTGGATCCAGCCTTCCTCTATGCACCTGCCCATGTCTTGGATAAGGAACTAGATGCCATTATTGAGGCGGGAATTCGCCATGGTCGTCATGTATTTAACTTGGGCCATGGGGTATTCCCGGAAGCGGACCCAGCCAAGCTCAAGTACATTACTGAGTATGTACATGAGAAATCCAGGGCTTTGCGGGCTAAGTAATAAGCAATATTTTATAAGTTGTATTAGATTGGATGGGAAGGAGTCCCATGACAGATAAAAATAAGACCATGGGTCTCTTGTACCTATCCTATGGGACCCCACGGTCTGAAGAGGAGATCATTCCTTACCTAACCAGTATTCGGGGGCGTCAACCTAGCCAACCGGAGGTGTCTTCTCTTAAGAGGCGCTATGATATTATAGGTTCTTTTGAAGGGGGCTTCTCCCCCCTCAATGAGGCTACCCATAAGCAGGGGCAGGCCTTAGTGTCCCACCTCAATGCTAGGGGTGGCAACTACCGCCTCTACGAGGGTTATAAGCACCTCACACCTTCCATTGAGGAGGCTGTAGAGACCATGCACAGGGATGGTATTGAAGAGGCGGTTCTAGTGGCCGCGTCTCCTTTCTATTCTGCCTTGGGTACGGCCGACTATGGTCGGCGGGCTAAGGCTGTGGCTGATCGCTATGGGATGACCATCTACCGGGTGGATGCTTGGTGGGATACTACGGCCTTTACTAGATGTTGGCAAGAGGCTATTAAGGACCTAGCGGTCCCAGATGATGCTTATTATATTTTTTCGGCCCACTCTTTACCTCAAGAGATTGTAGCCATGGGTGATCCTTATGTAGAGGACATTAAAACGGCCGCTAAGAGGCTAGCTCAGGGCTTAGGTTTAGACCAGTATTGCCAGGCTTGGCAGTCGGCGCCACCGCGAGGACGTTGGATGGAACCTAAGGTTGATCAGGTTATCCAGAAGGCTTTGGACCAGGGATATAAACATATCGTCATTGTTCCTCTGGGCTTTATTACAGAGCATTTAGAAGTTCTGTATGATGATGATGTGGTTTATAGGGAGCAAATTGAGGCAGGTGGAGCTCACTATTACCGTCCTAGTATGCCTAATGATAGTGCATTGTTGATTGAATCCATGGCAAGTGCCGTGGCGTGTGTAAAAGGATAAGAATATGAAACGCGTAGCAGTTATTGGCGGAGGCCTGACGGGCCTCGCTGCCGCTTACTATTTAGGACAAGCTAAACCAGATTGGACCATTGACATCTACGAAGCCCATTCTAACTTGGGCGGTAAGATTCAAACTAAGCGCATGGATGGATTTGTGGTTGAGTTGGGGCCTGATTCCTACCTAGCTCGTAAGTCTGAAATGACAGATCTAATTTGTGACCTAGGTCTCGCTGATCAATTGGTGGCTAATGCCACAGGCCAGGCTTATGTCTATACGGAAGGTAAGATCCATCCTATCCCTGGCGGAGCTATCATGGGGATTCCAAGTAAAATGGGTCCCTTCATCACCTCTAGTCTCATTTCATGGCCCGGAAAGTTGCGGGCAGGCTTAGATATTTTTAAGGGCCCTGTAAGACTCGATAAAGATGGGGATATCTCTATCGGTCACTTCTTCCTCCATCACTTGGGACAAGAGATGATGGACAAGCTCATCGAGCCTCTCTTGTCGGGGATTTATGGGGGTGACATCTACAAAATCTCCATCCAGTCTACCTTCCCTCATTTTATCCAAGTTGAGCAGAAGTATGGCAATATGGTGAAGGGTATGATCCACTCTGCCAAGGCCCATAAGAAGGCAGGGGTAGAGAATGTAACTAAGCAAACTCAAGGGGTAGAAGGGGATGCAGAACCAGCACCTCCAGTTAAGCAAGAAGCACCTCGCCAAGCAGCGCCTAAGCTCAAGGGCGGCCTTTTCCGTCAATTGAAAGATGGCCTTTATGCAGTGGTAGAAGCGATAGAAGCGCAAATGCCGTCCAATGTAACTATCTACAAGTCTTCCCCTGTAGAAGCATTGGTTTATAATAAGGATAGCGATACCTATCACGTGACTGTTAAGGGGCAAGTGTGTGTAGCTGATGATGTTATCATAGCAACACCGCCCGCTTCTTACCGGACTTGGTTCGAAGGGGATAAAGCTATGGAACCACTTTATACTATGGACCAAACGTCTTGTGCCATCGCTATCATGGCCTTTGAAAAGGACTCCTTTGATGCTAACCTCTTGGGCTCTGGTCTTCTGGTGACCCGTAAGACAGATACGCCGGTAACGGCTTGCACAAACCTCAGTCAAAAGTGGCCGCAAACTACGCCAGAGGATAAGATTGTCCTCCGGGTCTTCTTGGGTAAACCTGGTAACCATGCTGTGGAAGAGCATGATGATGAGGGCCTTAAAGCTCTGGCTGTAGAGGAAATCCATAAGCTACTAGGCTTTACAGCAAAGCCTTCTTGGGTGGAAATTAACCGCCTGGTTCACTGTATGCCACAGTACTATGTAGGTCATAAGGTGGCCATCGATAAGGTACGCCAATATATTCATGATACTTACCCTCGCCTCTATACCATTGGTACGCCATTTGACGGCATTGGCATTCCAGACGGGGTAAAACAAGCAAAAGAGTTAGTAGAAAAACTCAAGAAAGAGGCTTAATATGACAGATCAAATGAAAGCACAACATCCACACGTAGGTCATCCAGGTGCGGGCCATCCGGGAGCTGCACCAAAAGGGCAACCAGGGGCACCTGGTTATGATGCGGAAGGTAACCGCCTAGGTAAAGCTGTGCAAACAGCGGAAGGTTGGCACTCTCTCCATACGGTATACCGTATCGATTTCTACTTGTGGAATCAATTTGATGACCAAGAAAAAAGAGAGGCCCTTGATGAACTCAAAGCCTTCGTCGCTAAATTAGAAGAAGGCCACCAAGCTAATACCTCCTCCTATGCCTTTTATGATGTAGTAGGTCATAAGGGTGACCTCATGTTCTGGTTCCTCCGTCCATCCTTGGAAGAACTTAACGATGTAGAGCTAGAATTCCGTAAGCTTAAGATTGCTAGTGTTTTAGAAAATACCTATTCCTTCACATCTGTAACGGAATTGTCTATGTACCTCACATCCAAGATGGAAGGTCCAGAAGTTAAGCAAAAGCTTTACCCTCATGTGCCACGCAATAAGTACATGTGCTTCTACCCTATGAGTAAGTCCCGTAATTTAGAGGATAATTGGTATATGCTGCCAGCCCGCGAACGGGGCATGCTCATGAAGTCTCACGGGGAATTGGGTAAGACCTACTTATCCGTTATGAGTGAGTTTACCACCGGTGCTTGTGGCCTAGATGTACATGAATGGGGTATCACCCTATTGGGCGATGACGATATTCAATTCAAGAAAATCGTCTATGATATGCGTTTTGAAGAAGCATCTGCCCGCTATGGGATTTTTGGCGACTTCTATGTAGGTACAATCATAACCGATGATCGCTTGGAAAAAATCTTCGGTTAATAGCCCTATTATTTAGGGAAAATACGCCTAGTAAGGACATTCTTTTAGAGAATGTCCTTTTTTCTTGCCCAGGGGCTTATAAATTATGTATACATAAGCAAAAAGCTGATATGACAAGGATTTTCTGCTATACTAGGAATGTATTGTTGTTTCTATAGAATTATAGAAGTCTATGTATATGTGTATAACCTCTAGCTTTCATGGGTAGAGGTAATCCATAAATTGGAAAGAGGTAGAATTATGACAGATCATCAACAAGATTCGTCTATGACATCTGCATCTGAGCGCGCTCAATTTCAAGCGCAAGGGCTCTATGATAGCAGTTATGAAAAAGATGCTTGCGGCATGGGTTTTGTCGTTAATATTAAGGGGAAAAAATCTCATAAGATTATCGATGATGGCCTAGAAATTCTAGAACGTCTCAAACACCGTGGTGGTGCTGGGGCCGATGAGAATACAGGGGATGGCGCTGGTATTTTAGTTCAGATTCCACATGCCTTCTTCCAACGGGAGTGCGATGTATTGGGTATTAAATTGCCTGCAACGGGCAAGTACGGCGTCGGTATGATCTTTGCCCACCGCTATGAAGACCTCCGCAACCAACAAAAGGCCATCTTTGAAGAAGTGGTTAAGGAAGAGGGGCAAATCTTCTTGGGTTGGCGTGAAGTGCCAATTGATGCTACCTGCATCGGGGAAACCGCAAAGGGCCTCCGCCCTTGGTTCCTTCAAGCCATTATCGGTCAAGGTCCAGATGTGACCAATCAAGATGAGTTTGAACGTAAGCTCTACATCATTCGTAAAGCTGCAGAAAAGCGGATTGTTCCTCTCTCTAAGGAGTTGTCTTCTAATTTCTACATCGCATCCTTATCATCTCGGACTATCGTCTACAAGGGGATGCTCACACCTGAACAATTGCGGAACTTCTATTTGGACCTCAATGACCTTGATTTCACCTCTGCTTTGGCCATGGTTCATTCCCGCTTCTCCACTAATACCTTCCCATCTTGGGAACGGGCTCATCCTAACCGCTACATCGTCCACAATGGTGAAATCAACACCATTCGGGGTAATGTAAACTGGATCAACGCCCGCCAAGGCAAGGCTGAGTCTCGTCTCTTCCCTAATATTGAAAAGGTATTCCCCATTGTGGATGCCTCTGGGTCTGACTCGGCTATGTTCGACAACACCTTGGAATTCTTGCACCTCACTGGTCGGTCCTTGCCTCATGCAGTGATGATGATGATTCCAGAACCTTGGGAAAAGAACAAGCTCATGACCAAGGAAAAACACGACTTCTATGAATTCAATTCCTTCCTCATGGAACCTTGGGATGGTCCTGCAGCTATCGGCTTTACCGATGGTAAGGTCATCGGCGGTGTCTTGGACCGCAATGGCCTCCGTCCTGCTCGTTACTATGTAACCAACGATGATCGCGTTGTCATGGCTTCTGAAGTGGGCGTAGTGGACGAAGCAGCGGAAAATATTCGCTACAAGGGTCGTTTGGAACCAGGTAAGATGCTCCTTATCGACTTGGACCAACAACGGATTATCTCCGATGAAGAAATCAAGCAAGAAGTGGCTACTGAACATCCTTATGGCGACTGGAATCAGGATCACATCATCCACTTGTCCCAAGTGACACCAGTAGCAGCGGATAAGCTTCCTAAGGTGGATAATATCTTTGAGCAACAACAGGCCTTTGGCTATACCCAAGAGGATATGGTCCGCATGATTACGCCTATGGCTAAGGATGGTAAGGACCCTGTAGGGGCTATGGGTGCTGATGCACCATTGGCTATCTTGTCTGATAAGCCACAGCTTCTCTATACTTACTTTAAACAACTCTTCGCTCAAGTAACCAACCCACCAATCGACTGTATTCGGGAAGAAATGGTTACCTCTACTCGGGTTATGTTGGGGAATTCTGGCAACTTGACTGACCCGAATAAGGAAGGCACTGCGGCCATTTCCATGCGTCGCCCTATCTTGACCAATCAAGAGTTGGCCAACATTAAAAATATTGATTGCGACCGCTTGAAATCCGTTACCTTGCCAATCCTCTTCAACCCTGCCTTGGGCTTAGATGGCTTGAAAGCAGCCTTGGATGAACTCTGTCAACAAGCAGAAGAATTAGCTAAGACTGACGCTAATATCTTGGTTCTCTCCGACCGTGGTGTTGATAAGGACCATGCCGCTATTCCAGCCCTTTTGGCTGCCTCTGCGGTTCATAATCACTTGATTGTCAAGAAGCTTCGCACCGACCTAGGTCTCATCCTAGAATCTGGTGAACCGCGTGAAGTTCACCACTTCGCGACCCTCTTGGGCTATGGTGTAACTGCTATCAACCCATACTTAGCTTTGGATACAGTAGCAGATTTGTTGGCTCATAAGCGTTTGGGCGACCTCACTGTGGAAGAGGCACAAGAAAATTACATTCATGCTGCCGTATCTGGTCTCTTGAAGGTTATGTCCAAGATGGGTATTTCCACGGTTCGGTCCTACCATGGGGCACAAATCTTTGAAGCCATTGGCCTCAACACGGACTTTATCCGCCATTATTTCCCTAACACAGCTACCCGTATCGGAGGTATTGGCTTAGGGGGGGTTGCTATTGAAACCATTAGTCGCCACAATCGTATCTTCCAAGATGGGGCTAAGGCTTTGGTACCAGGTGGTTTCTATGGACCAATGAAGGACGGGGAAGAACATCTCTATAACCCATCCACTATCAATGAACTCCAAGAAGCGCTTATCAATAATGACTATAAGCAATATAAGGTATATTCCAAGGATATCCAAGATAATTACCATGTAACACTTCGGTCCCTTATGGAACTCAATCTGCCTGAAGGGGGCGGTATCGCCGTAGAAGAAGTAGAACCGGTAGAATCCATCGTGAAACGCTTTAAAGCGGGGGCTATGTCCTTTGGGGCCATCTCTAAGGAAGCCCATGAAACCATCGCTATCGCTATGAATCGCTTGGGCTGTACATCCAACTCAGGTGAAGGCGGGGAAGATGCATCTCGCTTTGTGCCATTGCCTAATGGGGACTCCATGAACTCCGAGGTAAAACAGGTAGCATCTGGTCGTTTTGGGGTCACCGCAGACTACTTGATTCATGCTCAAGAATTGCAAATTAAGTGTGCCCAAGGGGCTAAGCCAGGGGAAGGGGGCCAATTGCCAGGCCGTAAGGTATCTCCAGATATCGCCCATGCCCGTCACTCCACACCAGGTGTTGAATTGGTATCTCCTCCACCACATCATGATATCTATTCTATCGAAGATTTGGCAGAACTCATTCATGACCTTAAGAATGTCAACCGTCATGCCCGCGTGTCCGTAAAACTGTGTGCGGAAGCAGGGGTTGGCACCATTGCTGCTGGTGTAGCTAAGGCTAAGGCTGACAACATCCTCATCTCCGGCTATGACGGAGGGACAGGGGCCGCTGGTCGGACCTCCATCAAGCATGCTGGTGTGCCTTGGGAATTGGGCCTCTCTGAAGTCCATCAAACCTTGATGCTCAATCGCTTGCGTGACCGTATCCAATTGGAAGTTGACTCCAAGTTGATGACTGGTTTTGACGTAGCTGTAGCTGCAATGTTGGGGGCTGAATACTTTGGTTTTGGTACGCTTCCATTGGTGGCTGTAGGTTGTAAGATGGCTCGCGTATGTAACCTTAATACCTGTCCTTATGGGGTAGCAACTCAGGATGAAAAGCTCCGGGCTCGCTTCTCCGGTAAGCCTGAATACGTGGAAAACCTCTTCCTCTTCATCGCTCGTGAACTCCGTGAGATCATGGCTCGCTTAGGCATCCGGTCCGTAGCGGAATTGGTTGGTCGCGTTGACCTCATTCGCCCTAAATCCCAAGGTGATAACTACAAGTTGTCCCGGGTAGACTTGAAGCGAATCCTCTTCAAGCCATATACAGATGTGTCTGTAGGGCATATTCATAGTCGGGAACAAGACCATGAATTGGAACGTGGTCTAGATCTTTCCAAATTACTCCGCATGTGTCGACCTGCTATTGAAGATAAAAAGCCAATCCGCGCTAAATTGGCCATCAATAACCGCAACCGCGTTGTGGGGACCTTGGTGGGTTCTGAAGTGACCCGCAAGTATGGCGAGGAAGGTCTACCTGAAAATACAATCAAGTTGTCCTTTGTAGGTAACGCAGGTCAGTCCTTCGGTGCTTTCATCCCTAAGGGCATGACATTGACCCTAGAAGGGGATGCGAATGACTACATCGGTAAGGGGTTGTCCGGCGGGATTATTTCTGTATTCCCTCCTCACGAAGCTACCTTTGATGCTGATAAGAACATCCTTATCGGCAATGTAGCCTTTTATGGAGCTACTTCCGGCGCGGCCTATATCAATGGTGTAGCAGGTGAACGCTTTGCCGTTCGTAATTCTGGAATCACTGCTGTTGTAGAAGGTGTGGGTGACCACGGGTGTGAATATATGACCGGTGGGGAAGTCCTCATCTTGGGACCTACGGGCCGTAACTTTGCAGCCGGTATGTCAGGTGGCTACGCTTACCTCTTAGATTTCGATGAACGCTATTGTAACACTGGCTTGGTGGAATGCCGCCCTGCTAGTGAAAGTGATGTTGATTGCATTAAGGAATTGGTAGAACAACACGTTCTCCATACCAATTCCTTAAAGGGTCGCCATATCTTGGATAATTGGGAAACCTTCAAAAACCGCTTTACTAAGGTAGTACCTGTGGCTTATGAAGAAATGCAAGCTGCTATTGCCAAGTATGTCGCTGAAGGGCTTAGCCAACATGATGCGGAAGAAAAGGCCTTTGCTGATAAATACGCTAAATAATGAAAGAATTACTTTAGTTTTAACTTAGCCTAGAGACCTTAATTAAATAGTATATTCAAAAGGAAGAGCTCACAGGCGTGAGCTCTTCCTTTGTGGTATAGTAGGATATATGTAGTTGATAAAGGAAGGTAATTATGAATAAGAAACTCTTGGCCACGTTAGCTTTAATAGGTATTTTCGCAACCAGTTCTGGCTGTGGCTTTTTGGCTGGCATGAATAAGGATGCGGCCAAACAAATTAAGGCAGATAAGTCTGGTCAGGCTAGTCAAGAGGATAGCAAGGATAAGGCTGAACACCATATGCAGGATATGGCTGGCGCTATTGCTACTATGAATGCAGGTGATTATAAGGGGGCCATCAAGGAAGCCGATCGGGTTATTCAGGCGGATAGTGACAATGATTATGCCTATTCCGTAAAGGGCCTTTGCCAGGCCTTGGATGGGGATGTAGAAGGGGGCCTAGAAAATGTTAAGAAGGCATATGACCTCAATCCTCACAATGTGGCTAATTACTACAATACGGCTATGGTTTATAAGTTGGGTGGTCAATTAGATCAAGCTAAGGAGTGGTTCGACAAGGTCCTTAAGGATGATCCTAATAATACTTGGTCCCTCTATGGGGTAGCCACCATTTACGCTGACAAGGGGCAAGATCAAGAAGCTATGACTTGGCTTAAGAAGGCCATCGACACTAATCCTGCCGTTAAGCAAGCAGCTGCTAGCCAGGATCACTTTGCCCGTTTCCACGGCCGTTCTGATTTCGAAGCCCTAGTAAAATAGGTAGGGCCTTCTGTATGTTGGAATTCCGACCCTTATGGATAGACCGAAATGACTGCCTATCATCAAATTCACAGGTGACTAGGGATAGAATATGGTAAAATAAAGTGTTACTAGATATTACAGGGTAGGTATAAGCATATGAAAATTGAAATATCCGCGACCCGCTTACTTGCTATTATCGGTATGATTATCATCTTGGTAGCCCTTATTTTCGGCCTTGCTGGCTGTGGGACCTCTACAGTCACTGTAGAAAAGGTACAAGAGAAGGAATTACCTATAGCTATCCAAGCGGATGCCAATGTAGCAGCTCTTAATAAGGCCACCATACAACCTGAGGTGGGTGGTCAAGTGGCGCAGTTTACTGTTAAGGTAGGGGACACGGTCCAAGCAGGGCAAGTGGTAGCCATCTTGGATACATCTAGCTTGCAGGCTCAATTGTCCTCCTTGCAGGCCAAGCTCAATGAGGCACAAACTAGTTCCTATTCTACGACGACCACTACACCAGCAGCTGTGTCTAGTGGTCAATTAGCACAGGCACAATCCATGTTATCTGCAGGGATTATCACCCAGAAGGAATACGACCGCATAGCCTCTCGGGCTAGTGCCCAAACGACGACCGTAGCCTCCTCTGGTGGTGCTTCCAATATAGCGGGTATTGAAGCGGCTATGAGTAAGATTCAAGCAGACCTAGCCAATGCTCAAATCAAATCCCCTATAGCAGGGGTGGTGACGACTATTTATAACGAAGATCGAAAGGTGGCCATCCAAGGACGGCCGTTCATGTTGATCTCTCAAGCGACTCCAGTCGTTGCTTCATTGAGTCTGCCACAAGCGGTAGCCAAGGTTCTGGCTACACCAGAAGCTAAGCAAACCATCAAGGTTCACCTGGTAGTAGGCGATACAACGATCCCAGGGGAATTGACCTATGTAGATACCAGTGCAGTTGATGGAACACCAGCGGTTTTGGTAAAGGCTACCTTCGATAATAGTCAAGGCCTTATTAAGACAGGGGAATTTTATCCCCTCTTTATTGGATCTGACGCAGTAGCCCCAATCCTTTCCATACCGGAACAGGCTATCCATGAAAATGATGATGGCAAGTTCGTCTATGTTGTGACCAAGGACAATACCGTAGATGTGCGGGTTGTATCCCTTGGGGAGGCGACAAATGGTTATGCACCAGTCTTATCGGGCATCTCTGAAGGAGAAGTGGTTATCACATCGTCTGGAACCTATGAATTAGGCCAATCGGTCAAGGTTAAAGAATAAGTTAGAAACGAGGAGGCGATTACGATTTTAGAATTTAAACGCTTTGAATTAGAAGATAAAAAAATTATCGATAAATATTTTAGCTTGCATCACTATGAAGCATCGGATAATTGCTTTACAACGCTCTACATGTGGCAAGATGCCTATGGCATCTCCTGGGCTGAAGAAAATGGAGTCCTTTACATCCAAGGGGGTGGAAAACGAGATACCTTCCTCTTGCCTCCTTTTGCTGGTAAGGACGCCAAGTTCCTAGACGGCTTGCTCCGTGCAAAGGAATGGTTCCTTCACAAGGGCCTTCCCTTCTCTTTTAAGGGGATTTCCAAGGAAGTAAAAGAGCGGATGGAAACCCTCTGCCCAGGGCGTTATGCGTTTACAGAGGACCGAGACAATTGGGAGTACATTTATAAGACATCGGATCTCATTAATTTGTCCGGCAAGAAGTTCCGTCAAAAGAAGAATCATCTCAACCAGTTCCGCATGCAATATTCCAACTATGAATACTTGCCAATTACGCCGGACCTCTTTGGCGAATGTCGTAAGACCGCGGCGGAATGGGTGGAAACTCATCATGAAGAAGGAATTGAGGATGAATTGGTGGCTATCAACCTCCTCTTTGACCACTGGGATGAATTGGGCCTTAAGGGAGGCGCGATTAAGCTCTTCGGGCGGATAGAAGCCTTCTCCATTGGGGAACTTATTAATGAGAAAATTGCACTCATTCATATTGAAAAGGCTAACCCTGATATTCGTGGCCTTTACCAGGCTATTAATAATGAATTTATCCGTCACACCTTCGGGGATACGGAATTCGTTAACCGCGAAGAAGATATGGGATTGCCAGGCCTTCGCCAAGCTAAGGAGTCTTACAATCCGGACCACTTTGCTGAAAAATACGACGCTGTTTATGCTAATCCTGAGGATAATGCGACAGGTGGTAAATAATCTGAAAGCGAGCACCGGGTGCTCGCTTTTTTCTATATAGCTCCAGCTAGGCTGGAGGCTGAGGAGGAATTATGGAATTTAGAATCGCCCAAGAAGCTGATCGGGAGGCTGTAGAATCCCTTTGGGCCTACTGCTTTGAACCCAAGGAAGACCCCTTTTTCCAATACTATTTTGGATTCTGTTATGAGCCTAAAAATACCATGGTGGGTCTAGAAGAAGATCAAGTTCTTTCCACGGTTCACCTTCGCCAGTATGATTTGGTGGTACGGGGCCGGGTTTTACCAACCTCTTATATGGTGGGAGTAGCCACTCATCCAGCAGCCCGTCGGGGTGGCGTAGGTGGGCGCTTGCTTAAGGCCTCCTTGGAAGAGTTGCGGCAACGCGGTCAGGTTATGACCATCCTCATGCCATCTAAGGTGGGTTTCTATCAACAATATGGTTGGGAACTCTACTGTCATCAATGGGTACAAACTATGTCCCTAGAGGACTTGCGACCTTTAGCTGATCGAAGCCTCCACTTTGGTTTAATCAATTCTGTAGATCAATGGACCTGGTTGGCCCCTGTTTATGAAACCTATACGGCTGGCTTATCAGGCTATGCCTTACGGGGGCCAAAAGAATGGAAGCGGCTCTTGGAATCCTTCTTTGCAGAAGGGGTCCATGTGGCCATTGCCCGCAATGATGAGGGGCAAGTAGAGGGTTACATGGCCTATCGCCTAGGGCAGCCGGAAATTATGGTATCCGAATTCATTTATACAACTCGTCGAGGGCAGGGAGCCCTCCTTAACTACCTCTATAACCACCGGTCCCAAGGGACTAGCGTTCGTTGGAATGAGGGTCTCCAAGACCAAGGCTTCCGTCTCTTCCCCGATGGAAAGACGGGTCATGCCACCATGCCATTCATGATGGCCCGAGTGGTAGATGTTAAAGGGGCTTTAGAAGCTATCGGAGGCCAATCCTTCTTGGATTCTATCCCCGAATCTGAAAATATGCTGGCCCAAATGGGGCGAGAATTTACCCTAGCCCTGGATGATTCTATGTGTCCGTGGAATCAAGGTGTTTATCGAATTGCCGTGGCCTACTCTGGTCAGGTTCTAGTGGATAGGCTTTCCCATGACCCTAATAGCCAGTTGGTAGATGTATCCATGGATGTAGGGGCCTTGTCTCTCCTCCTCATGGGGGTTATGTCGGCTGAAGAGCTAGCCTTTGAAAATCGCTTAGCGGCCGGTGAAGGCCTATTAGATGTCTTGGATACCTATTGGCCAAAACAAAAGACCTATATCAACGAATGGTGGTAATAGGTTTACATATGATGAAAGTAAGAGGTTGCCTTAATTGTCTTTGTGAGATGAATTTGATCAGTTTATTCTCAATTTTATAATCAATTTATTCTAGATTCACCAGTGGCTCATAGAACGCTTGTATACTATACACGTACAAGTGAGAGACCCTATGGGTCAGCATATTTTCTCCCATTAGAACTCTGTTCTACTCAATATGTTTCACTAGAGTATACACTTAACACTCCCCTTATAAGAAAACCGCAGGCCTGAGCTTGCGGTTTTCTTTTTTATACATAATGGAATAGGATTCTTAGTATATAACTTATGATTAGGGGAAGTAATAGGGGGTTTATCTGTGCACAAAGTGCTATTTATATATAAAAATAATAGATGACATGATGAAAGATTCTGTTGACTGTATTAGTTGATTTGGCTATAATGAGTGTCTAATGAAAGGGTTTCGGACCCTTCTTGATGAAGTGTGTAAAAAGGAAAGTGGCATATGAACAATAAATTGGTGTGCAAAGTTCTTGTGTTGGGGACTCTTGCCTGTGGCCTTCAAAGTATGGTTTTTGCCAACGAAGTTTCAGATACGAATGTAGGTAATGGTGGTGCTAACAGTCAAAAGACCTATAAGTCTAATTGGCTTGATCGAACAGATATAGGTATCTCTTGGGAGGCTGGAAGACCGGGTGCCAACGAATCATCTACCAATAATTATGGTTGGCAAATTAATGACTCACATGTAGAACGACGTGATGTATCTACCCAAAATACTAAAAAGGGACTTAATAAGGCCTATATAGAAACATTACAACCCATTGGTCACTATGATGAGAATTCCAAAAGTGTAGTCTTCTTACAAGGCAAATTGGGTCGTGGGGGACAGTTTATTAGAGCCCAAAGCGTGCGAGGATATCTATTACCAGAATTTCGTCTAGGCCCTTATGGGTTTAACTATTATGTACAACAAAATACTGATTCTACAAGTTCTGAAAGTCTTGGTGGCGTAGGTTCCTTAGGCTTAGGGTATCGCCATATGAGCAGGGGTGGCAATGCCTATGTAGGGGTCAATGCCTTCGTAGACCGGTCCTTTAAAGATAGTTATAAGCGTGTTTCCGGTGGTCTTGAGTATGTGGTAGGCCATAATGAATTTTATGCCAATATTTATAAAGGGTTAGGAACTAGCGGTTTTGTAAAAACCATGGGAGGAACGACCGATTTATCACGGTTGTATACACCTGAATTATACCCTAATGGTCTTCCAGATGGATATCCTACGTGGAATACAATTCCTTATGAAAATTATAATAGCTATGATATGAATCGAGCACTTTCTGGTTATGATGTGGGCTATGCACGAACCTTTAAGAATGCACGTTGGGCCCGCCTTTATGCCAATGCTTATGCCTGGAAGGGGACTAGTGGCAGTCATGGTCAAGAATACTACTATAATGGTCAAGGGGGGCCTTTGTTTGGGACTCATGGAAGTAGCTCTTATCGGGGACTTAGGTTTGGCTCTGAAATGCAGTTGACCCCTAGCCTATCCTTGGATTTGGGCTATGACAAGAAGAAGTATATGGCTAGCGGTATCTATGTAGAACTTAAATACACTCTAGGTAAGTCTAAATTCGCTTACTTTGGGGGCCAACATAGCGATGATAGTCATTCTTATGCGCGGTCTAAGATGCTAGGTAAGGTTCATCGCTTAGATATGACCGTTGAATCCAGTCACGATGTGGAATATTCCTACGGTGCACCAATCGATCATCTATAAGATTGAATGTAGATATGGGTAAAGTTAGTGCATATGTAGTAGAGTAGCGTGATCTTATCTAGAATCTAATTTCTTTGAAATAAAAAATAGGGCTAGGACGTATATGTCCTAGCCCTATTTTTTATTTAGGTAGGGGTATGTTTTTATGATTCTTGGTCTAAGGGAATGACCAAGGAGAAGGTGGTTTTTACATTAGGTGTGCTTTGTACATCTACGGCAGCCTTATGAAGCTGGGCCACACGGCGTACAAAGTAAAGCCCCAGGCCAACGCCCTTGTTTTTCTTGTGAGATCGGGAGGCATCCGTTTGGTAAAGGCGGTTCCAAATCTTAGGAAGGGCTTCCTCTGGTATGCCAGGACCGTCGTCTTCTACAGAGATAACCACAGCACCGTGCAAGCGATAGCTCTTAAGTTTTACTTGGGAACGAGTAAACTTAAAGGCGTTATCCAAGAAGTTGCCAATGGCCCGTTGGAGGGCTGCTGGATGGCATGTTAAGCAGATGTTATCAGCTATGTTAGCAGAAAATTTGATGTGATTCTCTTCGCTTAGCCGTTCATAGTCATGAGCTATGGTGTGGAGCATGGAGGAGAGGTTAATTTCTTGCTTGGCTAGGCTGTCAAATTGGTCTAAGCGGGCCAGATCTAAGAGCTGAGAGATGAGGTCGGTCATAAAGCGACTCTTTTGATAGATGTTGGTGAAGGCTTCTTTAGCCTCACCCAAATCTTTGATGTGCTTGCGACCGAAGTCTGCCTCTGCCTTGATGACGGCAATTGGCGTCCGTAATTCGTGGGATACATCAGAGGAAAATTGCCGTTCTCGGGTGGAAGAATCATCTAGGGCCTTAAACATCTTGTTGAGCGTGATAGTCAATTCAGATAATTCGTCATCTCCAGAGCCCGCAGCAGGAATACGGCGAGACAAGTTTCTAGAATTGGTAATTTCTGCTGCTGTTTTGGTAATGTCCCGAACTGGCTTTAAGGATCGCTTGATGAGTAAGTAGCCACCCAAGGTAGCAATGATTAAGAAGGAAATCCCCCCAAAGAGGAGGGTATAGAGCATATTGGCAGTCCGACTATTTACATTACGGATGGGTGCGATCCCTCTAATCCAACCGTTGAAGGCACCATCATGAGTTGGCGTATCGTAATAGTAATAGGTCATATCGTTGATGGTGATTTCAGCGATTTTGTTAGGGGACATGATGGTTTGTTTAGGAAAACCATCAGGAAGGGCCCCTTTCAGGATAAGACCTTCTTGGGAGTAGAGAATATAGAAGGATCCCTTTTGGTAGGGTTGGAATTGATTGAGATTATCTGCCATGGTAACCGCGGTGGATTCCAGACGGGTATTGAGCTCATTACTTTCCCAACGTTGGGTAAATTGGAAGATAAAGACTGATAAGAGGATGAGCACGGCCGAAAGAAAAATGGTATACCAAGCGATAATCTTAAATGTTAGGGACCAACGGTCAAAAAGACGAGGGGCCCCAGTCGTATCATTTGTTGGATTAGTGTTGTTCTGGAACTCGGAAGACATAGCCTACCCCGCGTACTGTTTGAATGAGTTTATCATCGCTGGAAGCATCAATTTTTTTCCGCAAATCTTTGATGTACACATCGATTAAGTTAGATGCAGGTGCATAGTCGTAGTCCCATACATAGTCGAGAATTTGTTGGCGAGATACCACTACGTTTTCATTGGAAGCAAGGAAATAAAGAAGGTTGAATTCTTTTTGGGTCAAGGTTACATCTACGCCGTTCACTTTGACTGTGCGAGATGCTACATTGATGGTTACAGGTCCTACTACGAGATCGTTAGATACGGCACCTGCAGAGCGACGTCCTAAGGCGTAAATACGAGCGATGAGTTCTTCGAATTCAAATGGTTTAGCCAAGTAGTCATCAGCACCGGCGTTAAGACCATTTACCTTATCTTGAACGGTATCCTTCGCTGTGAGCAAGAGGATTGGTGTAGTGATTTCTCGTTCTCGGATTTTTTTGAGGGCCGTAATGCCATCCATAACAGGCATCATGATGTCCATAACTACCACGTCATAGGTGGAGTGGGAAAGCGTTTCTAAGGCTTCTTCACCGTTGAGGCAGGTGTCAACTACCATATCTTCTGCACGAAGATATTTGGCAGTAATAGAATTTAACATTTCTTCGTCTTCAACTAAGAGTATTTTCATGGCTTTAATCTCCTTATATTAATTACAATATATGCAATTTATATCCTTCTTATAGATCTGTGGATAGCCTATATGGACCGCTTCATTCTAAAGTATAGAATCATGGGAGCCAAGCTTAAAACAGAAGTATGAAGAACTATTTTTAATTCTCATTCAGTCTACATGAAGATAGTGAGAAATCAATGAAAATCTTCTTCATAAAAAATAAAAAATGAATAAATTTTTTAGTGAAATTATTTTTCATTAAGAAAATAAATAAAGTGAGCTTGGTGCCTCTGTTTGAAAAGCTTGACCTGGCAAAATCCAATATTCAGAGTAGTTCTAAGAAGTATAATTGTGAGATTCATCACATAGTCTACCCTATAGGGACACTTTTAAAGAGATTTGGGGAGATTACTACTCTTACAGGAGGGTTATTGATAATTATGTTCAGTATAATTTGCAGGCATTTTACTATTACAAATTGTGCTTAGACAAAGGCTTCTTGATAAGGGATAATGCATTGTAGACTATACGATAGTGTGCAGTCCTCAGGGACATGACACGCTAAATCATAGTAGGTTTTATGAGGAGGTTATTATGGAACAATATGATGTTCTAGTAGTAGGTAGCGGTGGCGCAGGCATGCGTGCAGCTCTCGAAGTTGGTCGCCGTAAGGGCTTGAAAGTAGCTCTTATCACTAAAATTTTTCCAACCCGTTCTGCCACAGCAATGGCGCAAGGCGGCGTTAACGGCGCTTTGAAAAATGTAGCAGCTGAAGACTCTATCGAAACACACACATTTGATACCGTTAAGGGTTCTGACTATCTTGGAGACCAAGATGCTATTGAATTCTTTTGCTCTAAATGTCCAGAAGGCATTTTAGAAATGGATCATATGGGTGCTCCATTCTCCCGTACTGATGAAAACAAGATTGCGCAACGTAACTTTGGTGGTCAATCCTATCCACGTACTTGCTATTCTGCCGATAAAACAGGCCATGTAATCTTGCATACAACATATGAACAATGCTTGAAAGAAAATGTTCACTTCTTACAAGAATGGTACCTCTTAGACCTCGTTGTTAAAGATGGCGTTCTCGGTGGTGCAGTTATTTGGAACATGAAGGAAGGCCATGTAGAAACTATTAAAGCTAAAGCAATCGTTATGGCTACTGGTGGTTCCGGTCGTATCTTCTGGACCCGTACAACTAACCCATTCCTTTCCACAGGTGATGGTATGGCAGCAGCATTCCGTGCTGGTTGCGGCCTCAAAGATATGGAAATGGTTCAGTTCCATCCAACAGGTCTTGGTAAAACTGGTATCCTCATGTCCGAAGCGGTTCGTGGTGAAGGTGGTTACCTCCTCAATAAAGACGGCGAACGGTTCATGAAAAAATACGCACCTAACAAAATGGAATTGGCATCCCGTGACGTTGTAGCTAAAGCTATCGAAGTGGAAATCGCTGAAGGCCGTGGCTTCAATGGTACAGGCCTTGATGCTTATGTTGTGGCTGACCTTCGTCACTTGGGTCCTGAAGTTATCATCGAAAAACTTCATGGTATCCGTGACCTTGCTATGTCCTTTGAACATTGCGATCCATTGGTAGAACCTGTTCCAATTCGTCCTACAACTCACTACATCATGGGTGGTATCGATGTAGTAGACTACAAGACTTGTGCTACTGAAATTCCAGGTCTCTTCGCTGCTGGCGAATGTTCCTGTATCTCCATCCACGGTGCTAACCGCTTGGGTGGTAACTCCTTGGCGGATGGCGTTGTGTTCGGCCGCGTTTCTGGTGCTGGTGCTGCTGACTATGCTGAATCCCATGACCAAATAAACTGCGATGCTGAAGTCGAAGCAGCTCGTCAACGTTGGGAAGATACATTTACTGAAGTAACGAACCGTCAAGGTGGTCGCCCTGTTACCGAAATCCGCGATGCATTGGCTAACGCTATGTGGAATAAATGCGGTATCTTCCGTACTGAAGAACTCATGTCTCAAGCTTTGGAAGAAGTTAACAAACTCATCGAAGACTACAAGACTTGCTATGTAGGTGATACAGAACGCACTTACAACATGGCTTTCGTAAACTACGTAGAAATCGGCTCCATGTTGACTGTAGCGAAAGCTATCGTATCCGGTGCCCTCTGGCGTAAAGAATCCCGTGGCGCTCATACTCGTGATGACTTTGATAAACGTGACGATGTTAACTACCTCGTTCACTCCATTCAAAAATTGGGCGCTAATGGGCAATATGAAATGAGCACACGTCCTGTTGTGTTCACTAAATACGAACCACAAGAAAGGAAGTACTAAGAGATGAGACAAATTACTTATCATATCCACCGCTACAACCAAGGCCGTTCTTATGTACAGTCCTTTACCTTTGACTATGAAGCTGACCGTACAATCCTCTGGGGCCTTCAAAACATTAAAGACAACCAAGATCCTACATTGACCTTCTTGGCAGCTTGCCGTTCCGCAGTTTGCGGCGCTTGCTCCATCAAGGTTAACGGTGAAGCAATGCTTGGCTGTGAAGCTAAAATCGATGAAGTAACAGAACGTTTCGGTTCTGATGAAATCGAAATCGCTCCAATCGGTAACTTCCGCGTAATCCGTGACCTCGTTGTTGATTGGGAAGCTAAGGTTGATCGTCTTCGCACTGTAGCTCCTTGGATCTTCCTTAAAGAAGAATTCAAGAATGGCGAAGTTCGTCAAACGCCTGCAGACTTCAAAAAATTCGTAGCTGGTACAGAATGTATCCTCTGTGGTTGCTGTGCGTCTGAATGCTCTAAATTGACAGCTCGTCAAGATGACTTCCTCGAACCATTCGTATTCACAAAAGCTAATCGTTTTGTACTCGATTCCCGCGATGATAACGAAATGGCTCACATTAAACCAGCTTTTGAACAAATGTGGAAGTGCGTTCACTGCATGAACTGTATCTCCCGTTGTCCTAAACACTTGAAACCTGCTATGGACATTTCCAACCTCCGTAAAGAAGCAACTCGTCATGGCTTGACTGGCTCTAAAGGTACTCGCCATGCAGTAGCTTTCAAAGAAGACCTCATGAAAACTGGTCGCTTAAAAGAAGTTTCCATGTCCTTGAAATCTGACGGCGTGGTAGATTCTGCAAAACAAGCATTCTATGCTCTTCGCTTGTGGAAACACAGTAAGATCAATCCATTCGAATTGGTAGTACCACAAAAACCAGTGAATGGTATCGATGGTGTTCGCACTATCATCAAAGCTGCTGAAGAGGAGGCAAACAAATAATGAGTAAGAAATACGCATTTTTCCCTGGCTGCGTACTTGAATCTGCAGCAAAAGAAGACTACTTGGCAACGGTAGCTGTTGCTAAAAAATTGGGCATTGATATCCAAGAAATCGATGGTTGGACTTGCTGTGGCGCGTCCCACGTACAAGACATCGAACCAGAAGTAACCTTGGCTACTAACGCTCGTAACCTTGCCTTGGCTGAAGAAATGGGCCTTGATGTACTCACCGTATGTAATACCTGTACTTTGATGCTCACAGAAGCTAAGCATGAGCTCGATAATAATCAAGCTAAAAAAGATGCGACTAACGCTAAACTCGCTAAAATTGGCAAAGAATATAAGGGCACATCCGATGTAACTCACTTCCTTTGGGTATTAATCCGTGATTACGGCCTCGATAACCTCAAAGCAAAAGTAGTGAAACCTTTGACAGGTCTTCGCGTAGCTGAATTCTATGGTTGCCATATCTTGCGGCCACAAGCTGAATTGGGCTTTGAAGACTATCAAATCCCTTCTTCCTTGGCTGATATCATTTCCGCTATCGGCGCTACACCAATCGACTTCTCCCGTAAAGTTGATTGCTGCGGCTTCCATGCTGTGTACCCAGCGCATGACTCTGTTATGCAAATGACTGGTTCCATCAATGCTGATGCTGAAAAAGAAGGCGCTGATTGCGTAGTAACTCCATGTCCATTGTGTCAAATGCAATTGGATATGTTCCAAGAAGAAGCTAAAAAGACAGTAGCCTTGCATAAAGATATGCCTATCTTGCATATGAGCCAATTGATTGGTTTGGCACTGGGCATCTCTCCTGAAGAAATGGGTATGCCATCCCGTCATTTGACTTCTACTGCAGCTGTAGAAAAATTCGTTCGCTAAGATCGATCATCTAGGAATCCCTTAGGGATTCATGGAACTATAAAAGGACACCTAGCTTAGCTAGGTGTCCTTTCTTTGTGATATAGGCTACGGACAGGAACCCTAGAGCGTGTATAATAGGAGCATAGTTTTGAATGTGAAGGGGGACTACCATGAATATAGCTGTTGTTTATTCTTCTCGAACTGGTAACACGAAAGCTGTAGGTGAAGCTATTGCCACAGCTTTGGGGGCGCCTGTTTTTTCGGTTTCTGACAAACCTGACCTCTCTTCTTATGAAGGAATCGCCTTTGGCTATTGGGTGGACCGGGCTGATGCTAATGCAGAGGCACGAGAATTTATGGCTAGTTTATCCGGCAAGAAGGTCTTCCTCTTTGGTACCTTAGGGGCCTATCCTGATTCTGAACATGGTCAACGGGCTTTTGCTAAGGCTCAAAGCCATGTAGAAGAAGAGAATCAAATTTTGGGTCACTTTATGTGCCAAGGCAAGATTGATCCAGCTATCTTAGAACGGTTTAAGAACATGCCTAAAAAAGCTGACAACCCTCATGCTCCATCTGCCGAACGGATTAAGCTTTGGGCTGCAGGTGCAGGTCATCCCAACCAAGATGATTTTACTCATGCAGGCCAGGCTGCTAAAGAGGCCTTCGGCTTATAATGTGAATATAGGATATTTGTTTTCCTCATGTTTTCTCTGTAGGAGGGTTAAATTCCTCTTAGATTTAGGGCTGTCTATGATAAAATATAAAGAGTACAGGTAACAATAAGGAGAAAAATTGTGGAATACCTTATTCACTTTATGGAAACCTATGGCTACTTGGCCATGTTTATATGTATGGTTTTGGAGAATGCTAATATACCAATTCCGTCTGAGGTTATTTTAGGTTTTGCAGGCTATCTTATCGCCCAAGGAATCTTTGATATGCATACCACTATGATTGTGGGGATTGCAGCAGGTGTGGTAGGGTCTATCATTTCCTACTGGATGGGGGAATACGGGGGTCGTCCTCTCCTCTTAAAGTACGGTAAGTACATCTTCTTCAACGAGAAAAAGTTCGATATGGCGGAGAAGCTTTTCAATAAGTATGGTGGGCTAGCGGTCTTTATTGGTCGCCTTTTGCCAGGGGTGAGGACTTTTATTTCCTTCCCTGCTGGCATGGCCCGCTACCCTATGGTGCCTTTTATCGTATGGACTATTCTAGGCACGGTTCCTTGGACTATTCTTTTGGTTTACCTAGGCCATATTTTAGGAGCCCATTGGGAAGATTTAATCCAATATAACCATATCTTCCTCGAAGTGGTTGTAGTAGTATTTCTTGTTCTGGCTGCCTTTTTTGGCATCCGTTATTGGCGGAATAAAAGGTAGGAGGCTGACTCATTATGCGCTTGCATAAGACGACCATCGTTCTCTTTATCATAGCCCTCCTATTCTTTATGGTGGGTAATCCTTGGCTACCCATTACGGACCCTGTAGAGTCTAACTATGCCCTGACAGCCAAGGAGATGGTAGTGACTGGCGATTGGCTGTCGCCGCAAATCTACGGACAGTATTGGTACGACAAGCCCATCATGGTTTACTGGCTCTTGGCCTTGTCCTTTAAGGTCTTTGGCTTTGCTGATTGGGCTGCCCGTATGCCGTCGGGTATCATGGGAGCCGCTTCTCTAGCCCTTCTTTACCAAATGATGCGGACCGATACCAAACGACGAATTATATCCTTGTCTGCAGTGGCTATCATGGGAACGTCTCTTCTCTTTTGGCCAGTTGCTCATGGGATCATAACGGATATGATCCTCCTCTTCACCACTGTGGGAACCTGGGGTTATGCCTACCGAGGCTTGACCCAAGACTCGACTAGAGCTATGGTCTTGGCCTATGTATTTGCAGGCTTAGGTGTCCTTACTAAGGGTCCTGTGGCCCTTGTCTTGCCAGGCCTTCTACTCCTTGTTTTCGTGGCGTATATGCGGTCTTGGACCATGCTCAAGCGTCTCCTTTCCTGGCAAGGCCTTATGGCTTTTGTTTTTGTGGCAGGGCCTTGGTACCTCTATATGTACCTGACTCACGGGATGGACTTTCTCAATGGTTTCTTGGGTCTCAATAATATAACTCGAGCTACTCAGTCTGAGCACCCTGAGAATAATGTGTGGTGGTACTATATCGCTTTGACATTGGGGGCTATGATGCCTTGGACAGGGGTCTTTATCTATGGCCTTTATAAGAGTGTGAAAGCCCGGACGCCTGCTTGCGTTTATTGCTTGATTATGGGCTTAGGGACAGTGGTCTTCTACAGCTGTATGGCCACTAAGTATCCAACCTATACCTTTATCAGTATAATTCCTTTCTCCGTCATCGCTGCTGTGGGCCTGGTACAGGCTTTCAAGCCGGGTAGTTCTAAACATCTGGAATGGTGGCTCATCTTTCCAACCCTCCTCTTATGGCTAGCCTATGGAGTGGGGACTCGCTTCCTTCATTGGGGTTTCTGGTATCTTCTTTATATCTTTATAGCCCTCTTTGGCCTAGGCCTTATCCACTACCACCTACGTCGCAATCGCTACATCATACCGGTTTTGGTGGCTGTAGGGACTATGGTTATTTCTTCTATCGTCATTACAGAAGGGCTAGTTCCCCTTGTTCATCAGCGGTCTTCCACGGGCCTTTTGGAGGCCGTAGAAGGGACAGATCGCCATCTCTATTACTATAATGCCTATGCTACTTCCTTGGATTATTACACGGGCAAGTCCTTGGTTAAGATTAAGGGCCCGGCGGACTCTAAGCGGTCTGAAGCCTGGGAAGGTAAGTATAAGATGGCACAGATTGATCAAGCTGATCTGGCTCCAAAACTGGCTGCAGGGGAAGCGGTTATGATCTTTGTTCCCAAGACTGAGGAAAAGAACTTTGCCCAATCTCCTTTGGCTTCCTATGTAAAGGTGCAGGAGGTCTTGGATAGGACGATTATTTACGTTAATCGGTAAATCGAATGGATATAAGTGAGGTTCTTGTGTTATTTGATCCAGCAACATTAGATGCGCAACAAGAGAGGGACTTTGAGGCCTTCGTAGATTCCTTTGATCCACGGATCTGCCACGGGGTGGTTAGCTATTTAGAAAAGCTTGTTTCCTTTTCAGGTCCTATGGTTTTTAATCCCTGGGCGGATCAAGATCCTGATTATGATATAGCGGATGCTCCTAAGAAACGGCGACAGAATTTTATGGCCTACCTTCTGCCTCGTATAGGGAGAGCTTCTCATATGATTGTAGCGGAAGCTGTGGGCTATCAAGGGGGCCGCTTTACGGGGATTGCCATCACCTGTGAGCGAATGCTCTTGGGCTATCATCATGCTATTGAGTCATCCGCCGTGGCGCCTTTACCATTGTGGCGTACATCGGATGCGGATTCTCCCCATATAGCTAAGGGAACCCAAAAGGACAAGGGCTTTAATGAACCCACCGATACGGTAGTATGGTCAGCCATGGTTGAGGCAGGTATTAATACCTATGATTCTATCTTGTGGAATATCTTCCCCTTCCATCCTCACAAGTCCAAGGCAGCCCTAACTAATCGAACGCCTTCCGAAGGGGAGTTGGCCATTGGTTGGGATTATATGAAGGACCTGTTAGACCTCCATCAGACATGTGCGGCCCTTTACCAGGAGGGGGCTTCTTACCCTATGAAAGAGGGTGCTCGGCTGGGCCAAGATTTGCCAGGGAGTCAGACCAACCCCATCCTGGCCGTAGGCCGTAAGTGTGCGGGTGTCCTAGAGGCCTTTGGTATTCCATCTATAGCTCTTCGTCATCCTGCTAATGGGGGTGCTAGAGAATATCGTCGTAATTTTATGGATGCTATTAGGAATAAATCTCTATAGGTAAGAGGCGTGTAAGCCCTGAATAATAAATTAACTAGTAGTTGCCTATTCTGTTGGCATATACCAATATTTGTAAATACCGCTAAGGCCCCTTTGGGGCCTTATTTTTTATTTATACAAGAAGAGCAGCTTTCAGAGGAAAGCATTTTTAACGAGGAAAGAGCTTTTAAAGAGAAAAGACTATATGCTATAATACATTTAACTGATTAAGGAACTCACGCCTTTTTCAACACTAGATCGGATATAGACTCCCGCTCTTGCGGTTGAGTATGTATAGTTGCCAAGCAACAAAACAAACAGACAAAGGAATCTGCTAGAACAGCCCTATGAGAGAACGGATCAGGATATTTGTCCTGCCTCAACGCCTTGTTGAGAAGACTGGCTGCTCTTGTTTTCTTGCGGATATTTGCCTCTGTTTCCTACTGCTTAGGCTTGAGATCAAAGACTAGTAATACGTGAATATATATTGGAGGAAACTCGTGGAAACAAAACAAGAAGTACAAGTGACAAAGACTGCACAGGCCCCACAAGAAGGGGAAACCCGTCAAAGTCGTCGCCCTGCTAATCATCGTCCGCGTCGCCCACAAGGGAATGGGACTGATGGCCATGGCCATCAAACTAAGTCGGCTCATCGTCGTCCTGCCAAGGACCAAGAGGGGGAAGGCAAGGCTAATAACCGTCGCCCTCGTAATAATAACCGAAATAACGACAACCAAGGGCGCCGCCTTAGTCATTCTAATAATCGCTCTGATGGGACTAGTCGCAATACCCGCAATGGCAGCCAGAATAGCAACCGCAATCGCCAACACATCCGCACCCAAGAGCCTATGAATCCAGAAATCAAACCTTTGGATCCAAAGGGTAAGTTGATGATTATCCCTTTGGGTGGTCTCGGTGAAATCGGTAAAAATATGACCGTCTTCCAATACGAAAATGACATCGTTGTATTGGATGCTGGTTTGGCTTTCCCTGGGGAAGATCTCCACGGCGTGGATATCGTTATCCCTGATATGTCCTACCTTATCGAAAATAAGGATAAGGTGCGGGCTATCTGTATTACCCATGGTCATGAAGACCATATCGGTGCCTTGTCCTATCTTATGCGCCAGGTGGATGCGCCAGTCTATGCGACCGACCTTGTATGTGGCCTCATGGAAAATAAACTCAAGGAAAATCGCGTCTCCAATAAGAACCTCAATGTCATTGCCGCTGGTGACGAAATTAAGGCTGGTTGTATGACTGTTGGTTTTATTCAAACTAACCACTCTATCCCTGATTCCTGTGGTATTTATTTCCGCACACCGGTGGGGACAGTGGTTCACACAGGGGACTTTAAAATCGACCAAACCCCTGTGGACGGCAAAATGTTCGACCTCCATAAGTTTGCAGAATTGGGGAATGAAGGGGTCTTGGCCCTTATGTCTGACTCTACTAACGTAGAAAAACCGGGCACAACTGGGTCTGAATCTACCGTAGGTCCTGCTCTTATGAAAGCGGTTCGCGAAGCTAAGGGCCGCGTTATTTTAGCTACATTCGCATCTAATGTATCTCGTATTCAACAAGCCATTGATGCGGCTGTAAAAACCCATCGCAAGGTGGTTGTTATGGGCCGGTCTATGGTCAATGTAACAGCCATTGCAGAAGAAAAGGGGTACCTTAACGTACCGGCTGGTACCATTGTGGAAGAAGATGAAATGAGACGTCTTCCGCCTAACCAAGTAATGGTTTTGACGACAGGCTCTCAAGGGGAACCTATGGCAGGTTTGTCCCGTATGTCCGTTAATAATCACCGGTCTGTAGAAATCAACCCAAGCGATACTATTATCATCTCTGCTACGCCAATTCCTGGTAACGAAGCAGCTGTAGGTCGCACTATTGATAACCTTCTTCGTCGAGGTTGTAATGTGGTTTATGGTAAGGACAAGGGTATCCATGTATCTGGCCACGCCAGCCAAGAAGAACTTAAGATTATGCTCAACTTGGTTCGTCCAGAATACTTCATTCCTGTGCATGGCGAGTACCGCATGCTCAAAAAACACGGTGAGTTGGGTGTAGCTATGGGTGTAGACCCTGACAAAGTCCTTATCGGCGACAACGGACAAGTCTTCGCCTTTGATGGCAAGACTGGCAAGAAGGATGGCCGCGTACAAGCTGGTCAAGTCTTTGTCGATGGTTTGGGCGTTGGTGATGTGGGCAATATCGTTATCCGGGACCGCCAACAATTGGCCGAAGAAGGCATGGTTATCGCCGTTATGGCTATGGACCGCCGGTCTGGTAAAATTGTATCTGGTCCAGACCTCGTTTCTCGTGGTTTTGTCTATGTACGAGATGCAGAAGAGCTTATGGATGAAGCACAACGGCGGGTTGATGATGTCATTGACCGCTGTGAAGCAGAACGGATTAAGGATTGGACGACTATTAAGCAAAACGTACGGGATGCTTTGGGTAAATTCTTCTATGAAAAGACCCGCCGTCGTCCTATGATCTTGCCGATTATTCAAGACGTATAAGCCTATAAAAGTCCCAGTGAAATTACAGGGAATATGCTATAATGAGAGTGTATGCAGCCTTGCATACACTCTCATTTTTACTATCTTTTATGGAATTAAAATAGTCAGGTAATTATGACACAAACAAATACACGGGCTATGCTACAAACGGCCTTTTTGACGGCTATTGTAGTGGTGCTCTTCCTCTTGGGATCCACTGTTCCCTTCTTGGGCTTTTTAGGAACTATCGTAGCGCCGGCTACATTGGGCTTTATTGGAGTTCGTTGGGGAGCGCGTTATGCTATCTTAGGTGGTATTTTGTCCCTCCTCCTCTTAGGGGGCATCTTCGGCATGTGGGCTACGTCTATGGTGGCTATACCCTTTGTCTTCTTAGGGATTGCTTCCGGTGTGGTCCTCCACCTCAAGTGGTCTTATGGGCGGCAAATCGTCATCCCTGCCTTGGCCTTTATGGTGGGCATGGGTGTAACGGTAGGTCTTTCCATGGCTATCATGAATGTAAATATGGTGGATACCTTCCAGAACTTATCAGCACAGGTACAGGATGAGATGGTCCAAACCTATGGTCAAATGGGCTTAGAACCGGCACAGCAAAGTGCTATGATTTCTCAGCTTAAACAGTCCTTTGACTTTATCAAAGGTGCCTTCCTAGCCTTTGGTTTCGCCATTGCCTCCTTCTATGCTTACCTAGTTCGAATGATTACAGGCTGGGGTATGAAGCGCTTTGGCTTCGACCCATTGCCCTTCCTTTCTGTGGGCCAATGGCAAATGCCTAAATGGTCTGCTTATTTGCTTGTCCTAGGTTGGATAGGCCAGTATTGGGGCTCTAAGTATAGCTTAGATGTACTGGCTTGGGTGGTACCTAACCTTGTCATTTTGGGCGCGGCCCTTTGCTTGGTTCAGGGGATTGCCTCCTTCTGGTATGTTCTAGGTCTCTATCGTTTAGATCCTAAGTTGAGAATTCTGGCCCTTATTATAATTGGCACTTTTATGAGTCAAGGTTTGATTATCCTTGGACTCGTAGATATTTTATTTGATTTGCGTCGACGTTTATACGCTCGTATGAACAACCGTCGCTAAGGGGATATATATGAAGAACTTTGTAAAAGGTCGTTGGCATACTCTCGAGTTATCCATCGTCATTTTGCTGATATTTTTGTTGGTTCTCATCCTCTACCTAAATTGGCTTATAGGCGTTATGGCGACTATTGTTGCCCTTGCCGTTTATGGTGGCAACTATAAGACCATACACCACCGTCGTAGGTTGGCTATTGAGTCATTTGACTCCATGGCTCATGGGGTTACCCAGGCCTCTAATTTTGCCTTGCAAAATTTGCCAGTTGCCATTGCTGTGGTCAACCAAGATGGGGTTATTGGCTGGTCCAATTCTGTTTTTCGTGATTGGATTCGCGCTGATTGGGATAAACCGCAAAATATCTCTACTGTCCTCAGTCACCTCCGCATGGATAAGGTCTGGGGTAAGTCTGGCTTTATGAAAGAACACGTAGACGGTCGTTATTATGGGGTTGTTTACAAGTATTTAGAAGCCAAGGACTCTTGTTCTGTGGATAACCGCGATGTGGAACACATGGCCTTCTATTTGTCTGATATTACCGCTACGGAAGTGGCTCGCCTGCAGGCAGAAGAAGCCCGTCCTGTATCGGGGATGATTCAGATCGATAACCTAGAGGATGTAACCAAGGGATCGAGTGATAAGGAGTTCACTAATTTATGGGCTCAAATCAATAACTTGATCGTAGAAGAAATCGATCAATACGATGGCTTTGTCCGTAGTATCTCTGATGACGCCTATATATTTAGCTTCTCTCGTGAGGCTCTTCGCCAAGCGGAAGAAAAGAAGTTCCAATTATTGGATAAAATCCGTGCTATTCCGACAGCTCGTCAAATCCCGGTGACGATCTCTGTGGGGATTTCTGTGGATGCTGAATCCATCAAGGCAACAGCAGAAAAGGCACGGGCCGCCCTCGATTTGGCCTTGGGCCGTGGGGGTGACCAGGTCTGCATTAATGAAGGTGGTCAGAACCGCTTCTTTGGTGGCAAGACGACCTCTGCAGAAAAGAATACCCGCGTGCGAGCTCGGGTAGTTGCGCAGGCTTTGCAAGAACTGTTAGAAGAGTCCAATCGAATTTTGGTCATGGGTCATCAACGGGAAGATTATGATGCCATCGGTGCTAGCCTGGGTGTCCTCTTTATGGCGCGGACTCTCAATAAGGATGTGCGCCTCGTTTTGAGCCATCACCAAGAAAATATTTATAAATTAGTGAATAGCTTAGATGTGGATTTGCGTGATTATATTATCACACCAGAGCAAGCTAAACTCTTTACTACGCGGGATACCTTGGTGGTTGTTTGTGATGTCCATCGACCAGGCCTAGTAGCAGATCCAGAATCTTTGGCCAAGTCTAAGCGTCGGGTTGTCATTGACCACCATCGCCGGGCATCGGATTTCATCGAGGATACTCTCTTGACCTATTTAGAACCAGCAGCATCTTCCACCTCTGAGTTGGTTACGGAACTCATTGAGTATTTCGGCTCTAATAAGCCTGTGGGTAAGGATACTGCTTCTGGCCTTTATGCGGGTATCGTCTTAGATACGAAGAATTTCACTATCCAAACGGGGGCTCGTACCTTTGAAGCGGCGGCCTTCCTCCGTCGGGCTGGAGCTAACCTTGACCTGGTAAAAGAACTCTTCCGTGACAGCTTGGGCGATGTTCAGGCTCGGGCAAAAATGCTCTATAATGCTCATGTGGAAGGGGGCATTGCCATTACAGAAGCGCCAGATTCCTTGGGCCAAGAGGCGACGCTTGTATCTGCTCAGGCAGCGGATCTCTTGATCCAAACGGAAGGGATAGAAGGGGCCTTTGTCCTCTATCATCTACCAGATGGGTCTATTGGTATTTCTGCTCGCTCTCAAGGCAAGCTTAATGTACAATTGGTTATGGAAGCCATCGGCGGTGGCGGCCATCGGACAGTGGCTGGTGCCCAAGTGGCTCATATGACGACAGAAGAATTAGAAAAGACCATTCGCCAAGTAGCGATTGAGCAATTACAAGAGGAGAAATAAGCATGAAAGTAGTATTGCTTGAAGATGTAAAAAAAGTCGGTAAAAAAGGTGAAATCGTAGAACTTTCAGAAGCCTATGCCCGCAATGTAATCATTAAAAAGGGATTAGGTTTGGAAGGAACGGCAACCAACCTAAACAATGCAAAGCAACAACAAGAATCTAAGGAGTTCCATACTGCTCAAGCCACTGACGAAGCTAAGGTCTTGGCTAAGCAATTGGAAAAGGTTGAAGTTACTATTCCTGTTAAGATGGGGGAAAATGGTAAGGTCTTCGGTTCTATTACTGCTAAGGATGTAGCAGATGCTGTAAAGGCCGCCTATAAGGTAGAACTGGATAAGAAGAAATTGGATATTAAAGAAGCAATCAAGACCTTGGGTACTCATGATGTTATCGTTCGAGTACACCCATCCATCACATCTACTATTAAGGTTCATGTAGTGGAAGGTAAATAATAGGCTGTTTAAGGGATATGATATAGGCTACCTACCATGTGGGTAGCCTATATTAGTCAAATAAAGGAGTAACGTATGGACGCACGTATACCACCACAGAATACGGAAGCGGAGAAGGCTATTTTGGGGACCTTGCTTACCTCTGAAGAGGCAGGGGACCGGGTATTAGACCTAGTCAAGGCGAGTGACTTTTACACGGATGCCCATCGTATTATTTTTGAAGCCATTCAAACCATTATTCACAAGAATAAAAAGGCGGATCTTATCCTCCTGACGGATGAACTAGATCGCATTAACAAGTTAGAGACGGTAGGGGGGATTGCTTATATTTCCTCCCTGACTGATATGGGAGCCGTGTACAATGTGGAAGAATATGCCAATATCGTAGCGGAAAAGGCCCAATTGCGCCGTCTTATCGATGTGAGCAACAAAATTATTGGCATGTCCTATGCCGGTGATGAAGAGCCGAAGTCCATCATTGAGGATGCAGAAAAGATGGTCCTCAATGTGGCCGGCCAAGTTCATGGAGAATCCGCCTTTGCCCGTATGGGTGATGTGGTCATGGGGAATCTAGCTCGCTTGGATGAGATCCAACAGCAAGATGGGACCCTTACAGGTTTGCCTACTAACTTTAGGGATTTGGATAAAATCACGGCAGGCTTACAAAAGTCGGACCTCATTTTGGTGGCGGCGCGACCTTCCATGGGTAAGACAGCCTTTACGTTGAATCTAGCTCAAAATGTATCTATTATCTATGGCAAGAAGGTGGCTTTTTTCTCCCTGGAAATGTCCAAGGAGCAACTGGTTGGCCGTATTCTGTCCTCCGTGGCAGAAGTGTCCTCTGAAAAGCTCCGTGTTGCCGATCTCAATGGGGATGAATGGGGACGGGTTCTCAAGGCTGCTGAAACCATGTCTAACGCCCCTCTTTATATCGACGATACTCCTGGCTTGACCGTTCAGATGATGCGGTCCAAGCTTCGTCGCCTCAAGGCGGAGCAGGGTTTGGATTTGGTTGTCGTCGACTATATTCAGCTTATGCAAGGTTCTTCCTCAGGGCGCCAAGGGGAGAATCGACAACAGGAAATTTCCGATATTTCTCGTAATCTTAAGTTGATCGCCCGGGAATTTAATGTACCTGTTATCGCCTTATCCCAGCTTTCACGGTCTGTAGAACAGCGGCCTGATAAGCGACCACTTCTCTCTGACCTCCGCGAATCTGGTTCCTTGGAACAGGATGCGGATATCGTTATCTTCCTTTACCGGGATAAGTATTATGAGCCAGAGACGGAAAAGGGTGATATTACAGAAGTTATCATTCGTAAGCATCGGTCTGGGTCCCTAGGAACCGTAGAACTGGTCTTCCAAGGGGAATATACCCGCTTCCGGGATGTGGCCTATAATCGGGATGATAGCCAGGCTTAAGAGGGTACTTATACTAGGCCTAAGCTACTGTTAGATAGGTCTATTGATCTTAAGTTATACCAGTTGACGAATCGATAAAATAGGATTAAAATACAACATATGAACAGATGTTCATGTATTGTATTTTTTGTACCTATGACTATTTGTATACGTATTGTTAGTCTTTATCTAAGGAGTTATGATGGACAAGATATTTCTGTTAGAAGGTCTCAATTGCCCTAACTGTTCTGCCAAGATAGTGGACCGTATCAAGGCTATGTCAGGTATTGAATCTGCTGATTTTACCTTGGCGACTCAGCAGTTGCGAGTGGAGACATCCATTGTGGATGACGACCGCTTAATCAGTGAATTCCAGGCTATTTGTGATGCTATTGAAGAGGGTGTCACAGTAAAAACCTATAGTCGTCCACCTAAAGGGGCCCCTTTAGAAGAGGAAGAAGAGGAGGAAGAAGGACTGACTTGGTTTGATAAGCTGGCTATGATTTTAGCCGGGTTGGCTACGGCTTATGAAATCCTTATTCAGTTTGCTCCTTCTGTAGAATTACCTGAGCAACCTGAGATGGTTATCTTTACTATCATCTATCTTATGATCGCTTATCCAATCTTGAGGGCGGCTTGCAAGAATATTGGCAAGGGTCAAGTGTTTGACGAAAACTTCCTCATGGCTATCGCCACCATAGGGGCTCTCGTCATCGGTGAATACCCAGAAGCGGTAGGGGTTATGCTCTTCTACCGGATTGGGGAATGGTTTGAAGACCGGGCGACGGAACAAAGTCGGTCTGAAATCATGGGCGCCGTGGATATGCGGCCGCAAGAAGTACGTCTTCTCGATAAGGATGGGACTGTCCAAGTGGTGCCTCCTGAATCCGTAAAGATAGGCGATTTTGTGGAAGTTCGTCCTGGGGATACTATTCCCTTGGATGGGACCTTGGTGGAAGGGGAAAGTCAAATTAATACAGCCCCTGTAACAGGTGAACCAGTACCTGTAAAAGCTCGCGTAGGTACCCAGGTCTTATCTGGCTGTATCAACGAAAGTGCCCGTATCGTCCTCAAGGTGGATAAGCTCTTAGAAGAATCCATGGTCAGCAAGATTTTAGATGCTGTAGAAAATGCGGCTGCATCTAAACCAAAAATCGATCGATTTATTACTCGCTTTGCCCGGGTCTATACGCCTATCGTTGTAGCTTTGGCGGCTGCGGTAGCTATCATCCCATCCCTTATTACGGGTGACTGGTCCAAATGGGTTTATACAGCCCTTACCTTCTTGGTAATCTCCTGCCCTTGTGCCTTAGTACTCTCGGTGCCATTGGCCTTCTTCTCAGGGATTGGTAATGCCTCTCGTAATGGGATTCTCCTCAAGGGTGGTCTCGTTATCGAAGCCTTAGCCAAGATTAAGGCAGTAGCCTTGGATAAGACGGGTACTATTACTAGTGGTATCTTCTCCGTTTACCAAGTAGAAGGGGATAGGGAATTGGTGTTGACCTTGGCTTCCTCCTTGGAAAAGGCGTCCAACCATCCTATCGCGCAATCCATCGTAGAAGCCTCCAAAGCGGAGGGGATAGACCCAGCTTTGGCTAATGATATTAAGGAAATCGCTGGAGAGGGCTTGGTCGGTCAGATTCCTGAAGGGGAAATCCTCGTGGGGAACCGTCGCCTTATGGACCGGTACCAAGTAGCGGGTTTACCTGCCAATTCCGCCCACTATGGGACGGAAGTTTTCGTCGCCCAAGAGGGGCAGTTCTTCGGGCGCATCCTTATTTCCGATGCCATTCGCCCTGATTCTCAGGCTGCCATTAAGGCTATCCAAGCTAAGGGGATTCAGGCTATTATGCTCACCGGTGACCGTCAAGAAAGTGCAGACTACATCGCTAAGGAAACAGGGATTAACGATGTACGTGCCCACCTCTTGCCACAAGATAAACTGGCTGCTGTACAAGACCTTCGCAAGGCCTATGGGCCAACTATGTTCGTAGGGGATGGGATCAATGATGCTCCTGTATTGGCAGGTGCTGATGTAGGTGGTGCTATGGGGTCTGGTGCTGATGCGGCCATTGAAGCCTCTGATGTAGTCTTCATGAACTCCTCCTTAGAGGCCATTACCCATGTGCTCAACCTCTCCCATGTGGTAGTTAGAATTGCTTGGCAAAATGTAAGCTTTGCTATCGGCATCAAGGTTCTAGTTATGCTTATGGGTCTCTTGGGCTATGCCAATATGTGGTGGGCTGTTTTCGCAGATACAGGGGTGGCCATGATTTGTATTCTGAACTCCATCCGTATCTTGTATAAAAAATATTAATATAGATTGTATCTAACTTTTGAAA
>URSE01000001.1 GCA_900550455.1 uncultured Veillonella sp. | reverse complement strand
CTTACCTTATATCCTATTAACTTATATCGCTCTATACAAATATGCTCATGCATACGGACAAATGACAGAAATCTTAAAAATCCAGAGCTACATGGCCCAAGATATGATCCATAGGAATAGGACCAATAAAGCGGCCATCACTGGAATGATTACGGTTGTCCCCCATAACCATAACATGACCTTCCGGAACAACTACCGGTGTTGATCGAGCATACTTCATTTTACCCGGTTCATTGGTATACGGTTCATCTAACTTTTCCCCATTGCGGTAGACATAACCATCCTTGAATTCCAAGGTATCCCCAGGAAGGCCAATAACCCGTTTTACCCAGGCATAGTTGCCTTGAGCAGACTTATCAAAGAAAGCCACATAGTTCATAAATGGTTCTCTCACGTCATCTACCCAAGTACGAGGACGGTTAACCCGACTATCGACAATAACGATATCCCCATACTTAGGTTCTGTACCCAAGATATGAGACCACCGTGTGACAATGAGAAAGTCCTTATTATGTAAGGTCGGTTCCATCGACTCACCAGATACACGAGTCGGTTGGAGGATAAAGATATGGATTAAAAGGGCCAAAATAACAGCATAGACAATGGCTTCTAGCCATTCCCATAGTTCCTTGCCTAGGCGATTTTCCTTACCGGTTTCTTGTGGTTGATTATCTACATGTTGTGTGTCAGTCATGACATAACTCCCTAATGAATATTCTTCTTTTTAAAGTGGCCCCCGAAGAGGTCTTGTACGTCAGAAATAGTAATAAAAGCCTTGTCATCAAGCTCGTAGACGATTTCCTTAAGCTTGGTAATTTCCAAACGGGTAATAACAGAGTACAGGACATGCTTAGGTTGCTTGAGATAGCCCCCTTCCCCATAGAGAATGGTAACGCCACGGCCCAAGCGATCATTTAATGCATCCGCTACTTCTGCCGATTTTTCCGCATCCAATATGATCATAACGGATTTAGATTCCTCTAGACCCGTAATGGTAATATCGATCATCTTGTAGGCGATGAAATAGGCGATGAGGGAATACATAGCGGAATTCCAGCTATAGACAAAGCCCGCCAAAGTCATGATGACCAAGTTCATACCCATGACCAATTCACCTACGGAGAAGGAGGATCGCTTATCAAAGATAATAGCCACTACCTCGGACCCATCCAAGGAACCGCCATTACGGATAATAAGGCCAACCCCAATCCCTAAGATGATTCCACCAAAGATGGCCCCTAGGAAAGGGTCTGTCGTTATGACTGGTAGGTGATGCATAAAATTGGAGAATATCGCCATCCAGACGATACCAAACAGGGTCGACAGGGTAAACGTTTTGCCGATAACTCGATACCCCAAGTATAAAAAGGGTAAGTTAATGAGAACAACGAAAATAGAGAAGGAATAACCCGATAGAGTCGCTGTCATCAAGGAAATACCAACCACACCACCATCGATGATATTGTTAGGTACTAAGAAGAGGTCCAATCCAACCGTATAGATGAAGGCCCCTAGAATAATAAAGAGGGCCCTAGTCATCACAGATAGCCAAGACCGGGAATGATGCTTACTATGGCTCATATAGACTCCTATATACAATATACCTATTTATGTAAAAATTTACTGCAAACTAATTATTCTTTTTCTCTAGTCCGCTCATGTGCCAGCCAGCGCTTACCAATTACATAAGCTGTAATATCATCCACCGGTTCTGGAGGAACTAACATCCCCTTTGGCAAAAGTCGTTTTAACCCTTTCGGTGGATGCAAGACCCAGTAGAGCTTTTTTGCCTCTTCTGTGGTATGGGCCTCGTCCGCTAGATAGCAGGGCAAGTTTCTACTCTTAGCTAAGTCCTGTACTTGTGGATAAAGCCTACGGTGATTAGTCCCATTACCACAAACAACGGATTCTATACCTGGGCACATCGCAAGGACTTTAGAGACCTCTTGGTCAAAACTAACAGTTTTAATAATAGCCCGCGCTACTAAGAGGCCTTCCTGACTAAGAAGGGCTATGCCTGTTTTATCATTGCCTGGATCGATAGCTAACATGTTTGCTAAGTCCAGACGATCAGTAATAATCATAAGCGTCCCCTTCCTAATCAAATACAGTATCTATTGTACCATAGGATGAGCATTCTATTAGACAATTTTACATAAAGTAATACCCCCTTTACTGCTTGACCAGTAAAGAGGGTATGTTTTTTTTACATGGATGTAATCTTTAAACGAATTTGAAGGGTGTCAGAAGAATACGTATCCTTTGTCGTAATGGCTTCTATTCGGAGAGGACCATTAGTATTGCGCACTTGGTTAATGACTTCAAAAAGTTCTGCTCCTGGTACATTGCCCACTTCTCCAGACAATGGATCAGGTATGATGCCCTTTTCTTTAGCCCTTTTATTGACCTCACCTAGGAAGTCAACTACCGCATTTTGTGCATTGTCTCCACCGTTGATTCCTCCAACCCAGACAATGTCGCCCTTATGGTAAATCAAGCGTTGTGGAAAAATTTGGATTTTCGCAATGGCAGGTTCACCGACGATAATATTTCCTGATGCCACAATACGAACCATCATAGGTGTATCGGCAGCAGCTAACTGCTTTGCTGCATCAGCCATATTAGACCGGCTCACATAGAGGACGGATTGTTCTTCCTTTATATTAAAGCGTTTAAGAATCAATCCATTAGTATCATTGAGAATATCCGTAAGAACCCCCTGTGCTTCAGTTTCTGACAAGCCTGGTCGAACCGTAGCGGAAGAAAGCAGCTCCCCTACTCGGAACATAACCGTTCCCTCCCGGAGGTTGGTAATGTTATTTTCCAAATTTTTGGCTGTAAATTGAAGGTCCGCAATATGGTCTTCCATAACCCTCCGCGCCTTTTCGAGGTCCCCCATGCGACCTTGCGCTTCTTGGTAAGCTTCCTTAACAGACTGAAGGTCTGCTCCCATAGCATCACGGGCCGCTCTGACTTCTTCCAATTCTTGTTGGGATGCTTGAACCGCTTCCTGCATAGTATTCATCTGTTCTGCTTGGGCATCAATTTCTGCCTGCCTTGCTTTGAGTTCTTCATTCTTGGCCGCGATTTGTTGATTAAGCGCTTCCATTTGGGCATACATTTGATCTAAGCCAAAAAGGGCTGTCCGTACAGATCGAGAAGAAATGGACAGAACCCCTACAGTAGCCGCCGCAATCATAAGACCCGTGATAATGGTTACCACGATGGATGTGTATTTAGGACGTAAGCCAAAGAGGGACATACGCTGTTTGCCCACCTTGGTACCAATCTTATCACCTACATAGGCAATGATACCACCCATAACGGCGATAATAGCTAAAATTTTAAGGCCCACTAACATACAATCCCTCCTTTCCTAAATCTAAACACTAAAACAGTATGAAACAAAAGGACAAGGACGAAGACAGGTCTCCGTCCTTAAGGCCCTATTTTGATACGCGATAATTGAGATAAGCACCAGCTATAATCCCTAAGATATTAGGTAGCCAAGCCGCTAACAAGGTTGGAATAGAACCACTTTCACCCAAGGCGCCAGACAAGGTCATGACACCATAATAGATGAAGATGACTACAATGGAAATGGCAAAACCTGCAGAGGAAGAGGACCGATTCTTTTGTAGACCCAAAGGTGCCCCTACGAGAGCAAAAATAAAGGAGGCCATAGGAATGGTAATGCGTTTATACATTTCCATTTCTAGTTTATTTGTATTTGTATAGGCCGCCTTATAGGCTGCAATTTGATGACGCAATTCACGAATGGTCATCTCTTCTGGATCCTTTTGCTCATTCGCTAATTTATCTGGATCCTTGGTAATTGGCAAAACCTGTTGGCTGAAGTTCATCGTCCTTTCTACCCCTTGGCCACCAGACAAATCATAAATAATACCCTTATGCATAATCCAATATTGGCCATTCCATTCGGCTTCATCTGCATTCTCTACCTGTTGTAAAACCCCTTTATCAAAAGTTTGCACAGTGATTTGTTTCAGCTTTTTAGAGGTAGAATTATATTCTTTGGCATACATGAGGGTATTGAGCTCATCCCCATCCATGGACTTAATGACTATATGTTCCTGGGATTGTGGAGTAGCTTTTTGCATGATTTCTTCCCGGATAATCCGTTGGTAAGCATGGTTAGTAGCAGGCACTACATATTCATTAAAGCCCACCGCAAAGAGGGATATAATCAAAGCGGTCACATAAACAGGTGTTGCTAAGCGTCTAAAACTAAGACCACCAGCCCGCATAATGACGATTTCACTAGTCCCAGAGAGACGAGAGAAGGTCATCAAGGATGCCAAAAGAACCGACATAGGGAAGGTCAAGATAACAATCTTAGGCATAGCCAGTATAAAAGCCTTAGATACAGACCAGAGAGAGGCTCCATACTGGGTGATATATTGGGCAATTTTGAAGAGAGTCCCCGTCCCAATAAAAATAGATGTAAAAGCAAAAATACCAAATATAAAAGGACCGATAAAGGCCTTAAGGATGTATTTATCTAATAATCTCATGGCCGTCCTCCTACATTTTAAAGTTTTCACCCAAGTAATTATCACGCGCCACTGGGTTGCTAACAATTTCTTCTGGCGTCCCTTCAAATAGGATTTTACCGGACCCTAGGATATAGGCCTTATCAACAATCCCCAAGGTTTCCCGCACATTATGGTCCGTAATAAGAATACCAATGCCACGAGACTTTACATGACGAATAATCTCTTGAATATCCGCTACCGCAATAGGATCGACCCCAGCAAAAGGCTCATCCAAGAGGATAAAGTTTGGAGACAGGGCCAGGCAACGAGCGATTTCTACCCGCCGCCGTTCCCCACCGGATAATTGCATCCCCTTAAGATGACGGATATGTTCAATATGGAATTCCGCAATTAACTCGTCTACCTTAGCATCAATATCAGCCTTGGATAATGAGGTTGTTTGTAGCATAGACCGGATATTATCCTCCACGGTCATTGATCGGAAGATAGACGCTTCCTGTGGCAAATAGCCCAAGCCTTCAGCAGCCCGTTTATGAAGTGGTAGGCTTGTTATATCGTGTCCCCCAACTTCAATGGTACCACTAGTAGGGCGTTCGATGCCAACAATCATATAAAAAGTCGTTGTCTTACCGGCCCCATTAGGGCCCAAGAGACCTACGATATCGCCCTTATCCACGCGAATACTCACGCCATTAACAACGTTACGCCCTTTAAAGTTTTTAACGAGGTCTTTTGTTTCAATAAACATGTGCTATCCTATCGTGGAGAAATAATAAGTGTGGAGCGACCACCTTGTGTTTGTGCGGAATTATCAGATAATTCCACCTTCAATTCTGGCGCATCCAAGAGGTTGCCATTTTGGTTAACATGGGCCGACCCTGTGAGGAGGACTTGCCCATCGTCTTGACCCGGTGTTTGGGTATATACCGCATGATCGGCAGAACCAGAAGTATTTCGTTCTTCATTATAGAAGGTAACCCCACCAGTAGCAACCGCCTTAATTTGACCGAACCACCCCTCTACATGGTTTGCTGTCAAAGTTGTACCATTGGCGATTAGACGTGCATTACCGTCCACCGTACCATATTCTGTTTTCGTATTATAGTCAACGCTATCGCCAAAGATTTGGCGGCCTCCACGCTCCAAATGCACAGAGCCGGTTGCCGTAAAGCGTTCATCATCATATGAATGAATAGAAGAGGCTGCCATAGACATGTCATTACCAATCATAGTAATGCCGCCAGACAAGTCCGCTTCTCGAGTCTTGGTGTTATACCACCCCTTATCACCAGTCATAGTCTTGTCGTCCTGTGTGATAACGACAGAACCAGACGCTTCAGCCTTACCAGATATCCCATCATAGGTTAAGTTATCCGCCGTAATAGCAATACTGCCTCCACTCATAGCAGCAAAAGCTGTTGTTGATAAAGCCATAGCGGCCACAGCCATCAAGGCTGCTACTTTCATCTTTTTCATTCTCTATATCCTCACTCTTACTTCTTAACCAATTTCGCATGACCATGTACTTCAATATGTTGCAAGGCCATATTAGCGATTAAGGAATCACCGGTCAATATAGCCTCGTTATTTTCAAAGGTAAATGGTGTGGACGCGGATAATTCCTTCTTAGTGTTGTCGAAGTGCAAGGCCTCAACATCAAACACAGCACCTTCTGAAGTCGTCGCATGAATACCACCAGTCATATCCAATTGCTTATGGTCACTAGACATAGTAGCCTCTGGCGCAGTCAATTGCATAACCACATCGTTTTGGTTAAAGGTCCCTTTGAGGTTTTTCATAGTGATAGCCTTTGTCTTAGGATCATACTCGATGGTATCCGCCGTCAAGGCCCAGATGAGTTTACCATCTTGTTCTTCCCGGAGGTCGGCACCGGAAAAATTAATCAAGCGCCCGGAGGGACTCCCGGTGACGATAGCTTCACCGCCCCCAAAGAGAAACCATATGAGGCCCCCAATGACAGCAACAACAGCTACAACAATAGCTATTAGCTTCTTATTTTTCTTCATGCACTAACTCCCTTACTCTCATTTTATGTTCTAAATCGTTAATTTCATGTGGTTTCGTATTCCACCGATGTTGGAACCAGAGCCATTCATCAGGATGCTCCTTAATGAAAGTTTCCGTTACCTGACAGCACTCTTCCGTCAGACGGTACATATCTACTTCGGTATTACCTGTATCCTTATAGTACAAAGGTGGCAAGACATGAACTATATGGTGATCTGCCGTTTCCCCACGAGACATGAAAATTGGCAATACTGGGGATCCAAATTTTTGAGCAAAGGTTGCAGGACCTACTACAGCAGATGAATCTTGACCCAAGAAAGGTACCGGCAACCCATCAATATAGCCATCTTGGTCAGCTAAAAAACCTAAGAGTTTCTTTTGCTTAAGAGCCCGTGCCGCTCGGATTAGTTCATTCCCGCCGCGAGCAAAAACCTCAACACCCGCAGCCTCCCGATACTCATTCAAGAGGCGAGTAAACTGTGCATTTGGCTGTTTTTTTACGATAGTTGTTGTAGGATAGCCATTTTCAGCCAGAGCAGCGGCCATCCATTCCCAATTGCCCACATGAGCCGTAAGAACAACTACCCCTTTACCTTGACTCAAGGTGTCCTCCAAATAGGAAGCGCCTCGAATTTCGATATGGTCTCGGATAAAGGTGGAAGTAAGATTCGGCATATACATAATTTCTAAGGCGGACCGCCCTAAATTCTCAAAAAGCCGGTCCATGAGATGGCTAGCCTCAGTTTCACTAATACCTAGCCCAATTTGAGCATTTTTGATGCCCCTCTTCTTTTGTTTCCCTGCTATAAGACCATAGACAGGACCTAAGGCAGCACCAATTTTGAGTACTGCACTATAAGGGAGGCGGCAAGTCAACCAAGACAAACCTTTGAGGGCCTTATATTGCCATTCATTACTCATCGTGTCTCCCCCTATTGTCCTATTTCATATACTTCATTGCGGTAGCTATCAACAATAGCCTCCCACTTACCTTCTGCTTGTAAGATATATTCTACTGCTTGACGCACAGCTCCTTGGCCACCTACCTTAGTGGTTATATAAGAAGCTAAAGCCTTAGCTTCATCGCAGGCATTTGCTGGTGCTAAGGCTAAGCCCACATGACTCAAAGGGCCTAAATCATTGAGGTCATCCCCCATATAGGCCACTCGTTTCAAGTCTAGACCCTGCTCTTGGCAGATTTCCATAAGGGCTTGCGTCTTATTACCGCACCCCATATGAAGGTGATCTATATGAAGCTCCTTAGCCCGTCGTTCTACGATAGCTGACCGGCGTCCTGTAATAATCGCTAGTTGTACCCCTACTTTCCGTAAGGCAGTTAGCCCTAATCCATCTAGAGTATTGAAGGCTTTCAGCTCTTCTCCCTCCGAGGTATAGGTCAAATGGCCGTCAGTTAAAACGCCATCCACATCCAAGGCTAACAACTGAATATACATTATACTATACCTCGACGCAATAAGTCAGTAATGTGAAGAATACCTATGGACTTACCTTCCCCATCAACTACCGGCAAAACCGTAATAGGACGAGGCTGATGTTTTTCCATTAAATGTAAGGCTTCAGCTGCTAATTTATCCTGTGTGATTGTCTTAGGGTTCTTAGTCATCATGTCTTCTACCTTAGTCTCTAAGAAATCATCGCCCTTATCAAGACCGCGACGAACATCGCCATCTGTAACAAGGCCAATTAATTTCCCTCCTGCATCCACTACATTAGCAGCACCAAAGCCTTTATCAGTCATGATAAAGAGGGCATCTCGTACGGTTTTGGCACCATCAATACATGGATTATCTTGTCCAGAATGCATCACAGCCTCTACAGTCATAAGAAGCTTACGACCCAGGGAGCCACCTGGATGGAATACAGCAAAGTTTTCTGGTTGGAAATGATGCTTTTCCAAAAGGCAAATAGCCAAAGCGTCCCCTAAAGCTAAGGCCACTGTAGTAGATGTAGTAGGTGCTAAATTAAGGGGACAAGCTTCGCGCCCTACTGCCGCATGAAGGACAACATCAGAGTTCTTAGCCAAGGTAGACTTTTCATTGCCTACAACACAGATAATCTTAGCCCCAATACGCCGTAAGGATGGCAAGAGGGCTAGGATTTCACCGGTTTCGCCAGAATTGGAGAAGGCTAAAACCACATCATCTTCTGTCACCATGCCCAAGTCCCCATGGAGGCCTTCGCCAGGGTGTACAAAGAAGGCTGGCGTGCCAGTAGAGGCCATAGTAGCGGCAATCTTACGGCCAATATGCCCTGACTTACCCATACCTGTACAAATAACCCGCCCCTTGATGGACAAAATCAAATTGACTGCATCCTCAAAACGGCTATCTAAATCCTTGCTGAGCTGTATGATAGCACCAGCTTCTTGTTGAAGGACTGCTGCCGCTTGTTCTAAAATTGTCATTCCTACATCCTCTTGGTCATGAATCTTATATAAGATCTAACTAAAGCCTTATCCTTTAACAATCTTATCAATAGCAATCAAATCTGTTAAAACCTTTTCCAATTGGTCTAAGTAGAGCATGTTTGGACCATCAGAAAGGGCTTCCTCTGGGTTATCATGAACTTCAAAGAAGAGGCCATCCACACCAGAGGCTACTGCAGCTCGTGCCAAATTAGGTACAAACTCCCGCTGTCCAGAAGACTTAGTTCCGGCCCCACCAGGTAATTGCACCGAGTGGGTCGCATCAAAGATTACAGGATAATCAAATTCCCGCATAATTGGGAATGAACGCATATCGACAACCAAGTTATTATAGCCAAATGAAAACCCTCGTTCAGTTAACATAAGGTTTTCATTGCCCGATTCTTTCATCTTGTTAAGGACATTTTCCATATCCTTTGGTGCCATAAATTGTCCTTTTTTTACATTCACGCATTTACCTGTTTTAGCAGCTCCATATACAAGATCTGTTTGGCGGCAGAGAAAGGCTGGAATTTGAAGAATATCCAAAACTTCTGCAGCTGGTTCGACTTGTTCAATAGAATGGATATCAGATACCACAGGAACCTGTAACTCTTTCTTGATATGAGCCAAGATCTTAAGCCCTTCTTCTAAGCCTGGACCGCGGAAAGAATTAAAACTAGACCGGTTTGCCTTATCAAAGGAAGCCTTAAATACATACGGAATACCTAATTTCTGGCAAATGCCTTTAGTCCGGCGGCCTATTTCAAGAGTTCTCTCAGGGTCTTCAATAACACAAGGCCCTGCCAAGAGAAAGAGGCCTTTACCTCCACCAATTGTTACATCACCAACTTGTACTGTTTTCATATATATGTCCTCTTATAAATCATTGTAAAAGTAAAATTGCTAGCCTATATTATAGGAACAGAATTACTCGGTTAATAGTCTAAGATAGCTTACCTAAAGGTTTTGTTATAACTTATACATCTAAGGTGCTAAAGATGGCATTAACCCGTTCTAAATCTTCTGGTGTATCTACACCTACAAAGCGTTTATCCGTCTTAATAACCCGAATAGCATAACCGTTTTCTAAGGCCCGCAATTGTTCAAGAGATTCGGTTTCTTCCGCAGGCGTTGGATCCATCTTAGCATAGTCCAAAAGGAACTGACGACGATAGGCATAAATCCCCACATGCTTCATAGGCGGATGTATAAAGGCATGGCGTGGGTATGGAATCAAAGACCGGGAGAAGTACATAGCATCACCCTGCTTATTGCAAATGACCTTTACAGCCGACGGCTCATCGTATTCTTCCTCCAAGAGAGGGGAGGCTACAGTGGCCATTTGTAGGTCTGCATCTTCTAAGAAGAGGTCGGCTAATTGATCAATTACATCTGCATCAATTAAGGGTTCATCCCCCTGCACATTAATAATCACATCAACATCCTGATGGTGACTAGCTACTTCTGCCAAACGATCAGTACCTGTAGGATGGTTTGGCTGCGTCATAAACGCCATACCGCCGAAAGACTCAACCTTATCAAAGACCCGTTGATCATCAGTAGCAACAATAACCAAGGCTGGTTTCTTAGCCTTAGCTACTTGTTCGTAAACCCGTTGAATCATAGGTTTACCAGCTATATCTGCTAATGGTTTGCCAGGTAAGCGCGTAGACGCATAGCGGGCAGGAATTACGCATGCAAATTTCATGGTAATACTCCTTTCAATGTATGTGATGTATGGCTTTATTATACTACTTTTCTACCGTCTTATATATGAGCTGATTAAGGTCTTCAGCTCCAGACAGGAAATGTATTCCAATGGACAAAACATAGATAGGGATTTTAAACTCAGCCAGTCCTGACAACTGACAAATTTTAACAGCATCCTTTTCCGTAATCATAATGGCCTGTGCCCCCTTAGCAAAGGCTTCTTTCCAAATGGCCACCAGGTCATCATTGGTAAAGTCGTGATGATCCCCAAATCCCATAACGGACTTCACATCATAACCCAGGGACCGAAGGGTTTTCCCAAAGGATTGGGGATTGCCAATTCCAGTGGCTGCCAATACGGGCCGGCCAAGCTCTGCATCCGGTGCTTGTGGTTGATCGGCCGTCAACCAATGCCTTAAATCATAGAGAGCCCGCGGCTGGTGAATTGTTTCAGCAATAGGAACATCCGGTACGAGTGCCTCTAATTTCTTTTTTGTAACCGCTAGTTCCCCTGCTGGTGCTTGATCTACCTTTGTTAAAACGATAGCTTGAGCTCTTGTAAGCCCTTCCAAGGGCTCTCTCAAAAGGCCTCGTGGAAGACAATGGCCATAACCAAAAGGATTTGTCGCATCGATAAGAACTATATCTAAATCACGACTTAAAGCTCGATGTTGAAACCCATCGTCCAAAACCAGAACCTGTCCTAAGGCTCCCTCTTCTACCATTTGGGCAGACTTTGTCCGACTGCGACCGATGACCACGGAGGCTGCAGGTAAGGCCTTAGCTAAAAGCCATGCTTCATCTCCAGACACATCTGGCTCAACCAACAACTTGCCATGATCAGAAATAAGTAAGCTTAAAGAATTATCTTTTGCACGATAGCCTCGGCTCAAAACCGTCGCTGCATACCCTTTTTCTGCTAATCTTTCACAGATATAACGAACCATAGGGGTCTTACCTGTACCCCCAGCAGTGATATTACCAACGGAGATAACAGGTAGGGAGGCATAGTAGACTCCCTTTCCCTGATCAAAGCCCCGATTACGGCGGTTTACAGCCCAAGCATATCCTTGAGATAGGCTAGAAAGGCCCCTACGAAGGGCGCGACCTAGACCATTGTCCATGTCACCAGAAACAATGTATTTAAATAGTTCTTCGCTCTTCATAAAGGCCTCCTATCAAGGGATAATATGTAAGGATTCAAACAATTTACGAATTTCTTGTATGTTTCTTTGTGTAGCCCCTCGATTTTCATGCATGAGAGTAATACAGTTTTGACTCATCTCTTGAGCTAAGTCCTTATTTTCACATAACTCTAAAACTTTAGCCGTCAATGCCTTACCATCTTTGACAGATACACAGGCCTTAAAGTTGTTTAGAAGGGCAAAGATATCCTTAAAGTTAAACATGTAAGGACCTACAATAATTGGTTTACCATGAGCCGCTGGTTCCAAGATATTATGACCACCGGTTTTCACCAAAGACCCACCTACAAAAATAATATCTCCTAAACTATAGAGTCGACCCAGTTCACCAATGGTGTCCAAAACAACCACAGGTATACCTTCATGAACGGGTTCTGTCATATCGGATCGACACATACTAGCCAGACCAAACTTTTTGGCCAAAGCAGATACATCATGACCTCGGTAAATTTCCCGTGGCGCAATAAGTAAACGAGCTTGTGGATACTTATGTAAAACAGATTGGAAGGTTTTAAAGAGGATTTCTTCTTCTCCCTTATGGGTGGATCCAGCTACGATAATCGGATGATTATTATGGAAGCCAAATTCTTCTAAGAGTTCTTGTTTTTCCTCTGCCGTCACCGTTGCATAGGTTTGGTCATACTTCATATTTCCCGTTACGGTCACATTCTCTTCTTTAGCCCCCAACTGTTCAATGTAGTCCGCATCAAACTTAGACTGCATACAAAAGCGCGCAATAGAGCTTAGCATTTCATGAGTGAAAGACTTTATATAGCGATAGCGTTTCATGGACCGATCAGAAATCCGGCCGTTCACCATCATAACAGGAATCTTTAATTCTTCTGCGATACGGAGGAAATTTGGCCAAATTTCTGTTTCCACCAAAAGGATGGATATAGGTTTAATACTTTGTAAGATACGTCGGGTCAAAACGGGCAAATCTAGCGGGAAGAAAATAATCCCTTCCGCTTCTGGAATAATCCGCTCAGCCATTGCATGACCCGTAGCAGTAACAACGGAAACAACAACGACCGCATCAGGAAACTCGCGCTTAATTTCCTTAACCAAGGGGGATGTCGCTACAATTTCTCCTACCGATGCAGCATGGACCCAAATAGCCCGCCGACCTTCAATTTTTTTCATAAGAGAATCCGGCATATAACCAGCGCTCTGTTTAATACGCTCATAAAAGCCTTCTTCAAAGGTTAATCGATACAGAATAACCGGAATGAGGCCTATCCAGTAAAAGATGAGCAGTACATTATAGATCCAATACATAATTATCCTTTTTCAGCAAATTGAACGGAGTGTAAGTGGCGATAAAGACCATTCTCGATGGCTAAAAGTTCCTCGTGAGTCCCCTCTTCTACCATTTTTCCCTGGTCTAATACGACAATCTTGTCCGCATTTTGAACCGTCGACAATCGGTGGGCAATAACAAAGGCTGTCCGCCCCTTCATAAGCCGGTCCAAAGCCTCTTGTACCAATTTTTCAGATTCCGTATCCAAGGCAGAAGTCGCTTCATCCAAGATGAGGATGGATGGGTTTTTAAGAATCGCCCGTGCGATAGCCACCCGCTGCCGTTGACCACCAGAAAGAGATGATCCTCGTTCACCAACAATGGTATCCAAACCATCTGGCATGCCCTTAATAAATTCCAAGACATTAGCGGCTTCTGCTGCTTGATAAACCTCTTCTGGACTCGCCTCCAGGCGACCATAGAGAATATTATCTCGAATCGTCGTATTGAAGAGCATTGTATCTTGTGGCACATGACCAATATGTTGGCGAAGGGATTGAATCCTTACATCTCGGATATCGATACCATCAATGTGAATGACACCACCTGTCACATCGTAGAAGCGAGGCAATAAGTTTGCCAAGGTAGTTTTACCTGCCCCAGAAGGCCCTACGATAGCAATCATTTGACCAGCTTCAACAGAGAGATTAAAGTCGGTTAGCGCATTCTTTTCTCCATCGTAGGAGAAATCCACATGAGTAAAATCTACCTTGCCTTTGACTTGACTTAGAACCTTTGCATTCGCTTTTTCCACCACATCTGATTGCGTGTCCAAGATGACAAAGAGGCGGTCCGCAGCGGCCAAGGATCGTTGGATAGACCCATAAACCTGACTCAAGCGCTTAACTGGATTAGATAGATTAATGGCATAGATGAGGAAGGCAATGAGAGAACCAGAGGTTAATTGACCATGGATAACAGAATAACCGCCATACCAAAGGATGATAGTCACTGCAATTGCAGCAGCAAATTCAATGAGAGGACTTAGGAGGGAGGTCAACTTAGTAGCCCCCATAGCAGCCCTAAAGTTTTGCTCATTCTGTTTGAGAAAACGGGTCATTTCATAATCTTCTCGAGCGAAGGACTTAACCACCCGAACCCCAGAGATAACCTCTTGGAGAAGGGCTGTAATGTCGGCAGCTCGACCTTGAATATCATGACCAGCGACCCGCAACTTTTTACCAAAAATATTTATGATACCCAGAACTAACGGAACGGAAACAAATGTTACGAGCGTCAGTTTCCAGTCCAAGGCAAACATGGCGATAACCGACCCAATGAGAGTAACGCCCTCTGTAACAAAGGACAGAAGATCTGTTGTAATAGCGGACTTAACAGCTCCTACGTCATTAGTGAGGTTAGACATAACCACACCCGTTTTATTGCGATCAAAATAAGACATGGACAACTTTTGCAAGTGACCAAAGATCTTAGCCCGTACGTCAATGATAATACGCTCTCCTATCCAGGCCATATTATAGGACTGCCCATAGGAGGCAAAGCCCCGAATAATAAAGAGGCCCAAGATAGCAAAGGCAATCGCATTGAGCATACGCAGTTCTTTTTGCATCAGAACTTTGTCCACCACATTTTGAATGAGCCACGGAACCACTAAATAAGCAGAGGCCGCAATAATCATACAAACCACTGAAAAAGCGGTGCGCTTGAGGTAAGGCCTTACGAAGAAGAGCAAACGTTTATAAGAATTATTCATACAATCTCCTACTGAGCTAGATTGGCAATCAATTGTGCCACCCGTTTAACCGCCCCTGGTTGCCCCAGGTCAGCACGCACTTGTTTTAACTGAGCCCGCATAGCTTCATTGGCTACTTCATCATCTAGGAGTGGTGTGAAGGTATCCAAGAGGGTTTGCGGATTTACATCGTCCTGTAAGAGCTCTGGAATGACTTCTTTCTTAGCAATAATATTAGGCAAGCCAATATAGTCTAAGTTCACTAAGACCTTTCCTAAGCCATAGGTGATGGGAGAGATCTTATACAAGAGGACGGTTGGCAAATCCATAAGAGCCGTTTCTAAGGTAGCTGTGCCAGATGCAGCTAAGCAGACATCACAAATCTGCATCAAGTCATAATTGCCCCCTTCTGTAATAGTCACAGGCACCTTGTGCTTAGCTATATAATCTTCCAAAGATTGGCGATCTATAGTGTGGGCTCGTGGCAAGAATATCTTAAGAGGTTTGTAACCCTCCTCTGCCTTATGGCTCTGCATATAGAGTTTAACAGCCTCTAGCATAGTATCTAAAAGGGTCAATATTTCTTGCTTGCGAGAACCAGGCATAAGCAAGAGGTTGTGATTTTCATGGGATGTATTAAAAGTCCTATAGGCCTCTTCCTTGGTCATAGTAGGTTTTACAATATCTAAAAGAGGATGGCCTACAAATTCTACATCGCAGTCAAACGCCTTATAAGCCTCTGCTTCAAAGGGAAAAATAGAAGCTACTTTAGTGACAGTCTTTTTAATATCATTCCCACGAGACTTATGCCAAGCCCAGATGGTAGGCGCTATGTAGTAGACAACGGGAATACCTAAGTCTTTGGCAACCTTAGCCATTTTCATATTAAAGCCCGGATAATCAACGCAGACGAAGACATCTGGTTTTTCCTTAATCATAATGGACTTCAAATAAGCCCGAAGTTTAAAGAATTTAGGCAGGGATTTGATAATTTCAACGATGCCAATAACCCCTAAATCCTTAATGTCATATACAATATCCACACCAGCAGCTTTCATGAGGTCTCCCCCCATACCCAGCATACTTACCTCTGGATAGGCTTCCTTTAAGGCCTTGGCCACACTAGCTGCGTGTACATCACCAGACGCTTCACCGGCAGAGAACATAACTTTCATAACTAGTCCTCCTCGCTGACAGCACAGATGATGATACCCTTATCATTAGCCATGTTTAGAACGACTGCTTGTTCTACGAAGACCGTCCGATCAGCTTCTACAGCCAAGACACTACAATCACTATCAATCATAGATTGAAGGGTTGTGCGTCCTACCGCTGGTACATCGAAGCGCTGATCTTGATCAGGTTTGGCTGTTTTTACTACAACCGCGCCACCTTGACCCAAGAGGCCACCGCGGCGTATACATTTATCCGTTCCTTCAATGGCTTCAATAGCCATGGCTGCTTGGTTCTTAACCACAACGGTTTGACCTATATCTAAGCCTCCCATGGCCTTAGCCAACTTAAATCCAAAACGGATATCCTTCATTTGCTCTTCGCTCGGTTGAGCCTTGGTCAAAACGCCAACAGAAGGCATAAAGGGCTTTAAATACAAGGTTTGGTCTACTACATGGAAGCCTTCTTTTTCAATGGCATCCACGATGGCCAACATAATCGTGTCATCCTCACGATTCTTAAGAGAGTTGAGGATGGATAGGGTTTTCATATCAGGAATAGTAAGGCCACGCTTATATAGAACTTCCTTGGTCACCTTACCCAACATGGTGATATCGGTAACCCCTTCCTTTTTGAGGGTCTTAAAGATCTTACCTACCTTGAGTGGGCTAATATCATAAAAGGCATCCGCTTCTTCTTTCAAGGCCGGATTAGCATCAGGAACTACGGTAATGACCACCACTTGATGGCCGAGTACATGGGCCGCCCGTAGAAACTCTACAGGCAAGACACCAATACCAGCGATCAAACCTAATTTAGCCATCCTATCCTCCTCGTCTATGACTGGATTTCATCCGCAAAAATACACATATACATTCACTCTATTCTACTATAATTCCCCTCTTTTATCAAAAACTACGGCGTATCTAAACTCTTAAGTGCCTCATTTAAATTGCTAAAGGCCTTCCTAAAATCTCATATTAATTCTAATAGTAATCCTAAGAAAAAAGACACCCCTGCTCCATGAGCAAGAGGTGTCGTCTATTAATCCCGACGGGTACGCATAATACCACGATCTGCATTGCGCAAGAATCGTAAGAGATGTTCGATTTCAGGGGAAGAATCCAAATTGAGCTCCATTTCTTCGATAGCCTTAGCCAAGGAGAAACCAGAACGATAGAGGATGCGGAAGGCCTTTTTAAGGTCTCGACGAACCTTCTCATCAATGCCTGCACGAGAAATGCCAACGGAGTTAAGGCCAATAACCCGGCCAGGTTGACCGTCAGCAATCACAAATGGCGGTACATCTTGTACAATCTTAGCCATACCACCAACCATAGCATTGCGACCAATTTTAACAAATTGATGCACCCCTGCCAAGCCACCGATGACGACGCGATCTTCTACGACAGCATGGCCAGCAAGGCCAGAGAAGTTAGACATAATGACATTGTTCCCTACAATGCAATTATGGGCTACATGGGTACAAGCTTGGAATAAACAGTTATTACCAACTCGTGTTTCTTCTCCTTCCCCAGTAGCACGGGAGATGGTTACACATTCGCGAATAACAGTGCCATCGCCAATGGTACAGTAGGATTTCTCACCTACGAATTTTAAATCCTGTGGCTCAAGGCCAATGGAGGCATTTGGAAAAATCTCACAGCCTTTACCAATTGTAGTCCAACCACCGATGACTACATTAGCGCCAATTTTGGTGCCATCGCCGATGACAACGTGTTCACCAATGACTGCATTAGGACCGATGATAACATCTTTACCTAATTTAGCGTTGGGATGCACATTGGCAGAACTATGAATTTGTACATCTGCATTTTCCATGCCAACTACGGTCATATGCATAGCAGTAACTCCAATTTCTTAGTCTTTAACGAGTGCAAACATGTAGTCACCAGAGGCGCACAATTTATCGCCTACGTAAGCGCGACCTGTTACCTTGCCCATCATACCTTTAATCTTAACGATTTCTGCTTCCAAACGAACGGTATCGCCTGGCTTCACAGGGTTGCGGAAACGAACATTATCGATGCCTGTGAACATAGGTGTAAGGCCACGATTTTCTTCTGGGTACAAGAGGGCAATCCCCCCCACTTGTGCAATAGCTTCTGTCAAAAGAACACCAGGCATAACAGGGTTACCAGGGAAGTGACCTTGGAAGAAGGCTTCGTTGAAAGTAGCATTCTTAATGCCCACGGCTCTTTTCATTGGTTCCAACTCGATAATGCGGTCTACCAAGAGCATAGGGTAGCGGTGCGGTAAAATTTCAATAATGTCTTCGTGATTCAAGATCATAATTAATCCTCCTCAATTTCCTGTACGATAGATCTAGAGAGACGAGAATTGAGCTCGTGGCTAGACTTTTGAGCGATAATATGCCCTTTAATAGGACCTAACAAATACAAGTCACCCATAACATCCAAGGACTTATGTCGGACCAGCTCGTCATCAAAACGAGGGATGGACAGGCACTTGTCATCATCGTAAACAAGGGCATTTTCCAAGGAGCCTCCCTTAGCTAGGCCCATAGCTTGTAATTGTTCCAATTCCTTAACAAAACCGATGGTCCTTGCAGAGGCAATCTCCTTTTTAAAGGACTCTGCCGTAATAACCACATCGCTTTGTTGGGTTCCCAATAGTGGATGACTATTGACGGATGTAAAGGTAATCCGATAGTCCTCATAAGGCAAAGCAATGACAAAGCGATCGCCATCATAGATTGCATGCATTTTCTTGATGATATGAACCCTACGATCAGCTTCTTGCTCTACCAATCCAGCCCCTTCGATTAACCCCACAAAGACAGTGGATGCGCCATCACCCACAGGAGGTTCAGGAGAATTCATTTCTACATAGCAATTATCTACACCCATACCGGAGAAGGCGGCCATTACATGTTCTACAGTAAAGACCTTGGCCTCTCCATCCTCTAAGGTGGTAGCTCGCATAGTATTGGTGACGTTCTTAATGTCCGCCTTAACCGATGGATGTCCATCGATATCCGTGCGTATGAATACGATACCTGTGTTAATCGGAGCCGGTTTCAGGGTCATAGTCACGGGCTGGCCAGAATGAAGGCCAATACCAGTATATTCAATTGGCTTTTTAATTGTCTGTTGTTTAACAGTCACGGGGAATCCCCTTTCAGCCTTTGGCTATAATTTTACTATAAATCATTTTGTATTATACTCACTTACAGGCTTTTTTTCAAGGCAAAAGAAAAGCACCAAGCCAAAGCTTGGTGCTAATAAGCTCACTTATGTATTATCCACAGAACAATAAGGAAGGTCTACCTTGTCCCCGAAACGACGACGGGTCCACTTCCAACGATTGTGAAGCCAGAACCATTCTTCAGGATAACGGCGAATATAATCCTCAATGAACTCATTTAGAATTGTTGTAGTCACTAAAATATCCCGTTTCTTATCATCTGTTCGTTCCACATAAATCGGCGGATGGATGACGACAACATGTTTCTTCTTAAATTTATCATAACGAATAGTCGTCGGTATAATCGGCACTTCTTGCATACGGGCCAAGGTTGCCGGGCCCGTAACAGTCAAAGTTTCGTAACCAAAGAATGGTACCAACATCCCCGCATGAGCTGCATCTTGGTCCATGATCAAGCCGATGAACTTAGAATCCTTTAGTTCTGCAATCATTTCCCGAATGGACGTTTTAAAGGTGACATGTTGATGCATCATCTCCCGGTATTCATTGATAAATTTGTCCGTATCTCCACCCTGTTCAAAGGCTACGGAAATCAGCGGGTATCCTTCTGAAGCCAAGACACCTCCTAAGAGTTCCCAGTTGCCAGAGTGCATGGCTGCCAAAATAGCCCCTCGCCCATTTTCAAGGGCATCATCTAAGTACTCACGGCCTTCCATCTCGACCATATCCCTATAAGCGCCGTCCTTAATCTCAGGATAACGGAGGACATCGATGATCATACGGCCAAATCGGGTAACAGAAGCCTTAGCAATGCGCCGAGCCTCCTCCTTATCATCTGTAATATGGCAGAAGAGGATTTGTTCTATGGCCAGGCGTTTGCGCTTTTCTGGTGTAAAGAACCATCCCAATTGGCCCAACAAGGAACCGATTCCATATTGAATCGCATGCGGCAGTAGGCAAATGAAAGCACTAAAGCACTTTAAAAACCTATACATATGTTTTACTTAGTCTCCTTAAGCTGTTCTTTCAAAGCAGCCACTTCTGCTTGAAGGGCTTTCACAGTTTTGATCATATCGGGCAAACGATTTTCATAGGCTGCCATCTTGAGCCATTCCTTGTGTGGACGCATTGGATACCCAGCCATGGTAGAGCCAGAAGGCACATTGCCAACAATACCCGTCTTACCTGCAAAGGTACAATTATCACCAATCGTGATATGGCCAGTGCAGCCTGTTTGCCCTGCAAAAATACAGTGATTACCAGTCTTGGTAGAGCCGGCAATCCCCACTTGGGCGATAATGAAACAATCCTCCCCGATTTCCACATTATGACCTAGATGAACCAAGTTATCGATTTTGGTACCCCGTCGAACCAGGGTAGACCCCATAGTAGCATTATCGATACAGGAACAAGACCCTACTTCTACATCATCTTCCAAGACGACATTACCAACTTGTGGTATATGAATATGCTTACCAGCTTCAGTGGCAAAGCCAAATCCCTCACCACCGACAACAGCCTTGGCCCGAAGAACAACCCGCTTTCCAAGAACGCAGTTCTCATGAACTACAGCACCAGCATAAATATCAGAGCCCTCTCCAATGCGAACATTGTGACCAATATACACATAAGGACGAATAATAACATTATCCCCAATAACGGCATTATCATTGATAACAACATAAGGCCCGATGGCTACATTCTCACCTAGGCTTACATTCTTGCCAATAATAGCAGTTTCATGGATACCGGCTTCCCAAGTTACAGGTGGATGGAAGCATTCCAAAACTTGTGCAAAGGCGGCCTTGGCATTAGCTACCACAATTTGTGGTATAGCTAATCCTTCCACTGGTGCTTCTACGATAACTGCCCCCGCCTTGGATTGAGAAATAAATTCTACATAATCACCAACAGCAAAGGTAATAGAATTGGGAGCCGCTTGTTCTAGACTACGTGTTTCTTCAATACTACAAGACCCATCGCCAATAACTTGGCCCTTTACTAATCTAGCTAATTGGTCGACTGTATGATTCATAACTATTGCCCCCTAAATACTAGAGAATTATTATTGAGCACCTTGTCCTTGTGTAGCACCTTGATTAGTAGCTTGACCAGCTGCTTGTTGATTAGCTGCTTGTTGATTAGCTTCTTGGCTAGACGTATCAGCACGACCAACAGCATCCAAGACTTTATCAGTCAAATCGACACCGCCAGCAGCTACAGCACGGTGAGCCAAGACAACGGTAATGCCCTCTTGTTTAGCGACCTTACCAACTTCATCTTCGAAGTAATCTTGAATTTCCTTATCCTTGGAATTGGTATAGGCTTCAAACTCAGCTTGTGCATCTTGTTGTGCCTTTTGAACTGCTGTTGCATTAGATTGATCGACTGCATTCATTTTGGCTTCTAGTTCTGCCTTTTTAGCGGCTACATCTTTATTCACATCAGCCATTTTTTGAGATTGTTGCACGATTTTATTGGTATCTACATAACCCACCTTATCAGAACCACAACCGGCTAAAAGACTCATAGCCCCAACCATTACTGCACCGATTACTAAAGATTTTGTACGTTTCATAATATCCTCCTATTCAACGCCATACGACGTTACAATTGCATCTGTTATATCTAAACCAGAAACATTAGCTTCCTCTCTATCAAGGGCCAATACTAGGTCCAAATGTTGAGATTCTGCAATGACAGCCACGCGCATACGGACATCTTCTTCCATGGATTGGTAGATGGCATCCACTTGAGCTTGCTTGTCATCTAGACGTTCCTGCCAAGTTTGATTCCATTGAGCCGCATTTGGCAAATTGCTCTCATCTATAATCCCCTTAGCCTTAGCCTGTAAAGCAGAATCTCTCTTAGCACTTAAGTCTTTATGGACAGATTGTGCATAGGCATCTAAATCCTTTTGCCCCTCTTCCATAATAGGCTTCAACTCAGCTTCTACGCGAGCTCTAATATCGGCTATATTGCCGGAGATATTGGGTTTTCGTTTAGCTAGTAACTCTTGAAGTTGAGCCTGCAAATCAGCCTTCTTGGACAAGAAGGCCTGTCTTTGATCAGGATCATAGGGCAATGGCCTATCATAGGTCATAAGGGCAAGCTGTAAATTTACGATTGCCAAATCTGTATCTCTAGGAGATACCTTTTGCTCTGCCGCATACTTAGCCATAAGTTCATGCCGTTTACGGTCTAAGTCTGCGTTCATTTGATCTTCGCGAGCCTTCAGCTTAGCCTTCAATTCTGTATTATAAGAATCAGTAAGGCCCTGATCTAAGCTCAAAGACTTAAGAGCCTCTTCCCGCATCGTCACCTTGGCATTAAGAGATGCTTGCTCCCCTTGATACTGAGCCTGTAAGTCTTCAAGCTCCCGTTGGGCCTTTTGGTATTCCTCATAAGATGGGTTGAGGCGGATAACCTCATCCATACGAACAACGCCAATAGATGGTCCCTTATGTAAGAGACTAGCCTTTTGATGGTTAGTCACAAAGAGGTATGCACCAATCATGCCTATGACGGCCAAGGCTACGATAACAAGTAAGGCCAGCCCTTTTTTACGGTATCCCATGGGACCCCCTTAGCTGAACCAATTATTTATTATTATCTTGCATCTTGCGCATAACTTGGTCTGTTACATCCACGCCACCATACAAGACGGAAGATTTTTCAATCACAACGGACAAGCCTTTAGACTCGCCTACTTGTTTAGCTGCTTCTTCAGCCTTATCTTGCAAGCCTTTTTTCAACTCATCTTCCTTAGCTTGTAATTTTTGACTTGTTTCATCTTGAATCTTTTTCTTAGCAGCTTCATCTTGTGTTGCTTGCATATCTTGTTGTGCATTGGTTACTGTGGTTTGGTAGAAATCTTGATACTCTTGACCTGCCTTTTGATAAACAGGATTATCAGGACTCATGACCTTTGTCGCATCGAAATAACCGATATTGCTATCTGGCACTTCCTTAGAAGTAGAATCAGATAATTGGGTGTATGCCATCATAGCGATACCACCAATAAATACGAGGGAAATAACGATAGACAAGACCTTAGCTACCGTTTTATGTGCCATCAAACGCATCATAACGCTTATACCTTCTTTCTTATAGATGAAGGCGCCACTAAGGCGCCTTATCGTATATCATCATTAGAATTGTGTGCCAAAGCTAAAGTGGAACTTAGAGTCCTCTTTACCCTTACCATAATCGAGTTTGATTGGACCGATTGGAGTTTGGACCCGAAGACCAGCACCTACAGAGGCATTGAAGCCCTTCTTGGATTCATACCAAGGTACGTTAGGTGCGTCCCAAGCATCACCGATATCAGTGAAAAGAACACCAGAGACTTTTTTAACTAATGGGAACCGGTATTCCAAGGTTGCGTTGTACATGTACTTACCACGGAATTGGTCGTCTTCATAGCCCCGAAGGGAATCAGCGCCACCCAAGGTGAACAATTGGCTATAAGGAGCCTCCCCTTGGATGAAACCACCCCGCGCCCGGAAAGCCAAGATATGGCCATTGCCCAACTTACGGTACATACGGCCTTCTGCAGTGAACTTGTAGAAGTCAAAGTCACCGCCTAAGCCGTGACCAGCCCATTGTGCGGTGTAAGAAATCCGTTTACCGCGACTTGGATCGTAAATGTTATTACGGGAATCATAAACTTTTTGCCATGTAATGGAATTAGTACGACCGAAATTTTTGCCTACATAGTCAAAATCCTTAAAGTCATAGGTCTTATTGTCCCATGTGTTATCACCGGAACCGCCAGCACCTTGATTTCGATCATAACGGAAGCCAGAGCTATCGCCATCTTTCCAACGATATTTATCATTCCGTGTTTCCAATGTCAATGTATCGCGAGTATATTCGCCAGTTTGACGCCCCAAGGATACGTTGAAACCATTTGTTTTCTTATTGTATTCCGCCACTTCATGACCATGTGCATCATAATCAGTATATTCATCTTCTCGATTAAAGAAGGAGAAGCCTAAAGATGTACCCTTATGATCAAGCCATGGATGTAAGTAGGAAATTTGGTAGTTCTTATAGTTATCTTTACCACCTACTTCCCAGTGGATTTTAACCTTATCACCAGTACCACGAAGGTTGTCTTCACCCAATTCGATAATGCCGACTAGACCATCCGACTCAGAATAGCCTGCCCCTAAGGTAATTGTCCCTGTCTTATGTTCCAAGACATCCACTTCGATGACTACTGCATCTGGTGTAGATCCAGGCAAGATGCGAACATTTACATCGTCAAAGAAGCCTAAGTTATACACCCGTTCTACAGAACGACGTACCAAGAAGGCATTGAAAGGTTTGCCCTTCTTTTGGATGAATTCGCGAGTAATTACCTTGTCGCGAGTTTTCTTGTTACCAGCTGGTACGATATCTTCAACTACACCTTCTACGATAGTAATGTGAACAATGCCATCATTATCTACAGACAAACCAGATACATGGGCCATGGTATAGCCATCACGTTGATAAGCTGCATTAATCCCTTGGATCTTTTGGCCTACATATACGGAATTGAGGACCGTTCCTGGTTGTACATTAAGGTAGTTTACCAAATTTTCAGAGGAATAAACTGTATTACCTTCAAATTGGACGCCCTTCACAACAGGATTAAGAGTTACTTGGTAAGCGATCTTTACCCCTTCAGGAACCACTGTGATAACAGGATTAACCTCAGAGAATACACCCGTATTACCAAGGCCTTTAATGTCAGCAAGAATACCTTCTTCGGTAACCTTATCGCCCACCTTATCTTTTAAGTTAGAAAGGAGTTCTGCTTCTCGACCTGGTTCAAGACCAGTCACAGAGAGACCCGTAATGGTTTTACCCAAATAAGGTTTCAACATTTCAGGTGTTACGGCAGATACAAATTGAGCTTGTACATTAGCGTCAGCTTGGTTATTTGCATCTTGTGCAGCCTTATCAAGGTCAGTGCCACCAGTCACCTTAGACACCATCTTAACTTCCTTGTCACTAGTGGACAAAGCAGAGTTATCTACCTTTACAGATCCATCTGGCGCTTGCACTACAGTACCATCTTCAGAAATAGCTGTATCGCCACGAGCGGCAGTGATTGCTGCCAATTCTTCTGCTTCCTTAGAATTATGCACGCCCCCTACTCTAGGTGCTGCGGACGCGTTCATTGGACTTGTAGCAGACGCTGTAGCCACCTCAGTATCAGCTTGTTCAGCCGCATCAATAGTCCCCATTTGCGGGGTGTAACCAGTTTCTACGTTAGCCGCCATGACAGAACCGGAGCCCATAAGAGCAGATAAAACGGAAACTGCCAACATACGTTTATAGGTAGTTTTCTTTAACATACAGGGATATCCTCCTAAAAGTAACTCATCAGGCCATTGCCTAATCTGAGCAATTAATCTGTTATATTATAGCATAGTCCTAAGCAGAAAGGTATGGTTTACAAATATTTTATATTTGAAAAATCCGCACCACTACCGTATTTTCAGCCTTTGTGAAAACTCTATGGAAAAGCCATGCAAACAGAAAGAACCCCTCTAGCTAAGCAAGTCAACTACTAAGATCAACTTACTGCTAGAGGGGTTTTTCCCACATCTAGGTAATGCTATCAAAACAATAGTGCGAAACCATCTTATAGGACCTAGAAAATAGTCACTCATCCCTCACTATCCCTTATTGGGATAAAACTAGAATGTTGTCTTCCAATAAGCACCTACAAAACTATGGTTATTAGAAGAGCGCCATGCTCGCATAGATGTATGCTTCCCCAACTTATAGCGGACTCCATAGACCTTGTCGTTATTATTTAGCCCTTGACTATAGGTTACCATGAGATTTGGAATGAGATATTTACCAATTTCAATATTATAGTAGCCAGCTGTTTCCTTGTTGAGAGGTTCATCTGGATCAATAGAACCGGTTGTAATATTCATTAAATCCAACCCTAAGGCCCGTTTTGCAGCTTCTTCAACATAGCCAAAAGCATACATTTGAGCAGCTGAAATACCTACTGCAGTAGCATCATCATGACTGAGGGCAGACGAGTTTTCATCCGCACCACGGCCAAAAGTTAGCATGGATATAATCTGCTTTCTCGACAAGCTTGGATTCGAGGACAAGGACAAATCCAATTGATCAACTGTTCCTTTTACTCCCAAATTAACAGTATAATCATTAACTTGCGTTTCTGCTTGTAAATCCAAACTAGGAATATAGGACCCTTGACGGAACTGAGCTATCCCCTTATTAATCCGGAAAGTATGACTCAAGTATTTAAAGGTCCCCTCTTTTACATTGAAAGCACCACTTGGGGTTGGCCAATAAGTATGCCCCGCAAAGCGAACCGATCCTCCTATGACCATATCATAAAGGGTCCGGTCATAGAGACGAACGTTTTTGCCTGCATTAACGGTCACATCCAAGGCAAATGGTAAAGCTGAATCAGACCCTTCTAAAGAAAGAGGGATTTTAAAACGTGTATCATGCAAGTCCACATGACCGGTCAATGTTGGCACACCATCCACATCAGTAGCATAGAGCTCTGCTGTCAGTGGACCCTTGATATATTCGTTATCAACCTCAAAATTATCCAACTGAAGGGCCCCTTGGTAGCCAGTTAGTTGGCGATCCCACCAAGTGAATTGACCTGTAAAACCAGCAGAGCCTTTACCCATTTGGGCATCCCCTTGTAGGGTTGCTTTATTGCCACTAAAGATTAAGTCGGCATTAATAGCGTCTAATGGTTTGGCTACATTCTTGAATTTCAATACGCCATTCCGCACGGTAACAGTACCAAAGGCCTGTGGTGCTTCAATGGATCCTGTTACTTTAATTTTGCCACCAATGACACCTTGTCCATCTGTGACATAGGGACTCATCAATGGTACAACAGCCAAATCAGCCTGACTTAAATCGATAATCAGGTTCATAGACTTATCATCTGATGGTGCAAGATAGCCGGAGGTATAAATAGCAGCCAATGGCAATTTACCAGATACGGTAGCACGATAGTCTCCTTTTTGACCCATAAGGGCTTGAATATTAAGGACCTGATCTTCCATATTAGCTAACATAAACACATGGTCTAAGGCTACTCCATTATAGGACGGACTAATCAAATCGGCGGAGATTTCAGCCTTAGGATTATGACTATCGCCAGATAAGTTGATGACAGAAGACAGGGTCCCTTGCGGATCTACAGAATCTGGCAAGAGCGCCTTAAAGTATTTAAGGTCCACCGAATTAACTGCCACTTGCATAGCGGTTTGTCCCCCAGGATTAAGGTCCATGGTACCGCCTGCTGCAATCATACCAGAGTCTACTGGCAGCTGTAACTTTCTAATAGTAATCTTCTTATCCGCCAAACTAGCATCGATTGTACTATCGCCCAAGACTTGGTCGCCCAAAGCTACAGAGGAAATAGTCCCCTTTACATCAAGGGCCGGATTATTCACGGTGCCACCTAAACCCACAATACCATTGAGACGACCTGTAAAGCGTCCATTACTAGACTCATCCTTGTCTAATATAGATATCATATTTTTGATATCTGCATTAGACACTGTGATTTTACCAAAAAGATTCTTAGGGTTTTTGAGCTTAACCCCGCCAGCAAAACTATAGTTACCCTTATCTTGATCTGTAAATGACATAGACTCAACATTAACGACCGTTGGATCTGCATATACAGTCCCATCAACATCATTAAGAGAAGTCCCATTAATCATCACCTGACGTGACCGTATATTGCCATTGAACACTGGCTTATCAAGGGTCCCCGTTAAGGTCCCCTGAGCCGCTAAGTAACCATCTACTTCAAATCGATCATCCGATACCAGTGGTTTCAGATAGATTCCATCACCGGTGAAGGAGAAGTTGAGGTTCTTACCATCCATAGTCCCTTGAGCAAAAATCTTGGAGCCATACGATTCTAAGGCTGCATCATACACACTGAGGCGATTATTCTTATAACTATAGCGGGCATAGAGGTCTGATACGAGGAAGCCATTAATAGACCCATCTTTAAGGCGAGCCCGCCCTACTACATTCGGAGCATCGAACGTACCAGTAATATGGTTTTGCGTATAGAACCACCCTGTTACAGGTATATCGGTAATATTTTTAGCCAAGTTTTCAATCCGCGTATCCTTAGCCTCTGCATAGATATCCAAGCTTTTATCCTGCCAACCGATTGTACCATATGCCGTATAGAAACCACCTTGATCCATGATCGTAGCCTCATGAATGGTAACGATGTGATTTTCTATATCTCCATCAAGGTTCAAGCCATCAAAATGGCCATAAGAGCCAAGGCTGATCTTACTTGCTGTCAAGGTTACATGACCTTTAGGATTATCTAGGGATCCTGAAATATGAGCATTCACGGTAGCGACTCCATCTAGGTCATAGCCCACTCGAGAGGACAGCATAGACAAAGGAATATCATAGCCTGCTAGGCTGATATCAGCCTGTCCCTCTTTAAGAGACCCGTAGCCTGTAAAAGCCCCCTCTCCTATAGTGCCATTCAGATAGGAAATATCAACAGCATTTCCATCAGAAGTAAATCCCAGGGAAACTGTATCAAGGCTAATACCTTGGTAGGTTAAATTACGGGCTTCCAATTGTCCGATTAAGGATTGAATATGTTTATCTTGACCATGGATATACACTTGCCCCGATAAGGTGCCTCCCAAATCATAGCCAAACATAGGCGCTATTTGAGAGATATCAAACTGTTCAGGACTAAGGCTAGCATCAAAATCACCAGAATTAATATCATATGATGCTTGCCCAGAAAGGGATGTATTTCCCTTATCCAAGCGAATATCCTCTAGGACCAAATGACCATCCTTTAGCGATACATTAGCCCCTAATTTATCCAGACTATAATCGCCATAAGTCACGTCACGTCCCACTAAGCGACCCGATAAGGTTGGAGACAGGGTATCTCCCCCCACATGAATTTGTCCAGCAAGGCGACCACCGACAGGTAGGTCTATCAAAGCCCCTGGATCAACATCAGCGGCCATGATATCTAGATTCAACCGAGCTCGGTCATCTTGTATAGCAATAGAACCGGAAACTTCTCCCTTTTGGCCATTTACATAAGCTGATCCAGATTTAATGATGATTTTATTGTTGGAAAAGGCTACATTTGTTTGGGCTTTATCAAAGCTAAAACCTTGCCCCCCGAAATTGTAAGTTCCTGATACATCTCGGATGGCCGCATGCCCTTCCCAAGTGAGACCATGCTCATTATCAGAAGATATAGTAAGGGCAATATTTTTTGCATAGCCACCCTCCAGCCTTATATCTTTATGGCCTGCTAAAGCCATATTCGCAATGGATGCGTCTAACCGATCAGCCTTAATATAAGCCGTAAACTCTTTAGTATTATCCGTGTTAAGAGAACCTGAAATGGATAGATCCTGTCCCTCCAAAGAACCTGTTAAATTTCCTTTTACAATAGGAGAATCAGAAAGACTAAGACCTCCCGATATAGCCTCAATCCGATAAGCCTGGTCCTTATAAGGTCGGACTGTTAAGTCTACTTGATCAAGATGGATATCTCCTTTAAAAGAAGAGTCCTTACTAGATGGATCCTTCTTAATCAAATCCTCCACATTCCATTTTCCTTGGCCATCCTGCCATACATGAAGGTCCCCATGGGACACGGTGACCTCACTTACAAGAGCTGCCGCCCCATCACCGGCTAAAAGACGGGCTGCTCCTACAGGAGAAAGACCTACTACCACAGAGTCTGCATATCCTACTTCCTGGCCTTTTGTATCCTTAATGATTACCTTAGATAAAGCTACCTTACCATTCCAAGTGACTTCCATAGAATCATAAGCCATACGGCCATTGATAGTCTTATTCAATTGTGCTTGCACGACCGGCGTCACATAGGATTCTGCTACCGGTTTAAAGGCTATGCCCGAGCCGATGAGACATGCTATGATTGCTGCAGACAAGGCTATATAGCGCTTCTTTTTCATGGTTTCACTCTTCTTATGATAAAAAGGGGTCATTGAAACAAGGCGTTACAATGACCCACGGACTGAGCCCTAGGGCAACAGACTATTTCTTATGTATATTTTATTTATTTGTCCCTTTATTGGCAAGAGTTGCTAATTGATTAGCAGCATCAGAAGTAGCAATTAAGCTAGCCCCTTGGCCAACAGGTGTATCCAATGGTACCCCTGTGTATTGCTCCAATTGCGCTACAGCGATGTTGTAATTATAGACAGCATCTAAGTAATTATTACGAGCCGCTGTCAATTTAGTTTCAGCATCCAATACATCGATATTAGCCCCTACCCCTGCTTGGTAACGCAGGGTGTTAATCCGGAAGGATTCTTGCGCAGAGTCGACAGCTGTTTTGGTGGATGTAATGGTTTGTTCTGCGGCCTTCATATCAAGAAAGGCTTTTTGAACTTGACTCAAGACGGCATCAATACTAGCCAAGTTAGTCTCTTTGGCTCCTTCAAAGGCTGCTTGTGCCTTCTTAATAGCCACTTGGGTGCCGCCACCATTCCAAATGGACCAGGAAGCCTTCGCCCCGATATTCCAGTCATTGCCATCGCCAAAGCCCTTCCAACCATCGTCAGAGTAGCCCCGGCCGGCAGAGGCAGAAACCGTTGGCAAGTAGCCAGCCTTAGCAGCATGCAAATCTTCTTCGGCTTTCTTAACACTCATAGCAGACTCTACCAATTTCGCCCGGTGAATCAAAGCATACGCTTTAGCCTCTTCTAAAGTCACATTATAGGGTGCGTAATTAAGGCTTTTATCCGCCGTATCTATCTTAGTAGATACAGGGAAAGCTAAAATTTGATTAAGGTCGGTTTCAGCTAAATCAGCTTGATTACGAGCCTTCACCAAATTGGTTTGCGCATCAGACCAGGTCGTCTTAGAAGCCATTACATCAGAATTAGCAACAATCCCCACACTGTATTGAGCCTCTACATTTGTTAAATGACCTTGGTAATCAGTAACAGATTGGTTGGCTACATCGATAGCATTGCGATCCTTGATCAGGGTATAGTAACCTGCCACCGCATTATATTTAGCCGTTTGTAGTGCCTCTTCATAAGCGGCACCTGCTCCTTCACGAGTATAGCGAGCGCCTCGAATGGAAGCCATTGTAGAGGCATCAAAGACAGGTACAGATAGGGTAAAGCCAATAGAAGAGCTTGTATGACCACCTTTACCAACACTCGTCCCACTATTTGAACGGGCACCAGAATAGTTTGCAGCCACCTGTGGATTCATGCCTGCAGCCGCTTGGGAAACGCCCGCTTTAGCGGCTTCATAAGTCCAAGAGGAAGCCTTAGCAGTCCGATTGTTTTCCAAAGCAAGAGCAACCGCTTTAGTAGCATCTAAAGATACGGCTGTAGGGTAGTTAGCCGTATCAGATGTCTCTTTAGCCGCCATAGCTTCTTGGGTCATCTTAACAGCTTCTAGTTGATATTTAGATAATTTAGGTTGATTGTTAATCGTAGTTGACACAAGATTAGCATTCACTGCTTTCACCGTCATGGGAACCGTAGTTGATGTAGATGCAGCCAAAGCACCACTCGTAGTCATAGCCAAGAGAAGGGCTATAGACAAGGTCTTTTTATTCATGGATAGAAACCTCCAAAAGTCGAGATTTAGAATACTTGTTTGATACCCAAATAGGTACCACCATTATCAGAAGAGAATGGGCGCGTCGTTTGAAGGACACCATAGGTATCTCCCTTCAAGCGGAATTCAGAGCGGATTCTATACCGTTGACGATTGAGATCAAAGACCGCCGCAGACAAGGAGAATGGGCCACCTAGGCCATAGTCAAGTCCTAGACCTAACTTACTTTCAAAGAAGCCCCCCCTAACAGACCATTTATCCGTTAAGTGCCTACCCGCATTGAGATCAAAATCAGATCCATCTCCTATATTAGAAAAGCCTAATTCCATAAGATTTTTATTGGTAAATAAGCGAAGATGCGCATTGGCACGATATTCGTTCTGATGACTATTATATAATAATTCACCTGACATTTCAGTAGCTAATTGTTTACTTTTGTTTACATCTTCGTTAGAATCGGAGGCCTCGACCCCAGTATTTACAGCCTCAGTGGAGGACTTTGGGTAAGGTTTGCCTCCTAATATTTTATTAACACGAGATGAAATCTGCGCTGTATTATGAAGGGTTTCCTTAATATTTTGAGCAGCCTGTGGGTCCGTAACAGTAGTTTCCATAGAACGGGCCATGGAATCCACCCTTTCAGTAGTTTCCTTCATATTGATCAAAATGGCCCGCATATCATTGCCCGCATTACCATCTGCATTAAATTGTTGAGCTGTCGCATTCATCTGCGCCGTCATAGCTGCTAAGTTACCGGTAATTGCCACGGTATTATCTGCCATTGTAGAGGTGGATTGAAGTGTATGACGGAGGGCATCTTGGGTCTTAGGATCACCGATAATATTATTCATGGATTCTAGGAGCTTTTCTGTCCCCTCCATGAGTTTTTTAGCGGAGTCAAAGGCCTGGTCCATCTCTCCCCCCTTGCCATTAACATAGTCGCCGGACTTGAGGTACTCGTTAGAGGTACCTGGTGTGATCAAAATGAACTTATCCCCCAAAAAACCATCAGAGGAGAGAGAGAAGGTAGAATCCTTAGGAATCTTAGCATCCTGGTCCAAATCCATAGAAACGCGTACAGAATGTGGATTATCCACAGCTATATCCTTAATCTTACCCACTTGTACGCCAGAGTACTTAACGGCATTTCCCACCTTCAAGCCATTAACAGAGGCAAATTGACCGGTAATGGCCATCTGCGCCTTAGGAAATAAATTGACATTCCCCACAAATAAAACAGCCGCGATAAAGGCGATAATCCCTACTAGGGTGAAGGCCCCTACCTTAGCTTCTGTTGTCCATTTCATATAGTTAATCCCTCTTTACACACCATCAACTTGGCCATGAATGAAACTTTGTACCAACTTATTTTTCGATTCTTGGAATTGCGCTGGCGGCGACACCTCCACGAAATTTCCCTTATCCAAGAGGGCTATCGCATCCCCCACATAAAAAGCAGACCGCATATCATGGGTGACAACCAGAGATGTACATCCCAAGCGTTTTTGCATAGCCCGAATTAAATGGCTAATCTGCATGGACGTAATAGGATCCAAACCAGATGTGGGTTCATCATAGAGGAGGATTGATGCATCTTCTGCGATAGCCCTCGCCAATGAGACCCGCTTTTTCATGCCTCCAGATAATTCATTAGGCATATAATCTTCATAGCCTGCTAGGCCAACCCAATCTAAACGTTGGCTGACAATCTTCTTTATATCTTCATCCGACAGCTTAGTATGCTGCCGGAGGCCAAAGGCTACATTTTCCCCTACCGATAGAGAATCAAACAAGGCAGAGTATTGAAAGACCATACCCATCTTACGACGGACCTGATCAAACTCCGATTCAGACAAGCTTGTTATATCAACACCATCTACCAATATGTGGCCTGCAGTAGGTTTTTGTAAGCCTATGAGGAGACGTAAGAGGGTTGATTTGCCAGATCCCGATCCTCCTAAAATAACAAGGGTCACTCCATCACCGATGGTCATGGATATATTATCTAAAATAACGCGGCTGCCATAGGCAACGGTGACGTTTTTCAATTCAATCATAGGCCCCTCATTAGAACAAGACAGATGACAAGAAGTAATTAAGTATAAATACGAGAATAATAGAGGTAACTACAGAGGAAGTTGTGGAGAATCCAACAGCCTCAGCCCCCATTTTAGTATTCATCCCCTTATAGGCCCCCACTAGAGCAATAACAGCCCCAAAAACAGAAGCTTTTAGAAGGCCCAAGGTAAAATCTGATACAGTAGAGAACATTTGAATGGAGTCCAAGTAGGTTTGAGGTGACAATCCTTTAATGGAAGTTGCTACGAAATAGCCTCCTGCAATGCCGATAACTACGCCGTAAAAGGCTAAAATCGGCACCATAATCATACAGGCAGCCACCCTAGGCACAACTAAGTAACCAATAGGGTTAGTAGCCATCACACGAAGAGCATCAATTTGCTCCGTTACCTTCATGGTCCCAATTTCTGCTGTAATAGCAGCACCCACACGACCAGCCAAAACAACACCTACCAAAATTGGCCCCAGTTCTCGTCCCATGGCAACCGCCATAAGGCCCCCCACTGTAGATTGAGCCCCATAGGTAATGAGGACATCTGTAATTTGCAGAGTCATAACGCCCCCCGCGAAGAGGAGGGTAATAGAAATGATAGGTAGTGAATCAACGCCCAAATGGGCCATCTGCTGTAAAACATGCCAGAAATTGATCATGGGCAATTGTTTGATTGTCTGTCCGACCAAAATCATGGCCCGCCCAATTTCTGTCAAGCGACTCAAGGTAAAGGCCCCAATGGCTTCTAACCAGTTCATACACGTCTCTCCATCTAATACTGTATCAATTTCTTGTCTGTCTCAATTAGGCGATGTCTAGTATACTCTATCCCTACCCAGGTCCTGACTGGCTCCTTCTTCTTTAGAAGCATTCTTATCATCCGTAGGCAAAGGTTTTTCTAGACTCGCTTTTGCCCCTTCTTGATGGGCCCCCTTTTTCTTTGCATTGCGTGCGTCTTTAGCCCGTTCCTTATCCCGTTTAGCAGGGCTAACAATGTGGATTTTGAACTGCCCATCCCCTTGGATGATGTAATCCGTATCAATAGAGGCCTTTTGGTCCTTTTTATTGTCATCATCAATAGCATCATCTAAAGAATTGGAATGGCTTTTTTTCTTAATATCTCCAGGGAGTGGATTAGATTCAATCCCATCAATTTTAGGTTTCTTAACTCCTTTTCCTCCCTCATCGTCAACCATAGAAATGCCCTCTTCTAAGATTTCTACAACGATTTGGTTGTTTTGATCCGTATCCTTTAATTCCCTATAAAGATCCTTGAAATCTTTATAGGTTTTGAGGCGGCGAATAATTTCATCTGTTAAGTTATACTTTTGCTTTTCAAATACATAAGGCAATGGGATAACACCGCCACCACGAACTTCTAAGGTGGCGTCACCCAGCTTTTGGTTTTTAGGAACGGTAAAGAAGACTTCTTTAACTTCCTTCTCCCCTCTAAAAGGTTCAATCGTCACATCTACTACGATGGTATCTCCTGGTGCTACATAGACAGGAGAGGCCGTAGCATCTACAATTTTAGCCGTCTTCTTTCCTTGTTGAACATCGGCCTTAACATTGATATCCTGAATTTCAAAGTTGATAAAACGGTTGTTCATCAACACGTCGATAACCTTATAGAATTCATCAACGGATTTTTCAGAAATAGAGTTGGAGGAGTAGAACATGTTAGTTCGCGTCAATGGTGTATATGCATTATCCCGTGGGCGAATGGTATAGGTCACCTTAGCAGTCCCTTCACCAGTTCGGTCCATAAGCTTATTTAGGAAGGAATAGAGGGAGGTCGCAGCCAAGGTTGGCGTCATTTCCTCATTTTCTATCACCTTAACCCAAGCTCGTTTTTCTTGTGCTGTATCCAAATCACGCAAATGGAATTGGATTGGAATTCCACCTGTATTTTTACCCATTTGACCCGCGATACCGGCACCACGATCTTCATTAACAGATCCCACTTCAGCTCCCATAGACCCCAATTTAAAAGCGGAGTCCATAGATTTTACCACTGTAAAGATGGAAGCATTATGCATAAAGTAATTAGAGGAGCCCCGTTTTATGAAGGGGTGCCCAAAAGCTACAAGACGGTCCCCATCTACATAAGTGACCGTGCCAATAGCCCCTAATTTTAAATTGCCATCAACTAAAAGAGCTGCAACAGACCCGCCTGGCACCAATGGCTTAACTACATCATCACCTGTAGCGGCTGCTGTATCATACGTTTCATACTTATAGTTAGGTAGCTTTTCCTTCAGGTAGGACAAGGCTCCTTGATCAAATCCATAGGCCATAAGAGGTGTTCCCATAGGAATGAGTTGCCCATCTCCTTGACCATGCCAGGACTTATTAAGGTTCTTTTCATAAGGGATATGCCATAATTTAACCATATCTTGGATTGGGGTAATCATACCCACAGTACCATCTGCAAAGCCCCAACCATAGGCAACAGCACCCACTAGTTTGCCGTCTATATAGACAGGTGACCCGGACATACCATGAGCAATGCCCCCTGTTTCCTCCATGACCGGTCCAGAAAACTTAGCCAAAATAAGGTCTCCAGAAGGACCTCGATCCTTCATAACACCCAAAACCTTTACATCAAAGGTGGAAATTTGGTCCCCTACAAGTACAGTTTTAGCCGTCCCAGTCATACCTGTTTTTACTTGGTCTACAGGCATAAAATCAACCGCTTGGGCTATGTTCATAGCCCCCAAACAGAAGCATACTGCGAGCAAGGCCCGCTTAGACCGGCACCATATTCGATTGCTCATATCAGTATCTCCCCTATCTTACTTGGACTCGACTACGACCACTGCTTGTCCCCGTTGTACGGACTCTCCTGCATGTACTTCTACAGCTGTCACTTGACCGCTCACAACGGCTTTAGAAGCTGCCATAGGGCCAGCTAAGGTTTCTACCGTAACTAAGGTATCCCCTTCTTGCACTTGAGCGCCTAGCGGCACTACAGAAGCTACTGTTCCCGTAAGAACGGTGTGGTGTTCTAATGGTTGTGCCATAGCCAGTCCTGTGGACATAGCACTTGCTACTAGCACAGTCGCTAAAGTTTTTTTCATCGTCATAAATAACTCCTTGGTCAATTGATTACTTACGCCTATAATTAATCATTTATTTAAGTACTAACATATCCTCATAAGTTTTTGCTTGATTTTGATCTTGATGGATTACCTTACCCTTATAGGCCATATCTGCTGCGCCTTGCCCATTGAGCTCAAGAGCATCAATGGCCCCTAGTTGCTTGATAAGATTAACCCCTTCCTTAGAGGTAACCCCCATAGAGGTCTTGCCATCCTGATCAACAGCCATAGCTATGAGGCCTCGATTTTTCGTGGTGCCGATAAAGGTCCGAGCCAAACGGCTATTGGACTTAGGCCCTACATACGCTCCGCCAATAAGAACTGGGCTCCCTTTAGCGTAGGTAATAGCACCCTCTGTAGACACCTTAGCCAGGGCTGGAGCAGTCCGAATAGAAAGAGAATCCCCCACCTTAAGAGTCTTGAGCTTATCCGCACTAGTCCCATGACCTGACAAGACCATAGCCCCCTTAGCCAGTGGGGAATTAGCCTTTGCTAGAGCCGTCACCTTGCCATTTATAACAGTTACTTCTCGTCCAAAGGCATTAGTCCCTGTAGAAGCGCCAAAGGTATCCGTATAGAGAATTAAATCATTCGCCATACGAGCCTGATTGATGCCAGTTACAGGCAGGGTCCATTTATTAGCGGACACTTGAAGGCTTATCTTTTGGCTATTAATGGTATAGCCCCGGCCCGCTCCATAAACCAATTGGGCCGTCTTTGTTAAGGAATCAGGTGCAATCCCTTGGCCCGCTGTATCCGTTACGGACACGGGAATGTACTTTCCCTTTTGCTTAAGGCCAACAGCAGCCCGATTGACAGAGGATACCTCCTCCACATCATTGCCAGCTTGATTGCTATAGACCTTCATAGCTACCCCGGCGGGAGCAGTCAGCGCCGTCACTTGCACTGGGCCCTCTTGGCCCGTAGTATTCCATTTGATCAAGCTAAGAGACGAATCTAAATTTTTGCTAGTCTTATTGGATATAGCCGCAAACATATCTACTACGATACGATTGGGATTTTCCAAGGCAAAGGCATGGTATTGAACTGCAGCGTCAGCTTGGAAGATGAACTTTAGAGGGTCCTTTTCTTCAATGGCAATGCCCTTAAGGACACCTTTTTCCTTGCCTCCATTGAGGTGACCCTCCTGTATTTGATTGGACGATTTAGGAAGGCTCACAGTTACCTCATGGTTTGCTTCATCATAGGATGTAGTCCAGCCTTCAGGTTTTGCCGATAAATCTAAGACAAGGCGACTACGATTAGTTGTATCATTAGCGCGTAAACCTGTCACTGTAACAGCCAAAGCACCATTGATAGAGAAACTCGTTAGGGCTAGGACCGTGACTATTGCCTTCCACTTCATAGGTTAATACCTCCAATCCTCCAAAATAATTTACTCTTTATTATAACATACATAGCCTAGAGACCAGAAAACCTCTGAGCTTAGAATTTATAAAAGCTTTAGCTTTTATTCATCTTACTCAGAGGTTATTTATCGTATTCACTATATGACCGGATTACTCCTAAGAGGTCTACTACAAATTCCACCTTTAATAGTACTGAAGAGCGCTGGCCCTACTGAAGTTCTTCTAGGGTGTCTTGTAGAGAGGACATTTCTTCAAGGGCCTTGGCCGTCCCTCGAATTACTGCATATCGAGGTGCTTCTACTAAATAAGCTGCAATACCAATCACTCTTGTTATGATTCGGTCTACCCCATCCAAAAGAGCACCTCCTCCCGTTAGGATGATACCATGATCCGCAATAGCTGCGACTAATTCTGGCGGCGTTTTTTCGAGGATATTTTTTATGCCTTCCAAAATGGAGACCATATGCGCTTCCATGGCCTCTTGAATTTCCTGAGACGAAACCAGCGTAGACTTGGGAAGTCCAGTTCCCAAGTCACGGCCTCTAACGACCATATCTTGCTTAGGAGCCTTACGATCTACAGTCCCAATGGAAATCTTGATTTCCTCTGCCGTAGGATAGCCGATAACCAAGCGTCGCTTCCGCTTAATATAGCGGACAATAGCCTCATCAAAGCGATCTCCGCCTATGGGCAGGGACTCTGACACAACTACACCCGAATCACAAACAACAGCAATATCAGTAGTGCCGCCGCCCATATCGACAACCATAGCGCCTACATCCCGAGCTTTATCGAGACCTGTCCCCATAGCCGCAGCCAGGGGTTCTTCAATGAGAACAGTCTTACGAGCGCCCGTCCGAAGCAGGGCTTCTAAAATAGCCCGTTTACCAACAGGAGTAATACCTGAAGGGACACAAGCTACAATTCGCGTCCTTACCAAGACCGATGCAGGAACTACAGCCCGGACAAAATGACGTAACATAAATTCTGTCATATCATAATCAGCTATGACTCCTTCCTGCAAGGGGCGGATAACTTCTATGCCTACAGGGGTGCGCCCCCACATACGACGGGCCTTAGCCCCTACAGCCAACACCTCTTGAGTCTTAGTATCTCGCGCTACAAAACCAGGTTCATCCAGAACTAAGCCACGTCCTTTTACATACAGTAAAACATTGGCTGTCCCCAGATCAATTCCTATATCATAGGTCATGTTCCAATTGAGACCAGATAAGAAGGAGCCTGCCTTTTTATGGGCAGCCTCCCTCTTAAGCTTCATTTGCGGCGTCAACTTAGCGATAGTCTTAGTCCGCTTTTGACGACGGGCAATCCGGTTCTGTACCAATTGTTCCTTAGTTAGGACCTCTGATTTTCGCCCCTCTTTGCGAGCCCGCGGTTGTCCTTTGAGACCTTCCACCCGTCTAGGTGATTCACTTTTACGATTTTTCTTTTTATTCGTCAACCCGAACAATGTGCGCACCCAACTTTTCTAATTTACTTACTAAATTATCATAGCCACGATCGATGTGGTGCAAGTTGCTAACCTTAGTCTGTCCTTCTGCACAAAGACCTGCACAGACAAGAGCTGCGCCAGCTCGAAGGTCTGTAGCTTTAACTTCAGCCCCATGAAGACCTGCAACGCCTTCCACGATGGCTTTCCGTTCTTCAATATCAATATGAGCGCCCATACGGCGAAGCTCTGCTACATGCATAAAGCGATTTTCAAAGACTGTTTCTGTAACTGTAGAGGTCCCTTGGCAGATAGTTGTAAAAGCCATGAACTGTGCCTGCATATCCGTAGGGAAACCTGGGTAAGGTAGCGTTTTAATATCCACAGCTTTCATGCCTGTACCATCGGAAATAACCCGGATTCCATCCACATCTTCTTCTACATGGACACCGGCTTCTTTAAGCTTAGCCACCACCGGCTTTAAGTGTTCAGACAAGGCGTTTTCTACATATACATCACCACCGGCCATAGCCGCTGCTATAAGATAGGTACCTGCTTCGATACGGTCAGGAATAACCGTATGAACAGCACCTTTAAGTTCTAGCACCCCTTCAATACGAATCACATTAGTGCCAGCCCCTTTTATATTGGCCCCCATGGAATTTAAATAGGTCGCCAAATCAACAATTTCAGGTTCTTCAGCAGCATTTTCAATAATAGTCTTCCCTTCTGCCATAGAAGCTGCCATGATGACATTTTCTGTAGCTCCTACGGATGGGAAATCCAAGTAGATTTGGTTACCTTTTAAACCCTCAGGTGCTACTGCTCGTACATAATCATCAGTGATTTCAATCTCGCATCCCAAGGCCTCAAAAGCCTTAAGGTGAAGATCGATAGGGCGACTACCTATGGCACAACCGCCTGGTAGAGCAATCTTAGCTTCCCCTTTTCGGGCCAAGAGAGGGCCCATAACCAAGAAGGATGCCCGCATCTTCCGTACCAGTTCTGCCGGCGCTTCTGTAGCTTCAATATGGGACGCGTCAAAATGAATTTCATCCGCCTCTGAATCAAAGGTTACCTTAACACCGAGGGATTCAATAACAGCACAAATCGTTTTTACGTCTGCCAATTTAGGGATTTCCACCAATGTGCTCGGCGTAGATGCCAACATAGTAGCAGCAATGATAGGCAAAACGGCATTTTTCGCAGAGCTAACGCGAACACGGCCTTCTAAACGATGGCCCCCTTGGATAATCAACTTTTCCAACAGACTTCCTCCTAGTAACACGATCTATAAAAACGCCTCAAGCGCCCAGTGTATAAAATCTTACATATAAGTATAGCAATTTTTTCAATATAAGGGCAAGGAGTTTGTATGAAAAAACAATGAAAAACCCCCAGTATATATACTAGGGATTGATTTCATTTTATTTGGCTTTGATGGTTTCTAATTTCTTATCCATATGAATGGTATCAAGGAAGCGAACCGTACCTGTTTTAGACCGCATAACAATGGTATGAGTACGAGCTCCGCCAGAGAAGTATTGGAGACCTTTTAATAAGTTACCTTGCGTAATGGCCGTAGCTGCGAAGATAACATCATCACTAGGTACCAAGTCATCCAAGGTAAGAACTTTATTGAGATCCTTAATTCCCATATCGTGGCATCGTTGTTCTTCTTGTGCTGTTAATGGTTTGAGACGGGCTTGCATATCGCCACCAGCGCACTTGAGAGCAGCTGCAGCTAAAACCCCTTCAGGGGCCCCACCAACGCCAACTACCATATGGACGCCAGAACCTTCAATACAAGCTTCCATAGCTGGGTTTACATCGCCATCAGAGATGAGACGAACACGAGCACCTGCTTCACGAGCTTCTTTCATTAACGCATAATGACGCTCGCGGTCTAACATAACTACGGTCAATTCATCCACGTTTCGGCCCATCTTCTTGGCCACATTTTGAAGGTTTTCTGTAAGGGACTTATCTAAGTCGATAGCCCCAGCCCCACGAGGACCTACACAGATTTTTTGCATGTACATATCTGGTGCATGAAGAAGACCTCCATGCTCTGCAATAGCCATAACCGCAATGGCTCCATTTTGCCCCTTAGCAATAAGATTAGTCCCTTCAATAGGATCCACGGCAATATCCACTTCCGGGCCGCCACGGCCAACTTTTTCACCGATGTAAAGCATTGGTGCTTCATCGATTTCCCCTTCCCCGATTACCACGGTACCAGAGATAGCTACATCATTGAAAGCTTGACGCATCGCGTCTACAGCTAGGCCATCAGCTTCATCCTTTTTGCCACGACCTAATAATTTACCAGAACGAAGTGCTGCAGCTTCTACAACGCGAGCGAATTCTAGGGATAATGTACGATCCATAATATGCCTCCTTATTTAACAGGTTTGATAACTTCTAAGCCACCCATGTATGGTTGTAATACCTTAGGTATGCGAACAGATCCATCCTCTTCTTGGTAGTTTTCTAAGATAGCCGCTACCGTACGACCTACGGCCAAGCCAGACCCATTCAAGGTATGAACAAATTCTGGTTTGCCCTTACCATTGCGGCGGAATCGAATATTAGCACGACGTGCTTGGAAATCAGTCATATTAGAACAAGAGGAGATTTCTCGATAGGTATTCTGTGCTGGCATCCACACTTCCACGTCATAGGTTTTAGCAGAGCCAAAGCCAATATCTCCCGTGCACAAGGTAATCACGCGGTGTGGCAATTCGAGTAAGCGCAAGACTTCTTCTGCGTTATCGGTAAGTTTTTCAAGCTCATCCCAGGAGTGATCAGGATGGGCAATCTTAACCATTTCAACTTTGTTGAATTGATGTTGACGGATGAGCCCCCGTGTATCGCGGCCGGCAGAACCTGCTTCAGACCGGAAGCAAGCGGTGAAAGCCGTATAATACTTAGGTAAGTCCTCTTCCTTCAAGATTTCCCCGGAATGATAATTAGTCAGAGTCACTTCTGCCGTTGGAATCAAAAAATAATCTTGCCCTTCAACCTTATACATATCTTCAGCAAACTTTGGCAGTTGACCTGTACCAGTCAAAGTATCAGTTGTAACCATGTAAGGTGTCATCATTTCTGTATAGCCTTGCTTGTCACAATGAAGATCCAACATGAAGTTGATCAAAGCCCGTTCCATACGAGCCCCAAAGCCCTTATAGATAGTAAAGCGGGCACCAGACTCCTTAGTAGCGCGTTCAAAATCTAAAATGTCCAAGGATTCCCCAAGGTCCCAGTGGGCTTGAATTGGGAAGTCAAATTGGCGAGGCATAGACCATTTACGCATTTCAGGATTGTCATTTTCATCATTCCCTACAGGAACAGATGGGTCGCACATATTTGGTAGACGAAGGGCGATATCGCGAAGTTTAGTTTCTACATCGCGGCCTCGATTATCCAAGTCTGCAATTTGATCGCCTACCGTCTTCATTTCTGCGATTTTATCATCCGCCGATTCTTTGTTACGTTTCAATTGAGCAATTTCATCGGATACAGCATTCCGGTGAGCCTTTAATTGTTCTACTTCTTGAATGATTTCTTTCCGTTCATCATACAATTTAGCATAATCATCAAGTTTTCCTTCCGTGTGACGGTGGTCGAGATTTGCTTGCACGGCGTCAAGATTTTCCCTAACAAATTTTAAATCTAACATAGTCTCTGCCTCTTTAATCTGGATGACAAATCAGTATTTTAATACACATAAAATATAACACATTACAGGCTAATAATCATCCTCTTATTCTCAACTAGCATTTACAGAATATTTTTCGTTCCCTAGACTTTGAGTTTCTTAGCCCCCTTTATTCGCATATATACACGTAAGGTTTGCTAGCCCAGACTAATAGCTAGCTAGAGAAGCACACAAAAAAACGCCTGCACAAGGTGCAAGCGTTTTTCAGGATTCTTATTCAGCATCAACTTTAACATCTTCGTAGTTAGTCGCTGGCTTAGCTTGACCTTCCGGCTTCATCAATGGGAAGAGCAATACATCCCGGATAGAAGCAGAGTCTGTCAAGAACATAACCAGACGGTCAATACCGATACCCAAGCCAGATGTTGGTGGCAAGCCATATTCCAAAGCGGTTACAAAATCTTCGTCCATGCGATGCGCTTCGTCATCACCGTGTTCCCGTTCTTTTAATTGATCTAGGAAGCGTTGTTTTTGGTCAATCGGATCATTTAATTCGGAGAAGCCATTAGCGAGTTCACGGCCATAGATGAAAGCTTCAAACCGTTCGGTAGCCAATGGATTTTCCCGGTTGGCCTTTGCCAATGGGGATATTTCCTTTGGATGTCCATAGACGATAGTTGGTTGGATGAGATTAGCTTCTACATAATCCTCGAAGCAAAGGTTCAAAATCTTACCAATTCCATCATTATCTGTGTATTCTACATTGAGACGGTCAGCAATAGCACGTGCTTCTTCAATGGATGTTACTGCATCAAAGTCTTCACCTGTATACTTTTTAACGCCTTCCGCCATAGTAATGCGGTTCCAAGGTGGTGTAAGGTTGATTTCAGTCCCTTGGTAGGTGATTTCTTGTGTGCCTAATACTTCTTGTGCACAATAAGAAACGATATTTTCTGTCAAACGAATAGCGTCTTCTACGTCGCCGTAAGCTTGGTAGGATTCGATAGTGGTGAACTCAGGGTTATGACGGTTATCGATGCCTTCATTACGGAAGCAACGGTTCATTTCGAAGACCCGTTCCATGCCCCCTACGATTAAGCGCTTGAGGTAGAGCTCTGGAGCAATACGCATGTAGATGTCAATATCCAAAGCATTATGGTGGGTAATGAAAGGTCGAGCCGCTGCACCACCTGGAATGGCATGCATCATAGGTGTTTCCACTTCCATGAAATCATGGGCCATCATGTATTGGCGAATCTTAGCTACAATTTTAGACCGTTTTACAAAGGTATCCCGCACTTCAGGGTTGACGATGAGATCGACATAACGTTGACGGTAACGCAATTCCGTATTAGTCAATCCATGCCATTTTTCAGGCAATGGGCGAAGAGACTTAGAGAGTAGGGTTAACGTATTCACCTTAACGGTGATTTCACCCTTATGGGTACGGAAAACATGGCCTTCAACACCAATGATATCACCAATATCGAGCATTTTTACGAATTCGTAAGCCTCTTCCCCCATCACATCCTTGCGGAAGTAAATTTGGATATCCCCTGCCTTATCACGGATATTAGCAAAAGCAGTCTTACCATGAGACCGCATAGTCATCAATCGACCGGCCATAACCACTGGTTGGCCATCAAAGTTGATAAAGTCATCTTTAACTTCTTGTGTATGTTCACGCACAACAAAACGTTGACCGAATGGATAGACCCCTTTATCTTCGTATTGAGCCAATTTATCGCGGCGGTGTTGCATTTGATCATTGAGTTCTTCTGCGGCTGCAAGATCTGTGTTTTTTACATCTTCACTCATAATGTACTCCTAATTCAACTATTTTACGGATAAAATCTCGAATACTACTGGGCCATCTGGCGTAGTTACTTCTACCTTATCGCCCTTTTTCTTACCCAAAATAGCTGCCCCTACAGGGGATTCATTAGAAATGCGGTTGTTGAATGGGTCCGCTTCAGAGGAGCCAACGATGGTATATTCCATTTTTTCGTCGTATTGGGTATCTAAGACCTTTACCTTAGAACCGACAGATACGCGACCTTTTGTTGCCTTACCATCAATAATCTTAGCTGTATTAATCTTATTCTCTAGTTCAACGATATGACCTTCAATGAAAGCTTGTTCATTCTTAGCATCATCGTATTCAGAGTTTTCCGAAATATCGCCATATTCAATGGCTGTTTTAATCCGTGCTGCTACTTCAATACGGCGTACAGATTTGTAATGAGCAAGTTCTTCTTCAAGTTTTTTAAGGCCTTCTGCTGTAAGAAGGGTTTCTTTTACTTCTGCCATATAATTTAACCACTCTTTCTTAGATTATGAATAAGAAGAAGTGTCACCTTATATGACACTTCTCCACTTTTCTATACATATAGAAACTATTTTACCATAGCCCCTGTATTTGTCAATTTTGCTAGGGTTTCCCGGTAGCTTTCAATTGCCGCCCTAAAAGCCCCCTCCGTATGGAGGTTGTTAATGGTATTCCGGTAGCGGGCCGCCTCAGGTAAGCCCTTCAAATACCAGCCTGCGTGGGTGCGAATTTCCCGAACTGCCGCATCATGGCCCTTATACTTAACCAGGTTTTGGAAGTGCTTATACAGCATATCAATCCGGTCCTCCCAAGAGGGTTCTGATAAGAGAGTTCCTGTTTCCAAATAAGTATTCGTCCGCTCAAAGATCCAAGGATTACCATGGGCTCCACGTCCAATCATAACGGCATCGCAGCCCGTTTGATCTAACATGGCCTTAGCGTCCTGTGGACTGGTAATATCCCCATTACCGATAACAGGAATAGACTTGACCGCCTCTTTGACAGCTTTAATATAATCCCAGTTGGCTCGGCCCATATACATTTGTTGCCTGGTCCTACCATGAACAGCAATGGCGGCCACACCAGTAGACTCAATGCGTTTAGCAAAATCTACTACATTGATGGAGTCTTCATCCCATCCCAGTCGCATCTTAACCGTCACAGGCCCATCCACAGCATTTACTGTGGCCTCTGCTACCCGTGCTGCTAAATCTGGATTTTTCATAAGAGCCGATCCATCACCAGAGGAGACCACCTTCTTCACAGGGCATCCCATATTGATATCAACAATATCAGCTCCCGCCTCAGAGATAGTCTTTGCTCCTAAGGCCACCGTTTCCGGATCAGACCCAAAGACCTGCATGGACACAGGTCCTTCCCCCTCCTCAATGAAGAGCATCCCCTTAGTGATCTCATTCTTATATTTGATACCCATGGCTGATACCATTTCCGTACAGACCAAGGAAGCCCCATGAGCCTTAGCTAGGACTCGATAGGCTACATCAGACACTCCAGCCATAGGGGCTAGAACAACCTGGCCCTCGATGGGCACAGACCCAATTTGCCAAGTTTTACTTGTTTTTATCATAAATGAGCCGCAATCCTTCTAGCGTTAACTTAGGTTCTACGAAATCAATGGATTCTGTTGCGGAGGCGATCAGCTGAGCTAAGCCGCCAGTAGCGACCACCTTAGTTCCTTCCGGCATTTCCGCCTTCATCCGCGCTACCAAACCTTCTACCTGGCCCACATAGCCGTAAAACATGCCCGACTGCATAGAAGATACAGTGTTGCGATTGATGACCTGACCTGGATCCTTCACCTCAATACGAGGCAATTTAGCAGCCCGTTGGAAGAGAGCCTCTGCAGAGATCATGACACCCGGTGTTATTACACCTCCAATATAATCACCATTAGCTAATACCGCACAATAGGTCGTCGCTGTACCAAAATCGATGATAATAATAGGACCACCATACTGTTCATAAGCAGCCACCGCATTAACAATCCGATCAGCTCCCACTTCTCGTGGGTTATCGTACTTGATGGCCATGCCTGTTTTAGTCCCCGGGCCTACAACCAAGGGTTCCACATTAAAGTAGCGGCGAGACACTCGTTCCAAGGTTGGCATAAGGGGCGGTACGACGGATGAGATTATGACTCCGTCAATGGCCTCTGCATCTACCGTCTTGTCATGGAGGAAGAGGTTCATGATCAGCACCCCATACTCGTCGGTTGTCCGCACACGATCTGTGGAAATCCGCCAGTGTCCTTTAAGATTTTCACCTTCATAGACACCTAATACGATATTGGTGTTTCCCACATCTACTACTAATAACATGCTATCTCCTATTCTACAGTTGTTGAAACTGGACGTATGGATACGTCCCCTGCTATAACCCGATAAACCCTTTCCCCTCCATCAGGGCGTACTAATAAATTGCCATCACCATCGATATCCAAGGCCATACCATCATAGGCTTGTTTATTACCTGGGCGGACACGCACATGTTGTCCTAAGGTACAGGATAAGTTCCTCCATTCTTCTAAGGTATGATCAAAGCCATTGGCCAAAACTTCAAAGTACTGTTCCTCCAACTCTTGTAAGATAATGTTAAAGGCCTCTATACGAGGAATCTCTACCCCCTCCATGAGGATAGATGTTGCTATGGCCTTTAGATCATCTGGCCACTCATCAAGGCCTGTTGTCACATTAAGTCCCACACCCAAAATGATATATTCGATTTCATCCATGGTCCCCGTCATTTCTGTCAGGATTCCTACCATCTTCTTGCCCTTAACCAAGATATCATTAGGCCATTTTATAACCGCATCAGTGACTCCCATCTTACGAAGAGCCTTGGTCACAGCCACTGCTGCCATAAGGGTACACTTTGGCGCCTCCATAGGAAGGAAGTCGGGGCGCAAAATCAAGGAGAACCAAAGACCCTTACCAAAGGGTGAATACCAGCCCCGTTGTAAGCGGCCACGCCCTTCCACCTGTTCTTCTGCTACGACTACAGTTCCTTCTTCAGCCCCCTTAAGGGCCCATTTACGGGCCTCCGTATTGGTGGATACAGTGGAATCCATGTAAATATAATTCTTGCCGAAGATATCTGTCGTCAAGGCCTTCCGCATAGATAGGGGGGATACAAGATCTGGTTCCTCCAAAAGACGATACCCCAGCTTGGTATAGGATTCAATCTTATAGCCCTTAGCCCGCAAGGCCTTAATATGTTTCCATATAGCCGTACGGGATACATGACAGGCTTCTGACATATCTTGGCCTGACACAAATCCACCCGCATTTTCACGTAGGAACTCAAGCACTTCATTTTTCACGAGAATGGCCTCCTATTGTCAACCAAATACTAAAGCAATTTTACAGGTCATGTCCTTAAAATGCAAGCCTCCCATTTACCATGCCTATTACACGATGGTCAACAAAGAGACAAAAGCCATACCTAGCTAAAGCTAGGTATGGCTTTTAATAGCATTTTATGCCTTAGGCATAGTATCTTCTTTTGTCGGTATATCTTCTCGGCTTGGTGCCTTAGGCTCTTCTGTTGGAATGGTTTCCACTTGGAGGTCCTTAGGTACCTCAATACCAGCTTGTGTCAGGGTTGTCTTAACCGCTTCCACCCGCTCTTCTTCAGGCTTCTTCGCAATCTTCCCTGTTTCATAGAGGGATACTACATCTTCATGATCAATGGTTTCATATTCCAAAAGGGCTTCTGCCATATTGTGGAGGAAGTCCATATTTTCGGATAAGAGTTTCACCACATCATCATAGGCTTCTGTAACAATGCGATGCACTTCTGCATCGATTTGTTCAGCCGTAGACTCGGAGTAGTTTCGTTCATGGCCGAGGTCACGCCCTAAGAATACTTGCTCCCGCTGTTCCCCGAATACAATAGGCCCTAATTCATCAGACATACCATAACGGGTCACCATATTGCGGGCGATTTTAGTAACTGTTTGTAAGTCGCCAGAAGCACCAGAGGAAATATCCTTCAAGGTTAAAGCTTCCGCTACGCGACCACCTAAAGCCATGCGGATATGCGCCAACATTTGCTTCTTAGTTTCGTAGTTTTGTTCCTCCTCAGGCAAGCTCATGGTATAACCACCAGCATAACCCCGAGGGACGATAGTCACCTTGTGGACAGGATCGCAGTCAGGTAACAAATGACCTACAATAGCGTGACCGGATTCGTGGAAGGCCGTCAATCGACGTTCCTTTTCTGTCACGATATGGCTGCGTCGTTCTGGCCCCATAGATACCTTTTCAGAGGCTTCTTCTAAATCATCCATAGTAATGATGGTCTTATTCTGACGAGCTGCTAAAAGAGCTGCTTCGTTCAAGAGGTTGGCCAAGTCAGCACCAGTAAAACCAGGCACCTTTTTAGCGATAGTTTTGAGGTCCACATCATCTGCTAAAGGCTTGTTCTTTGCATGCACTTGCAAGATAGCCTCACGGCCCCTAAGATCTGGGCGGCCTACCATGACTTGACGGTCGAAACGGCCTGGGCGAAGGAGGGCCGGATCCAAGATGTCAGGGCGGTTGGTAGCGGCGATAGTAATAATACCTTCAGATGCATCAAAGCCATCCATTTCAACCAAGAGTTGATTGAGGGTCTGTTCTCGTTCATCATGACCGCCACCGAGGCCTGCGCCCCGTTGACGACCCACTGCATCGATTTCATCGATGAAGATGATACAAGGAGCATTCTTCTTGGCCTGTTGGAAAAGATCCCGTACCCGGGAGGCACCAACACCAACAAACATTTCTACAAAGTCAGAACCAGAAATAGTGAAGAACGGAACACCCGCTTCCCCTGCTACAGCCTTAGCCAGGAGGGTTTTCCCCGTCCCAGGAGGGCCTGCCAAAAGAACCCCCTTAGGAATCTTAGCACCCATTTTAGTGAACTTATCTGGATTCTTGAGGAATTCTACAATCTCTTCCAATTCTTCCTTGGCTTCTTCTTGGCCTGCTACATCTTGGAAATTAACCTTCACCGCATCATCCATCATTTTAGCCCGGCTTTTGCCGAAGTTCATCATCTTGCCACCGCCCCCTTGGGATTGTTGCATGATAAAGAACCAAACAGCAATGAGAATGACCATAGGCACGATAGATGTGAGTAAGGTCATCCACCAAGATGGACTATCAGCAGGTTTAGCCGTAATTTCCACCCCATTATTATTAAGGGTTGGAATTAAGCTATCATCCGTTGGTGCATAAGTTTTAAATTCTGTACCATTCTTCATAGTCCCCACGATATCGTGGTTATTAGTAATGGTAATCTTATCAATTTTCTTTTGTTGTACCTGTTGAATAAAGCCCGTATAGGACAATTCAGACTTGGTAGACGATTGGCCCATAAAAGAATCCACCGCCGTTGCCAAGGCCGCAATGACCAGTACATACAAAAGGACATTTTTTGCGAAACGACCCAATGTATAACTCCTTTCTCGAGTTAATTAGCGTATACTTCTTCTTTCAAGACCCCAATGTATTTTAATTGGCGGTACTTTTCAGCATAATCTAATCCGTAGCCGATAACAAAAGCATCAGGAATCACAAAACCGATGTAGTCTACATGCACATCCTTTTCCCGGCGATCAGGTTTGGATAGTAAGGTAGCTATCTTAACGGACTTGGCACCCCGCTTATTGAGTTCGTCTACTAGGTAGTAGAGCGTATTCCCCGTATCGACTATATCTTCAACGATGAGGACATGCTTGTCTGCAACAGAATTGTCCAAATCTTTTTTTATCTTAACATGACCAGAGGAAACCGTTCCTTCCCCATAGCTAGAACAAGCCATAAAGTCAAGGCATACATTCACATCTTCGCCGATGGCCCTGAGCAAATCCGCATAGAAGACAACTGCCCCCTTGAGGATACCTACCACTAAGAGTTCTTGCCCCTTATAATCAGCAGCAATCTCTGTGCCTAATTCAGTGACTCGTCCATGAATTTCCTCTTCTGTGAGCAAGATTTCTTTTATATCTTTATGCATATATCCCCTCTCCTAATCAAGTGATCTTGAAGACAAAACGGATATATCTATTGTATCACATTGTGCCTTAACTCGCACTCTCATGGCCTGAAAACTCTTGGGTTCCCCCGTTTGAATTAAATGGTCTAGTTGATCTAGGTGTGACCACTCCCAAGAGGCGCTCGGCAACAAGGTCTGTAAAACTAGCGTCCAGATGCGCCTGCGGATACTAAGGGGAATCTTGCGGAGGGCGCGACGCCCTAGAAGAACATGTCCATTTTCATAGGTAGCTAATCCCTCTAAGCTCTCTCTTGCGATTTTTTCTAATAATGCTTCATCATCACGAGCACTTTGGCCAAGGCGGGATAGACTTTCCAGAACATTAGGATTGATGGCTTCTATCCTTGGTAGAATCTGATGGCGAATATAATTTCTTTGGTAGGTGGAGTCCTCATTCGTAGCATCTTCACAAGCCTCATACTCCAAATCCCTTGCATAGGCCCGAATTTGGGCTTTAGTGACATCTAAGAAGGGGCGAACCAACTTGATGGCCCCTACCAAAGGCCTAGTATAGGCCATGCCCCCCAAACCCTTAAGGCCCGCCCCCCTAACCATGTGGGCTAGGATTGTCTCGGCCTGGTCGTTTTGATGGTGGCCCGTAGCAACCACATCATAATCCTCTTCTAGAGCTATTTTTGACAAGAAAGCATAGCGAGCCCGACGACCTGCCGTCTCAAGAGACAGACCTAAAGCTTGTGCCTGGGCAGGCACATCTATATGGGCTCCGTAAAAGGGAATCCCTAGATCATCTGCCATAGACCGGACCAATTCTAATTCAGCAGCCCCTTCTGGGCGAATCTCATGGTCTACCGTAGCAATCGCTAAAGTCCAGCTTTTTTTCATATGCTCCCTAAGAGCTAAGAGAGCATGAACTAGGGCCAGGGAATCGACCCCTCCAGAGCAGGCGATAAGGACACGGCTGTTAGGGTCTAAAAGACTATGATATTGAAGGGTTCTCTGCACCTGACGGAGGAACCCCTTATGTTCTATAGTTAACGACATAAGCCCTCTTCAAATCCTTCCATTCCATCGCGTTCACTCATACTAAGGCTCTTCATATCATAGAAGTCCATAGCAGCCGCAACAATTTCTGCGCCGGCCGTGATGATATCCGCTCGTCCTACTTGTAGTCCTGGTATAGCGCGTCGCTCTTCAGGGCTCTTAGTGCGCAACTCGTCAATCATGCCTTGAATTCTTTCTCGGCTCACCTTATGGCCTTGTAGGCGGCGACCATCATAAATCTCCATAGCTAGGTCCATAGCACCCAAAGTTGTAGCTGTACCACCAATACCAATCCACTGGCCTACACATAGGTCCTGAGGCAGGTCCTGCCAAAGATCTTGTGACGCCGCTTTCACGGCCTCAGGCCCCTCTTGGGATAAAGTTTGAAAGCGAACGGCCCCCATCTGATAAGATTGTGACCACAGGATTCCTTCTTCGTCTCCTACAGCCAATTCCGTGGAGCCACCACCCACATCAATGATGCCATAGTAGTCGCCTTTCTTTCCATCCTCTCCCAGGGCCCCTAAAAAACCATATTGAGCTTCTTCTTGGCCAGTCAGAATCCGACTATCCATAGGCTGAATGGCCTGTAAGGCCTCCAGGAAGACCTGCCCATTAGGGGCTTCTCGCACGGCAGAGGTTGCCAAAGCATAGACTTTTTGAGCGCCAAAGCCATTAATAGCTTCTTTCATTTCCGCCATAGCCTGATAGGAGGCAGCCATAGCTTCCGGGCTCAAGGCCCCATCATCTAATCGCTTACCCAACCGAGTAGTCCAAAGCCGCTTAGGCTCATTTATCCAACGATTCTCCTGGTACAAGCCCAAGAGGAGGCGCATGGAATTGGACCCAATATCAATAATAGCTACTTTCATATACTCTATTCTCCATAAGGACTAATTCTAATACAACCCATTATAGCAGAAAGGCCGTCACCACCGATGACGACCTTTCTACTATTTGACGTAAGGCATCTCCCCTGGTTTTACCAAACCCAATTCCTTACGAGCGATAGATTCTATATTGCTAGGCTTAGAAAGTTCTTCTTTTTCTGCTTCCAACTTAGCATTTTCTTCCTTTAATTCTTCTAGCTGTTTTTCCACCTTCACCTTCTCCTGATAGACCTGAACAAGGCGTACCCCTTCAGCTACAACCATGAGTACAAAGAGGGCTATGAGCAATCGGGATGCATTTCGCCAAGTCACAAATCGACGCCAACCGGCTTCTCTATGATGCTGAGCCATTGTGGAAACTTCCTTTCTAAGAAATTACTTGCCTTCTGTTTCGTCATGCTTGCGGCAAATACCCGCAAAGATAGACCCCGTAAAGTTATGAATAATGGAGATAACCAGACACATTTTGAACCAAGCAAGCGACAAAGGTAAGAATAGCCATGGTCCATCCCATATCGATAATCTTTTGTTGTGATACAGCTGTTACGCCACCGATAATAATCAATACAACGATAGCTGCCAGTGTAGGGCATACATCCTTAACGGGTTTTATGTGCTTACCAATCAAAGCATTGATGATGATTGATTTTGTTGATTACATTCACGACAAACAATCCTTCTAGTAGAAAATAAAACTAGGCCCTCATTAAGACCATATGAATTGTATTATATCATACATCCTTCTAGGACCTAGTTAGCTATCCTTTTCAAGTTCTTTAATCCGCTCTTGAATAGCTTGTCCCTGGTAGGAAAAGTCTGCCCACAATTGAGACAAAGGTACTAGGACAAAGGTGCGATTCCAAAAATAGGGATGAGGTATATCCAATCTTGGACTATGAACCTCCAAGGGCTGATTCCCCTCTTGGGCCCAGATGATATCTAGGTCCAGGGTGCGAGGGCCCCAATGAACTAAGCGTTGCCGGCCATGGTCCCTTTCAATACCTTGCAGAACTTTCAAAATTTCTTCAGGCTGCAAATCACTGACCAGGGAACAAACGCCATTAATAAAGGGCTCCTGATCTATATTTCCCCAAGGCTCAGTTTCCAAGAGGTCAGAGACCTGCAATTTCACAATCGCTGGATGCTGGGCTAGGGAGGTCAAGGCGCCCTGTATGTGTCCTTCACGATTTCCCATGTTGGAGCCCAGACTGATGAAATAGGTAATCATAGGTCGGCCCCACGGCAAGTAGTAACAGCCGCATAATCCAAGATACCTTGAATAGGCACGGCCGGTTTTCGAATCTTTACCCTTACCCCTTGAACCCGTGGGAAATCTCTCATAATAGCATCTGCAATGCTAGCTCCAAGATGTTCTAATAGATGGCATCGAGAGCCGGTCATTATAGTTTCAACTAGTTCATAGAGGGCTACATAATTGATGGAATCCTCAAGAACATCCGATTGGCCCGCTTGTGAGAGATCAGCCCCGACTAAAAGATCTACAAAAAAGCGTTGGCCCTGCTCGCCCTCACTGGCCAAATTACCATGAAAGCCATAAAAGGCTATATTATTAAGTTCAATAAAATCCATTATTCACCTCGTAAGATGGCATCCAAAACAGTCAGAGCCCGCTTGTGCATACGTACATTGTGAACCCTCACCATATGGGCACCAGCATAAACACCAGCCATATTGGTCGCCAAGGTTCCTTCATCTCGTTCTCTAGGTGGTAGATCGCCTAAGAGTTTACCAATAAAGCCCTTACGACTAGTCGCCAAAAGAAGGGGGAGGGCATCATAGGAAGTCAACTCGTCCAAGCGTTGTAGTACCTCCATATTTTGCTGCGCTGTCTTGCCAAACCCGATTCCCGGATCGATCCAGATATTATCCAGTTTGACTCCCTCTTTAAGAGCTAAATCAATAGATTTAGCATAAAATGCTTTCATATCGGAGATAATATCATCATAGTCCGTCCCCACTTGGTTATGCATGATGATGACAGGCACTTGGTAGTGGGCGGCTACTGCCACCATATCTGGATCATATTGAAGGCCCCAAATATCATTAATGATGTGAGCCCCAGTAGACAGTGCATAATCCATGGACTTGGCCCGATAGGCATCGATAGATACAGGAACAGTCACCGCCTCTAAAACTGCTGGTAGCAAGTCTTTCATACGTGCAATTTCCTCTTCTACCGATATTTGCACATGCCCAGGTCGGGTGGATTCCACACCTAAATCTATGACATCCGCCCCTTCATCAATCATATCTAGGGCGTGTTGAACAGCCTGATCAGCTTGATTGTAAAGTCCACCGTCGGAAAAAGAATCTGGCGTTCCATTGAGTATTCCCATAATCAAAGTGTGGCCAACTTCAAGTCTCAGGCTTTTCCCATCCTGCCAACTGTACTGTCTAGTTTTCATGTATTTCCTCTCCTAAGAGCAAGAGAGCCTCTTGGCGCAAATCCTTACCTTCTGCCAAGAGCCCCCGTGATTCCATGGTCATAGCCTGCGTATCCAATTGCATTTCCCCACGTACCAACATACAAAGGTGAGTAGCCCGAATGCGCACCATGACCCCTTGAGCCCCTAAATCCTCTTCTAGGGCATCTGCTATTTGAGAAGATAGCCGTTCCTGTAACTGAGGCCGGCGAGCCAAGAGGTCCACTAAGTCCGCCAGTTTAGATAGACCTGCTACTCGGCCCTCATGGGGCAGATACACTATATCGACCTTGCCGAAGAAGGGCATGAGATGGTGTTCACACATAGAGTAGAAGGGAATACCATGGACGGCTACAAGTCCCTTATAATCGGTGGGAAAAACCTCCCCCCACAAGGATTTAGTATCCCCTCCCACACCCCGGAAAAGGTCCTTATAAAGGGCTGTCACCCGAGCTGGGGTCTTAGTCATATGAGCTTGTTGTAAATCTAGGCCCAGGCCTTCTAAAAAGGCCTGTAGGCTCTCCTCTGCAGTTTGCTTCATTAACACTCCTATACGATCTTAGTCGTCCAGTCTTCGATATTCCATACATCTGTCACCCAAGACTCGTACCATTCTGGCTCATGACTTACTACTACGATAGTTCCACGAAAGGCCTTGAGTGCCTTAGCCAACTCATCCTTAGCATAGATATCCAAATGATTAGTCGGTTCATCCAAAACCAAGACGTTATACTTTTCCTGCATGAGCTTACAAAGGCGAACCTTAGCATTTTCACCGCCCGATAAAACCCGCATTTGAGAAGTAATGTGGTCTGTCGTAAGACCACACTTGGCCAAGGCATTGCGGACCTCTGCATTGGTCATGGACGGATAAGCTTCCCAGATATAATCTAAAGCTGTCATATCATTATTAGGATTGTCTTCTTGAGCAAAGTAGCCCACCTGCAGAAAGTCCCCCTTAACCAGCTCACCAGAAACCGGTTTGATGAGGCCCAAGATAGTCTTGAGTAAGGTCGTCTTCCCTAGGCCATTAACGCCTCGGATAGCGATTTTCTTATTCCGCTCTACCTGAAAGTCCACAGGCCGAGTCAAAGGTTCGTCATACCCCAACTCTAAGCCAAATGCTTCTACAATATAACGGGATGGTGTCCGCCCCTCTTTAAAGTGGAAGCTAGGTTTAATATATTCCTTAGGTTTGTCAATGAGGTCCATTTTTTCCAGCTTGCGAACCCGGGCAGAAGCGAGGCCTGCTGTGGCGGCACGAGCCTTATTGCGCTGTACGAAATCCTCCAGTTGGGCAATTTCCTTCTGCTGCTTTTCATAAGCTTTACGCATCTGTTCTCGCTTAACCTCATAGGCCGCCTTAAATTGTTCATAATCTCCTGTGTAGCGAGTAAGGACAGCCTGCTCAATATGGTAGATGACATTAACCACAGAATTGAGGAAGGCCATATCATGAGAAATCAGGATAAAGGCGTTTTCATAGTTTTGTAAATAATTCTGTAGCCAATGAATATGTTCTACATCCAGATAGTTAGTCGGTTCATCCAAGAGGAGAATGGTTGGCTTTTCCAAGAGCAACTTAGTAAGTAGAACCTTAGTCCTCTGTCCACCGGATAACTCTGTTACATCTCGGTCAAGACCGATATCCATGAGACCTAGACCAGCTGCAGTCCGTTCGATAACCGCATCAATCTCATAAAAGCCACGTTGCTCTAACTCTTCTTGCCATTCTCCCACCTGTGCTAGGAGCTTATTCATCCGTTCCTCGTCACAGTCACCCATCTCATTATAGGCATCGTTGATTTTCTCTTCCATCACAAAAAGATCGTCAAAAGCCCTCTTTAAAACGTCTCGGATAGTCAGTCCCTTTTCAAGAACCGCATGTTGGTCTAAATAGCCCACTTTAACATTATTGGACCACTCAATCTTCCCTTCATCAGGAGGTAACTTACCTGTAATGATATTGAGGAAGGTAGACTTCCCCTCCCCATTGGCCCCAATGAGGCCTACATGCTCTCCCTTTAAAAGGCGGAAGGAGGCGTCGTCTAAAATTTGACGAGCCCCAAAACCATGGCTCACATGAGAAACCGATAATACGCTCATGAATGTACATACTCCATCAAAGAAAAACCGCCCTAGAGGCGGATACTATTCTATTTTTTATTGTATCCTCTCGGCAAGATATAGTCAAAAAGAGCCTAGTAAGAACTAGACTCTCTTCCTATATTCTTATTCTTGATCAACTACTTGAGCGAACCGCAAAGCCGCAATTGTCAAAATCTTGGCCCCTTTAATGGCTTGCTCTAGGCCGTAATCAGAGCCTGCTGCACAAGTAAAATCCACTGTATGCGCCTCAAGTCCACGTCCTATACAAAGGGTTGGTTGGGCGGTTGGCAGGTCATAGGATACATTGCCTACATCCGTAGACCCATCAGCTTCATCATCAGGCAAACGTCGAGGTTTTTCTCCCCATTCGGTCATAACCTCTTCGAAGATATCCAAGAGCCGTTTATCTTGACGCATATCCTTGAAAAGTGGTTCATAATGGACTAGGTCTACAGGAGTCCCCTCCGCCTTGGCAACGGCCCTAGCGGCCTCCTTAATAGTGGGCAAAACAAGTTCTTCTAAGGTTTCTACATCCCTAGCCCGCACGGTCATATGAAGTTGGCTCCGGTCTGGGATCACATTAGGGGCCTGGCCCCCATCTGTGAAGATGGTTCCAATCCGAACTCCCTTGGGAAAAGAAGCCTTCATATGGCGAACTTTCATATATAGGGATACCGCTGAGTCTAAGGCATTGAGGCCTGAATCGGTTAAGGAAGCCACATGAGCGTACCGACCATGATACGTCACTTCCAGGGGGTGGGTAGCCAATGAAGTGCCTCCCACTTCATTCTCTCCACCAGGATGGATAATCAGGGCTGCCTCATACCCCTTAAAAAGGCCCTCTTGAGACATATAAACCTTACCGCCTATAGTCTCCTCCGCAGGGCATCCTAAAAAACTAGCTCCCCAACCAGGCCTTCTAGCCCGATTAAAGGCTAGGGTGGCTCCCAAACTCATAAGGGCTATCAAATTATGACCACAGCCATGGCCCAGGCTTGGAAGGGCATCATACTCACCTAAAAAAGCAATGCGTTTCTTTGACTCATCCCCAGTCTCTTGAGCTAGGAAAGCCGTTTTTAATTCCTTGCGTTTTGTCAGGCCTACTTGAACCTCATAGCCCTCGTCCAAGAAAAAAGCCTCCAAAGCCGCCAGGGCCTGATATTCCTCTTGGCCTAATTCAGGGTGGCTATGGAGGTAAGCGCCAAAGGCTTTCAAGCGAGGCGCTAAATCATCGATACATTGACAGGCCAAGGCCTCTTGTTGACGTAAATTCATGGGTCTCTTTCTTTCATTAGGCGAACAACTTATGGACTACTTAGTATAAGGCTGTAAGAGAAAGGTATTGGCAATATAACGAAAGCTAACTAGCCCACCTAAGGGTAAGGTTACATGAGGAGTCCCATGACCCGTAGGTAGGTAGCAGACAAAGGGAGGATCTGCTTCCTCAGGCCGCCCCTCTTCCATATAGCGGAGGACCTGGTAGCCAGTATCATAACTAGCCTCATCAGGGTCCCCCTGGCAGTCTCTAAAGGTGCCTAGAGCAATGCCCTTAATGGCACCTAAGACGCCCTGAAGTCTCAATTGCTGAAGCATACGATCTAGCTTGTAAGGAGCCTCTCCCACATCCTCTAGAAAGAGGATCATGGATTCTAATTCTTTTCGACTATAGGAGTCCAAGCCATAAGGAGTTCCCCCCATCATAGCAATTAGTGTCATATTGCCACCTATAAGTCGACCTTCTCCCAACTGGGTCCCAATATGCCCCCTTGGCGGTTCCGGCAAGGGTTCTATAATCCGTACCTGCCCCTCTAAGGTTTGGAAGAGTTGGTCAAGATCCTCCTGGTAGGATGTCATGGCCTCTTGTGAGCCGGCCTTAGATGGATCCTTAGCCTTGCACCAGTCCACTACCATAGGGCCATGAAAGGTAATCAACTGACACATCTTCTGAATGGCCAGGTGGAGTGCTGTAATATCACTATACCCCACAAATGCCTTAGGGTTCCGGCGGATGGCGGCAAAGTCAATCTTATCTAGATATCGCATTGTCCCATACCCACCACGGGCACAAATAATGGCATGGACGGAAGGATCCCTAAATAGACTATTAATTTCTTCCACCATCTCTTCTTCTGATCCCCCATAGAGGCCTTGCCCGTAACAAGAAGGAGCAAAGATGGCTTGGTAGCCCCGCTCCTGGCAAATAGCCTTCACCAGGTCCAGGTCCTCTTGGCAGGCAGAGGCAGGCGCTAGAAAGGCTAGGGTCATCCCCTTGTGAAGTCTCTTAGGCACTATCCAATCCATAGTCATCCTCCTTGGATTTACAGATAAAAAATAAAAGTTGCTGACACCTATTCCTGCCTCAAGCAAGCTCAATAGGATTGATAGGCCCCTTTAAAATCAATAAGGCCCATATTAGTAATAAAGTACCCCGTTAAACGCGATGATACCACATAGGGCTGAGATGTATAGTAAAAAGGAATGACCAGCGCATCTTGGAAAATCATCTCTTCTGCCTGATGCATAAGTTGATAGCGCCGACTTGGATCTTGGGTCTTCTTGATTGACGCGATGAGGTCATTATAGGCTGGATTGTGGTACTGGCTATCGTTATCCTCTGCCGAAAAGACTTCTAAGAAGTTAATAGGATCTTCAAAATCCGCCACCCAAGAAGCACGGGCCACTTGATAGTGACCTTCTTGGCGGCTAGCCAAGAATACTTTAGACTCTTGATTTTGTAGGATAGCATCCACCCCTAAAGTGTCTTTCCATCTTTCCTGTACTGCTTCAGCTACAGCTTTATGCATCTCATTGGTATTATAAAGGATTGTAATAGCTGGTAGTGGATGCTCTTTATCATAGCCAGCCTCTTTTAATAGAGCCTTGGCCTGAGCTATATTTTCCTCAACATAATCGCCGCCTTGCTGACGGAAATCCTTTCCTGTCGTACTTTCTATCATCCCTGGTGGAATAAAGGCATAGGCCGGCCTCTTACCCCCATGAATAACATGATCCACAATGGCTTTTCGATCGATAACCATAGATAAGGCCTTTCGAACCCGCGGATCATTAACGGGTGGGGCTGTTACATTAAATACATAGTAATAATTTCCCAACATAGGGCTTACCTTGTAGAGGCCAGCCTTAGTCAATCTGTCTTGATCTAGGCTTGGTGGTTCCACCATAAGATCCGCTTCGCCCCCTTCAACCAAGGTCAACCGAGTAGATGAGGACTCTGAAATAGGCCAATACATAGCTTGTGTTTTAACAGACTTGGCATCCCAATAGCTTTCGTTTTTAACGAAATGCATGTCTCCACTATGTTTCCAGGCGGTCATCTTATAGGGCCCATTCCCTACAAGCGTGTCTGGCCGACTAGCCCAATCCTTAGGATGGGCTTCCACCACTTTCTTGTTCAATGGATAAAAAGCATGAAAGGCGGTTAAACTCAAAAAGTAGGGGGCTGGTTCCTCTAGTGTCACCACCAGGGTCTCCTGGTCAAGAACCTTAATCCCTACAGTACTCTCAGGTACTTTGCCACTATTATAGGCCTCCCCATTTTTAATGGCGTAGAGCATATAAGCGTTATCAGCGCCGGTATTAGGGTTCAAAGTCCGCAACCAAGCATAGGCAAAGTCTTGCGCTGTAAGTAAATCCCCATTAGACCAGGTCATGCCCTTCCGCAGGTGAAATGTATAGGTTGTTCCATCTGGAGAAATATCCCAAGACTGTGCCGCTGCAGGTTGTGGCTGATTATCTTTATCCAAGCGGGTCAAGCCTTCAAAGATCTGTAGTTCTACAGTCGACTCCGGTAAGGTTGTGGATTTAGCCGGGTCCAAACTCGCTGGTTCCTGTTCTAACGCATAGCGAATCAAGTTTGGATCTGGCGCTGCTGCCCGCTCTGCCCGTCCTAGGCAAATGAGGCCAAGGAAGACGGCAAGTCCCACAAGAAATATTAGGTATATCATTTTCCTATTCATGGCCTCTACCTCATTATATACAACTAGTGATTAATAGACTTGGGGCAGGCGGTTATCTATAAACTCCCGCATCATATAGCCCAGTTGAGCTGAGCCATCAATGGCCAAGTCATTGTCAACATCACTGATAAGAATAACCAAGACATAATCCCCATGAAGAGACATATACACACCTCCATCATGTTCTACCCGCTCTAGGCAGCCGGTCTTATGATAGAAGGATACCTCTTCCCCCCAGTGGAAGGGAATATGGTCGCGAAATTGTTGGCGCCCTAAAATGCGCCACATTTCTTTGCCATAGGCAGAATGGTCTTTCAGATGGTAAAGGTGATCATAAAGTTTAGCCACTTCATAAGCAGTAATACGGTTTTCACGACCTTCCTTACGGGCTCGACTGTCCATCATAAAGCGTTGAATTTGAAAAACTTCCAACCCCAACTTTTCTGCCCGGCTATTGATTTCCTCAACGCCCAAGGCCTGTAAAAGGAGATTGGTAGCCCAATTGTCTGATAAGACCATCATAAGGCGGCAAAGTTCTAAGTAAGTAAAGGCATGATTACCAACCAATTCTTGGATAGCACCGCCCCCCTCTACAGGAGGAACCCTATGAATGGATAAGGAATCCTCTAAATCTAACTGACCTTCTTGAGCCAAGTAAAAAAGGTATTCCATAACCAAGGTCTTAACAATACTAGCACCAGCATGAACCACATGCTCATGGCGCGCGGCAATGGTCTCCATAGGAGCCTCTTCATCCAAGCGCCCCACATAATAAGATACCTTTCCCTCTGCGAGAGCTTGTGGCATCCAAGTTTCAATCTCTTTGGCCAAGGCTCGGCCTACAATCTGTAAATCCATTGTATCCCCTTACACACAAGTCCTATCAATACACAAATTATTATCTATTCTTATTTTAATTGGCTCTTACTTATCAAGTCTTACTCATTAAGCCTCAGCTCAGATCAATTTATACATGATGGCAGGCCAGCCGCCGTCCATCTATATCCACTAATTTAGGTCGTACTTGACTACAAATCTGACTAGCCCTTGGACAGCGCGTATGAAAGAAGCATCCGGAAGGGGGATCTAAAGGACTTGGTACATCCCCCCTAAGGCCAAGCTCTATGGTTTGCCCTGGACCGATTGGCTTGTTGAGAGCCATAAGGGCTTGGGTATAAGGATGATATGGCCGACTATAAAGGTCTTCCGCTCGTCCCTCTTCCATAATCATCCCCAAATACATGACCGCTATACGCTGGCTCAAATAACGAACCATGTTAAGGTCATGAGAGATAAAGAGATAAGCCATATTTTTCTCTTCCTGGAGCCGCTCCAGAAGTTTTACTATTTGCACCTGAATAGATACATCTAAGGCAGATATTGGCTCATCGCAGATGATACAAGCAGGGTCCATGATAAGGGCTCTCGCTATGCCCACACGCTGGCGTTGACCACCAGAGAATTCATGAGCATAACGATTACTATAGATTTTAGAAAGACCTACCTGCTCTAAGATAGCCATCACTCGATTATAGCGATCCGCCTTAGTCAACTGTCCATGGACCTTAAGCGGCTCCTCTAAGATATCAAAAACAGTCATCCGTGGATTTAAGGACGCCAAAGGATCTTGAAAGACCATCTGCATAGATTTGACAATACGCTGCCGATCTCTTATGCCTTCTATCTTATGCCCCTGCAGATAGACTTGCCCCGCTGTAGGCTTATAGAGGCCCATAAGGACTTTACCTAACGTGGATTTACCACAACCCGACTCTCCCACTAGACCCAAGGTCTCACCAAAATCTTGGTAAAGATCGATGTCATGTAAGGCATATACCTTTTGGGCTGGCTTCCACCAGGAGCTTTTCACTGAGAATTCTTTATTGAGCCCCTCCGTCTCCCACAAGTGATTCATGCTTCCACTCCCTTTCTGAAGCTGGCAACCAACAACGAATACTATGTTCCTTCTCCCCTAGACTAAGGATTTCAATAGGCGCTTCCTCTTGAGCACATATCTGCATGGCATGAGAGCAACGAGGATAGAATGGACAACCTTTTGGCAGATTAGCCAAGTCTGGTGCCCGCCCTGGAATAGCTTTCAATTGTCCCTTCTTTTTCCCTTGGGGTAAAGCCCCTAAGAGGGCTTGGGTGTAAGGATGTTTAGGTCGAAAAAAACACTTTCCACCGGCCCTTTTTCTACCCACTGGCCCGCATACATAACCATAACACGGTCACAAAGCTGACTCACTACACGCAAATTATGAGATACAAAGACTAATCCAAGGCCACTTTCTCTCACCAAACCCTGTAGGAGATGGAGAATTTGCGCCTCCGTAGTCACATCCAAAGCCGTTGTTGGTTCATCTGCTAAAAGTATCTTAGGCTGGCCGGCTAAAGCCATAGCGATAACTACTCGTTGGCGCATCCCTCCTGATAGTTCATAAGGGTATTGACTAACCCTCCGCTCTGGATCCGTAAGGCCTACTTGAGTCAGTAATTCTATTGCCTTACTCATACTGGCCTGCCCCTTCGGCATGATTTCCATCAATTGTTGGCCAATTGATAGGATGGGATTAAGTGCCGTCATTGGGTCCTGAAAGATCATAGCCACTTGATGGCCACGCAGTAATCGCCAGTCCTCCTCTGTAAAAGCTAAGCAATCATGCCCTAAAATGTGAAGTCGGTCTCCCTTGGTATGGGTCTTGTCTGGATCATGCAGGCTCATAAAAGAGGCTAATGTCATCGACTTACCAGAGCCAGATTCCCCTACCAAACCCACTATTTCCCCTCTTCTCAACTGTAATTCCATGTGCTGTACAACCTGGAGAGGGCCTGAAAAGGTATCTACGATAACCGATAGATTGGATGCATCAATAAGCAAATTTTTCATAAGCGACCTCCTTCCTTAGGGTCCAGGGCCACTCGTAGGCCATCACCCAAGAAGGTAAAGCCCAACATGGTAATAGAGATAGCCACGGCAGGGAACAGTAATTGATAGGGATAGGACCGCATAGCATTGATTCCCTCTGAAGCCAAGACACCCCATGAAGCCATAGGTGCCGCTACCCCTAATCCAATAAAGGATAGAAAGGCTTCTGTAAAAATAGCATCTGGAATAGCCAAAGTCATTGTCACTATAATAGGCCCTAAGCAATTAGGTAAAATATGGCGCACCAAGATTCGCCACTTGGGAAATCCCATAGTAACAGCTGCAGTCACATAGTCTTCTGTCTTGATTTTCATAATTTGAGAGCGGACAATGCGAGCCATAGTTAACCAATAGGCTATGCCCAAAGCCAAAAAAATAGATACTAAGCCTGGCCCCAATACTACCATGAGTAGAATTACATAGAGTAGAAGAGGAATCCCATACAGGATATCCACTACTGCCATCATGCAACGGTCTACGCTGCCCCCTACAAAACCAGCAATGCCACCATAGAGCGCGCCTATAAAGAAGTTGATGAGGGCCGCCACAATACCTATAAGCAAGGATATACGGGCACCATATAAAACCCTCGTATATAAGTCCCGTCCCAAGCTGTCCGTACCAAACCAATGACTTAGGCTAGGCCCCTGATTGGTAGCTAAGAGGTTTTGATCCGCATAGGAGTATGGCGATAGGAAGGGACCGATAATAGCCCAAGCTAGGACAAGGAAAATAATAAAAAGCCCCAGTAAAGCCAATTTATTCATGGCTAATCGCTGCCAAGCAGAAGGACGAGGCCTAAAGGTCTCTTCTAGGTGCCGATCCTTCTCAGGTAGAGGCAAGAAATCATGTGAGTCCATTAGTCTTCCTCCTCTTCTAATTTAACCCGTGGGTCAATCACAGGATAGATTAAATCAATGATGAGATTAAAGAGCACAATCAGGGCTGAGAAAAAAATAGTAATCCCCAAGACAACTGTATAATCCCGGTTGTAAATGGAAGTTACGAAATAACGTCCTAGACCTGGAATTGCAAAAATGGTTTCTACAACAAAAGACCCAGTCAATAGAGAGGCCGTCAAAGGACCGATATAAGTGATCACCGGCAAAATGGCATTCCCCAAGGCATGGCGAAAGAGGATGGTTAGGGGGCTTAAGCCTTTAGCGCGGGCGGTTCGAATAAAGTCTTTGCTATAGGCTTCTACCAACTCAGACCGCATCAAGCGGGCGATAAAAGCCATCGGCTGAGCAGCCATGGTCAAGACAGGAAGAATCACATAGGCAGGTCCCTTCCAAAGAGCTACCGGAAAGATCGGTAGGACAAACCCAAAATAGTAAACCAAGAGAGCTCCGATGATAAAGGTCGGTACTGATATGCCTAAGGTAGAAAAGAAACTTACCCCGTAATCAATCCAAGAATTAGGTTTCCAAGCGGATACGACGCCAAAGAAAACACCTCCAACCAAAGCCACAACCAATGATATGAGCCCTAGTTGAGCAGATACAGGGAAGGATTCACTGATAATATCATTAACAGTCCGGCCTTCATATTGAAACGATGGTCCCAAATCAAAGTGAACGACCCGCTCCAAATAGTCCATATATTGCTTATCTAGCGGATCATTTAGATGATACGTTGCCTCTATAGTAGCTTGTACCTGAGGGGGTAATTTTTTTTCACTAGTAAAGGGACCGCCCGGTATAGCATGCATGAGGAAGAAGGTAATCGTTAAGATAACCCAAAGGACGAGGATGGCTGATACCAAACGTTTAAGAATATATAGAGCCATGAAATCCCCCTCCTAGTTACACAGAAAATATCAACATAATTATACAATAGAAGAAATCAATTCACTACTCAAAAGGCCTATTAACATGACGGTTTACAAAAAAACTGTTACAATAGAGAAAGCGACTACATAAATTTTTCACACATTATCCAAAGGAACCATGTATGGATACACTCATTGTATTTTCTGCCATTAAGACTCTCCTCATCTGTGTACTAGGTACTGTCTTTTTGGCCTTTGGAGCTCAACGAGGCTTCTCCTACTTTAACTTTAAAGGCCGTATGAACCGCCTTCAATTTACCCTCTGCTTCTTCTCGGCCTGTATTGCCTTAGGACTCCTTACATCTCTAGTAGAAGCTGCTTATCAAGCGGTAGAAATCTTACCGGGCTACTGGGCTATTCAAATAGGCGCCTTTCTAGCTCATATCATTCTCTTTCCCTTCTTCCTTGTCCCCCTTATCGGCCGCTTCCGAGACTTTGACCTCTTTGCGGTCCCTGCCTTTATTATAGCTGCTTTTATTATGTACACAGCTAACTATAACTTCCTTCCTAGTACGGAAGTTTTGGTATATGGCCTTCTCTTCATTCTCATTCTAGTGCTTCTAGTCATCCCTGGTAGTCACTTACCCAATAAATATGGCCGCCCCTCCCTATGGCCTTATAAGACGGAAAAAAATCCCTTTAAAAGTAAGCCCGGTCCCAAATGTAATCGATAATTACTATAAAGAAACAGCGGATAGTTGATTAATCAACTATCCGCTGTTTCTTTGTAGGCACATAAAAGACTTATTAACCTTAGTTTGACTCAGTCCTCGACTAATGCATTAAGAGAAGCATTTCTAACAATGTACAGCCTATATAAGCAATAATAAACTTAACTTTTTGCTTCCTATCTCGATCATCATCCGCCAATTTTAACTGTTGAGCGAGAAAGCGCTTATCCCGAATTTGCAAAAGAAGGTCTCTAATCTTTTCCTGACTTTCTAAGTTATCTGCCTGGCTCCCCTCTTTAAGACAAGATTGTTGGGTAAAGATACGCCTTTGTAACTTACGCATTTGAATCTTGATATTCGAATGGATAAAAGTAGATCTCCACTTCTTACGGGAGTCGACATACATATAAATGTAACGAGGAATATTCATAACCAAGAAGGAAATAACAAAAATCCCCAAGGAAATTAAGAAATAGGTGGAGAAGGAAAAGTGTATAGTTTCAGCCGGCAAATAATGGTGAAGGATAATAAAGGTTACCCACACACCAATAGGTAATAAAAGAACGGCCGCTACATCAATGGTCCTAAGCCAGCTGGTCTTAGTGGGAATATCTGGCAAGCTAAAACGCTCTATAGGCTCATGGAAGGAGTAGGAATCCACTGACAAGACAGACTGACCCGTCCGCGGATTCCCCACTATAACAGGCCCCTGGCTATTAAGCTCTCGCTTAGGCAGAGGAAGGATCTTTCGAACAGGCGAATCCGGCACAAGATCGAATTGAATACTACCATTCTTCTCAAAACGACAAGATCCTATAGTCTTACCAAAATCTACTGGATTGAAGAAAATCCCAAAGAGACTCATAAGCCAATTACCCATAGCATGGATGATGGTATTAAGAATAAAACCGCCTGTATCCACATTAGATGTGTCTAATTGGATACGGAACGATGTGGTATAGTCATCAAACCATAAATCTTCAATTGTGAAATTCAAATTGACCACATTCCCCCAAGCTGTAATCAGTGTCAACATAACTTGATTATTAGGCTCGAACTCAACCGTGGCTGAATAGACAGCCCAGTGGTTATGAAAATGGGCCCGTAAGAGACGGTTGATAAAATCTTCCTCTATAGCCAAAACCTGATGTTTATAAAGTTCTCGATCAGTATTTATAGGGAGTGGGGTTTTAAGATCAAGACTGATGTCTTTGTCCTTTGTGCGCACTTCTTGCGCAAAGGACAAGACCTTAGCCAAAAACGGATTCATAAGCCCCTCCTCATTCATTCATCAATAATGAATTAATTATACCACATTCTAATCGTATCCCCTCTCATAGGTATCAATCTAGCCATCTCTTATAAAAAAATCTCCCCTCTAAGAGGGGAGATTTTCCTATACACGAGCCATAGATAAAATACAGTATTGATAGAAACGTCCCTTCTTCTCAATCAACTGTTCAAAGGTTCCATCTTCTACAATATGCCCATCCTCCATGAAGAGAATACGGTCCATCTTTTCAATACCCTCCAATTGGTGGGTAATATATAAACTGGTCCGTCCTTCCATAAAGGCCATAAGGTCTTCTTGAATAGCTCCTTTTGTGACTTGATCAAGCCCTTCTAAAGGTTCATCCAAGAGGAGGATTGGACTTTGCCGGAGGTAGAGTCGAGCCAAAGCTACCCGTTGTCGTTCCCCACCGGATAGGCCCTGTCCACCGGATCCCACAATGGTTGCTAATCCCTGCGGCAGGCGACTGATAAGCCCTTGTAGAGAAGCAAACTGTAAGGCCTTCTCCAATTGGTCCTGTCTAGCATGAGGGTTAGCCAAGCGAATATTCTCTTCCAAGCTAGCATGGAAAATATAAGTATCCTGGGTAACAACACCGAACAAACTCCGCCCTTCATCCGACAGGAGGGATTTAAGTTCAACCCCACCCACCTTAATGGATCCTTGGTAGTCATACAAACGTGTCAACGCATTAAAAAGGGTGGATTTGCCTGCACCAGAACCACCTACAATGGCCAGATGCTGCCCCTCTGGAATGGTCAGATCAAAATGAGCATAAATCTTCTTATCTTCATAGGAGAAATTAAGGTCATCAAAGACAATATCATAGGCCTTTGGGACTTGGGCAGGTTGAGCTGGTTCTGTCAAAGCTTTCGGAGCCTTATCGATAGCCCCCAATCGACGCACAGCCAAGGCACTTTCATAGCCATGGTGAACAGCCACAGTCATGGGCTGAAGGACCTCAAACCAAGCTTGGGTCACGATGGCAATAACAGCCACATAAACCCCCGCTTCAAGGCCAGAAATAGATGTTCCTGCAATAAGAGCTGCCGCTACTACAGCCACCTGTACAGTTACTAAGAAGATCATCGTAGACCCATTAGTAGCATCTGCGATATTAGACTTCTTATAATCGATATCGGTAAAGCGTTTCTCAAGGCGATTAAAAACGGAATCCATTTGTTGGTAAGCAATGATATCCTCCATACCATTAAGGGTTTCCGCCAAATCTACCTTAGCTAGCCCTTGTTGCTTAGAAATCCATTGAGAGGTCTTATGGGTAGACCTTACCAAGCTTACAGGAATTACCAAGACGGTCATAATAAAGGAAAAGCCTACCACCAACCAAAGCCAAAGAGAGAACTGGCCCAAATAGAGGCCTACTAAGAGACTCAAAATGAGGGCTGCTGTAGGAGGAATCAGAACTCGCAAGTAGAAAAATTGTAAGGTTTCTATATCCGCCATAATGCGCCCCAACAGATCCCCTGCACCTAGTGACTTAAACACTTGCAAACTGATGGGCTCCAATTTTTCATAAAACCAAACCCGTAAGCCATAGAGACCTTGGAAGGCCATACGGTGGGAAAACAGGCGTTCAAAGTAACGGCATACAGCGCGGGCAATCCCGAAGAAACGAACCCCTGTAATGGCTAAGGATAAGGCGACCAATGGCGGATGCAAGGCAGCAGTCGCCACGAGCCAAGCCGAAAGGCCTAGGAGGCCTAGGTTCATAAAGACAGTAAGGAAGGAGAAGATGAGGGCCAAAACTAAGGCTATCCGGGCTCTACTAAGAACCTTAAATAGAAGGCCCCAAGGGGTATCAGCCCCCTCCCAATCTACTTTTGTCTTACTTTTGGTAGGATGTGATACAGAGGATATTTTCTGCACTTGAGCTGCTGGAATAGCATTATCAGCTTGGATGGAATCTTCTAAGACACCCGCACCTGCTTTAATAAGAGACGCAAAGTAACCATTCTTTGCGAGTAAATCTTCATAAGATCCTTGGTCATCCATACGACCATCGCGGAATACTACTAACTTATGAGCCCAAGCCATAGTCTGTAAACGATGACCTATGATTAAAACCAGCTTATCCTGCATGAGCCGTTTAAGGGCACGGCCTACCGACTCTTCTGTAGCTAAATCTAAATGAGCTGTCACTTCATCGAGGACTAGGATTTGTCCTTTTCTCAAGAAGGCACGAGCCAATGCAATACGTTGTTGCTCACCACCTGACAAGCCAAGGCCTCCAGCCCCCACATGGCAATCTAAGCCATCTGTCTTAGCCATAACAAAGTCGTAAGCTTCAGCAGTCTTAAGAGCAGCTATTATATCCTCATCTGGCATATCCTGTCCCCAGGTTAGATTATCCCGCAAGGAACCTTTAAATAGGTGAGGCTTTTGAGAAACGTATATAATCTGATCTCGCCACCAGTCCATAGAGATCTGGTCTAAATCTTGTCCATTGACAAAAACAGTCCCCTTGGGAGCCTGCAAAAAGCCTGTTAAAAGATGAGCCAAAGTAGATTTACCTGCCCCTGACTCTCCAACGAACATAGTGGGCTTACCGCGTTCCAAACTTATAGAAATATCTTCCAAGGCTGGGTGTTGCCCTTTAGGATAGGTAAAAGACAAGTTCTTTACTTCTATGTGTTGTATATCTTGCGCAAAAACCAAATCCCCTCCTTTAGGAAGGCATTGTTTATTATTTAAATACGCTCCAATAGCTTCTAAAGCCGTCTTACCAGACATTCCTGTATGGAAGGCAGACCCCAGTTGGCGGAAAGGTGTGTAAAATTCTGGTGCTAAGAGGAGTACAAAGAAAGCCGATAAAAAGTCGACTTGGCCCGCCAAAAGATCTAAGCCCATATAAACGGAAATAAGGGCCGTGGAAACTGTAGAGATTAATTCCAATACAAAGGCCGACAAAAAAGCAACTCGTAAGACTTTCAAAGTGGAATCTCGGAATTCACCGGACATACGAGCGATAACTTGGATTTGTTCTTTAGCACGCCCAAAGACCTTAAGCGTTGTTAGCCCCTGTAACATATCCAAGAAGTGCCCTGACAAGAGTGACATCCGTTCCCACTGTTCCTTGTTCATAGCCTCTGCCCGTTTACCGATGAGGATCATAAAGAAAGGAATCATAGGAACTGTAACAATGAGAATCAGGCCTAACCAAGGCACTGTATCCACAATGGCAATCCCCATAACTAAAGGAACCAGAATCGTATAAAGCATCTGGGGTATATAACGCGAGATATAGGCTTCAATTTGATCCAACCCATCCGTCATGAGATGAATCATATCCCCATGGGATTCCGGCTGTTGTAAGCCTCCTACCTTAAGGTGCTTAATCAAACGCTTGCGCAAGGCCACTTTGCCGGCATGAGCTAAGGATATGGCAGCCGCCTCTTGGCCATAGGAGGTTAGCAAACGGATGATAATAGCCACCGCTAAAGGGATCAAAACATCTATCTCATCCCCTATTTTTGCATCTTTTAAGAAGAGGTCTGTAATAAGGGTAGCAAAAAACCAAGCTTGGCTCACAACTGACAAGGCGTTAAGGATACTAGTTACCAGCATAGACGACAATATTTTCTTATGCTTTTTTATCTCCTGAAAAGCGATTGGATTAATCATAGTCACTCTTTCTAATCAAAAAAATAAGGCATGCAAGAAGCATGCCTTATCGCTACACATTAGTAGTGCAAATCCTGTTCAGATACACGGTTGCGGAATGTGTAGTAAGTCCAAATCTTGTAAATCAATACGATTGGCACAAAGACTAGTGCTACTACAGTCATCAAAGCTAAGGTATATGGAGAAGAAGATGCGTTATCAATGGTTAAGCTCCAAGCAGGGTTGAGGCTAGAAACCATAATTCTAGGGAACAAACCTGCAAAGTATGCTGCTGTAATCATGATAACAGTTAAACTACTGAAAAGAAAGCCTGTTTTCGTGTTCCGTGTACGCGCTGCAAACCAAGAAATGAGGAAGAATACAACAGCTACCACATAAAAGACGATAGCCAATGTAGAATGGAACATATCTGTAAAAATAGCTGTAGCTACTGCCAACAAAATAGCACCAATAGCTGTGAAAACGCCCACCACAAGAGACGCGGCACGAGCTTGTTCTGCTACTTCACCAGCGGTCTTAATCGCTGTGAAGAGGCCGCCATGGTAGGTAAATACTAAAATGAAAGCAATCCCACACAGAATTGTATAAGGGCTCAAGAGATCCCAGAAGGAACCCACATAAGTCATAGTTGCATCAATTGGAGTACCTTGAATCAAGTTCCCTACAGTTACACCCCATAAGAGAGCTGGGATTAAGGAACCAAAGAAAATGCAGTAATCAAAGGCTTTACGCCAAGCTGGATTAGCAGACTTAGAACGGAATTCAAAGGCTACACCACGAGCGATTAAAGCGGCTAGCATCAAAAAGAGAGCCAAGTAGAAGCCAGAGAAAAGAGTCGCATAAACATGTGGGAAAGAGGCAAACATAGCGCCACCAGCTGTAATCATCCACACTTGGTTAGAGTCCCATACGGGCCCCAAAGCATTAATCATTTGGCGGCGTTGAATATCGGATTTACCTGTAAATGGCAAGAGGATACCTGTACCATAATCAAAACCTTCCAGGAGGAAGAAGCCTGCGAACAAAACGAATACGAGAATGAACCAGACTACATTGAGGTTATTAGTAATTAGTTCCATAATCTAGCCTCCTCTTTTTCTTTTACATCTACCGCATGAAGGCCTTCTGGGCCTTTTTTAATATGCTGAACGGCCAAGTAAAGGGCAGCAATAGCGGCTATAATATAAATGATTGTAAAACCGATGATAGTGGTCCAGATTTCACCTGGTGCTACAGCCTTAGATACGCCATCAGCAGTGGATTGCAATCCGTATACCAACCAAGGTTGACGGCCAGCTTCTGCTACGAACCAACCGGTAGAGTTAGCAAGATAAGGCAATGGAAGCATCCATAGCATAAGTTTCAAGAAGCCACGACCATTAGCAATGGTTCCTTTACGAACCTTCCAAAGGCCAATCAAGGCAACGAGAAGCATAATAGAACCAGAGAGAACCATCACGCGGAAAGACCAGAAGATTGGTGTAACTGCCGGGATGTAGTCCCCTTGGCCATACTGAGCAACAGCTTCTGTTTGTAAGTTCTTAATCCCCTTAACTTCACCTTGGAAGGAGTCATGAACGAGGAAGGACAAGCCGCCAGGAACAGAAATAGCTGATGTATTCTTTTGGTTAGCTTCATCAATATTAGCAACGAAGGAGAATGGAGCTGGATTTTCAGTTTCCCAAAGGGCTTCGATGGAAGCCATTTTCATAGGTTGTACCTTAGCGATATACTGCCCTTGGAAGTGACCAGCACCAGCACCCAAGATGCCACCGATAAGGGCAATGGTGAGCCCCCATTTAATGGACCGTTTGTAAAACTCAGATTCCTTATCCTTGAGTAATTTAAAAGCGGATACAGCGAAAATAACAACGCCTGCAGTAAATACACCATTCAAGGTAATATGGAAAAATTGACCTGGCAAGTAACCATTTTGAAGGATAGTTGCAAAGGATTCCATTTCTGCACGGCCATTGCGAATAGCGTAGCCTACCGGATGTTGCATAAAGGAGTTGGCTGTCAAAATCCAGAAAGCAGAGATATTGGTCCCCAAGGCAACCAAGCTTGCAACAATGGCATGGGCCCTAGCCGATAGCTTACCCCAACCGAAGATCCAAACCCCCATAAAGGTAGATTCTAGGAAAAAGGCTGTCAGGGCTTCCAAAGCTAGTGGAGCGCCGAAAATATCACCCATAAAGCGAGAGTATTCAGACCAGTTCATACCGAAGTGAAATTCTTGTACGATACCAGTAACAACCCCCATGGCAAAGTTGATGAGGAAAAGACCACCCCAAAACTTAGCCATCTTTTGATAAATTTCTTTGCCGGTGGAAACAAAGAACCATTCCATCACAGCAATGGACACTGTCATACCTAAGGTTAGTGGTACGAAGAGCCAGTGATAAATCGATGTCAAAGCAAATTGCCATCGAGCAAGAAATACTGCATCTAACATGCTGCATCCTCCTTCACGCACTTACGTGCAACAACGAATAAAATCAAAACATATAAGCTACTTAGAAATTACCACAAGCGCAAAGTGAGGTAATCCCTTGGATTTCCTTTTCTCGCTCAGCCAAATCAGCAAAGTTAACCTCTCTCAGGTGGCTAGCCAGCTCATCTTGAATAGTAGCCATAGCTTCATTAACAGCGCAGTGCCCCATACAAGACTTATTACAGGATTCTGGATCGTAGAGGCAGCGTTGCAAATAAGCTTCGCCTTCTACAGCCCGAATCACATCGAGCAAATTAATATCCTTAGGATTTTTTTTGAGGGCAAAGCCCCCTTCAACACCCCTAAATGACTGCATGATTTCCGCTTGAATCAACATGCGCATAATCTTAAGCAAAAAACGCTCAGGAATCATTTCTGCGCCTGCTAATTCAGAACCGGTAATCTTGAAGCCTTCAGGCATCATGGACATGTGCAAAACCATACGGAAAGCATAGTCCGTTGCTTGATTCAACTTCATGAGTTCCTCCAGTAGTTCATAAGGCCTTTATGTTTACTACAAAGAGTATAGTACAAATGAAAATATACCGCAATAGTAAACATTAAATTTATCCAAAAATAGTGGACATTTAAAAAATCAACAAAAAACAGCCTTCGCAGAAAGCGAAGACTGTTTCACTCTAATCGCTATTTCCTTCCTAGAAGAGGAAATGGCCAATTTCATAAATAAGGGCCGACATGATGGCTGAAAGCGGTATAGTCACACACCAAGCCATAACCATGGACCGTGCAACCCCCCAATTAACGGCTTTAATTCGTTTAGAAGATCCAACCCCCATGATAGAACCAGATACAACATGAGTTGTAGAAACTGGCAAGTGGAGGAAGGTAGCGGTAAAAATGGTCAAGGCAGAATTCAAATCCGCAGCAAAACCATTAATGGTTTCCATCTTAAAAATCTTAGTCCCCATGGTGGAGATAATCTTCCACCCACCTACGGCTGTACCACAGGCCATAGAAGTGGCACAGGCCAATTTAACCCAGGTCGGTACATCCATGGTGGAAATATAGCCTCCTGATAAGAGGGTCAATGTAATAATCCCCATAGCCTTTTGAGCATCGTTAGAGCCATGCGAAAAAGCCATAAGAATAGCAGATAAAACCTGCATATTCCGAAAGCGGTCATTGAGGGCAATAGGAGAAAAGCGACCAAAGATAAAGAGCAATACTTTCATGATAATATAGCCGCCAACCATGGCTACTACAGGAGAAAGAATAAGAGATAAGAAGATTTTCAAAATCCCTTGCTCATTAAGGGCGCCAAAGCCAGCAGATACGCCAACAGCCCCAATAACACCGCCGATTAAGGCATGTGAGGAGGAAGACGGAATACCCCACATCCAAGTTAATAAATTCCATATAATGGCACCCAGTAAAGCAGCACACATAATGGAAGAATCGATCAAATCAGGGGATAAAACGATATCACCACCGATTGTCTTAGCAACCCCTGTGGATACCAAGGCACCTAAGAAGTTAAGGACTGCCGTCATCAAAATAGCCTTCTTAGGAGAAATAGCCCGGGTAGAAACAGAGGTAGCAATCGCATTAGCCGTATCGTGGAAGCCGTTGATGTAGTCAAATAACAATGCGCAGAAGACTACAGCCCACACTAAATAATGGGCATCAAGCATACTTTAATACCACCCGACGGAAGGTTCCTACAAGGCGTTCACAGCCATCGATAACATCTTCCATAGCATTAAGTATTTCTTTCCACTTAATAAGTTCAATCGCATCCTTACAATCAGCAAAAAGTGCTGCCATTTCTTCGTGATAAATATCATCCGCTTCTTCTTCTAAGCGAAGGACTTCATTACCACGAGCTTCTACCTTAACATGATTTTTCTTCAAAGATCCCATATAGGAAATGGATTTAGCTACATGCTTACCGCACTTAGCAACGATTTCTGCCATACGAATGGCACCAGGAGATGGGTTCCCTGCATGGTACATAACCACCTTATCCATAATATCTTTAATATCATCCATGGTATTGTCTAACTGATCAATAAGGAGTTGAATATCCTCCCGATCCATTGGCGTAATAAAGGTCTTGCGCAAACGTTCTGCTGTATCATTTACAAGCTCATCTGCTTCCTTTTCTTTTTTACTAATTTCTTTAAGGGCCTCATCTGGGTCGATCTCACCTTTAAAAGCATCGACTAAGAGCAAGCCTGCTTCGTGACAAAGCACTGCGTGATCATTTAAGATGCTGAAGAATTTTTCTTCTTTCCCTTTCAATTTGAAAGCCATGGAGTCCTCCTGCGCAATCATTTTTATCTTTGGTACATACTCTTGTACTGTATATTAATTATAGCATAATCACTTTTACCAGTCCTAGTAAAGACAAGGATTTTCCTATGCATATCTGATAAATTAATGACTAAATTCGCATACTATATCACCCCTACTAGGGATGGTATTATTTAGTAATTTCTCGCACAAGATGTGGAATTTGAGGGACTATTAACCGTTCCATAGCCAAGGTAACCGCACCGACAGAGCCAGGAATAGCAAAGATAAGACTATTCCTCGCCACACCTGCTATGGCCCGAGATGCAATAGCTCTAAGCCCAATATCATCTACATAAGAGATGTAGCGGAAAAGCTCTCCAAAGCCTGGTATTTCCTTATCTAATAGGCTAGAGACTGCTTCAATGGTCACATCCCGCTTGGCAATGCCTGTACCACCAGTTGTGACGATAACATCAATGGAGGGATCAGAAATCCATCCTTCAACGACGTTACTAATAGCTTCCATATCATCCTTGACCAAGGATCGAGCAACTACATCTAAATGAGCGGCCTCAGCAATCTCTTGTACCCGATTGCCTCCTTTATCAGTTTCTGCTGTCCTCGTATCGGATACAGTAAGAATGGCAATTCGTAGCACACGATTTCTAATAACCTCAGTCGACATAATCTTACCCCTCTTTACTAAATCTAACGGACTTTCTCTAAGTCAGCCATTTAATTCTAATAG